>JBOEHD010000215.1:0-28634 GCA_050633745.1 Acidimicrobiales bacterium
CGTCGTCATAACACTGCACGTTGCCGTGGAACGAGTTGATCAGCGTGTCCTTGTGAAGTGACGAGAAGTGGTAGGTCTCACCGAAGGTGTCCATCGCCAGCTTCCAGTTGCAGGCAGTGTCGTAGGCGTCTCGATTGATTGGAACCATGGTGTCGAAGTTCCAGGTTGGGAACTCGTCGTTGAACCACTCGCCAAGCAGGTCGTCGAGATCGATTTCGCCATCCGGGTCGGGGTGCACGAACAGCAGCCCGTGTCGCTCCTCGGCTGGCAGCGGTTTGAGGCCAAGGCATTCCTTGTCGACGCGGCCAAAGTGGTCCGCTTTCGGAAGGCCGACGAGGGCGCCGCCGGTGTCATAACTCCAGGCGTGGAACGGGCAGGTGAATCGACGCTTGTTGCCATGTGTTTCCGATTCGACCAGCGCCCCACGGTGCCGACACGAGTTGACGAAAGCCTTGAAGACTCCGTCACCGTCGCGGGTTGCGAGGATCGGTATCCCGAGGTCGTTTGTGGTCAGGAAGTCGCCAGGCTGGGCTAGGTCGCGAGACAGGCCGAGGCATTGCGGTGTCTGGTGGAAGAACAGTTCCCGCTCCTGTTCAGCCTGCGCAAGGTCGGTATACGTCGCAGTGGGGAGCCTCCGCATCCCGCCAGCATCGACGTTTGTACCCGAGTCGAGGTGGGCCATCAACTGCTTCAGCAGACGTACTTGTTCATCATGGCGCATATACAAAGCCTGACAGTTGGCCTCCTGCAACACCAACTTCTACTCGTGGTCGATGGAACTTCTGTTCGACGCCGAACTAGCGCTCCCGGCAATTGCTGGCTAGCTTTCGAATCTATTGCCGACCGGTGGAGGAAGATCGATGAGCGCAGGGGAACGTTTGCCGGGAGCTCCCGCTCCTATGCACCAATTCGAGGGCGCCGCCGGGGTCACGATCGCTGGCGACTCGTGGGGCGATCCTGACGGCCCGCTTGTCATCCTCCAGCATGGAGGCGGGCAGACCCGCCACGCATGGAAGGGCGCAGGGGAGACACTTGGCGCTGTCGGCTACCACGCGGTAGCGCTAGATGCCAGAGGCCACGGTGACTCCGACTGGGCTCCGGACGGCCAGTACGGCCAGGACATCATGGTGCAGGATTTGAAGGCGGTAGTCGCACAGCTGGGCGCACGGCCGGTGCTGGTCGGCGCATCGATGGGCGGAGGCGTCAGCCTGGTGACGATCGGCGAGGACCACATCGACTGCACCGCTCTGGTGCTGGTCGACACCGGCCCGAAGCTTGAGAAGGCCGGCACGGCCAAGATCCAAGAGTTTATGGGCCAGGCCCCGGACGGATTCGAGAGCTTGGAAGAGGTGGCCGAAGCCATCGGGAACTACCAGCCGCACCGTAAACGACCCCGGAACCTCGACGGCCTGGCAAAAAATGTCCGGCTCGGAGCGGACGGCCGCTATCACTGGCACTGGGACCCGAACTTCAGACTCGGTCGGCGCGATCTTGAGAAGCGGGAAGAGCGGCTCGAAGCGTGTGCCCGCAATCTCGACCTCCCGGCGCTACTGGTCCGAGGTGGACTGTCGGACGTGCTCAGCGAAGAGGGAGCACAATTCTTCCTCGCCATGTGTCCTCACGCTGAATACGTGAATGTCTCTGGTGCGGCCCACATGGTGGCGGGCGACCGAAACGACATCTTCTCGACGTCGGTGATCGACTTCCTCCAGCGTACGGTGCCGGTCGGAGGCGAGCCGGTCAAGGCTGCTCACCAGCCCGATCCTCACCACGAAGGGCCCGAGGGCGACGTTATCGACGTCCCCTAAACCGCATTCCGAGTTAGCTAGGCGGGTCAATCTGCTTCGAGTCGTCCGCCTATTTGGCGATAGGTTTCGCCGGTGAGTTCAATTCAGAGCCAGCCGACGCCGCCATCGGGGACCGGCCCAACCCCAAGCGGTGCCATTCCCACCGGCAATGCAGCTGGCCCGGCGGTAGCGATTCTGGCGGTCACGGTATTGTCGGCCACCCCGCCGCTCAGCAAGTACATACACGTCGAGGGTCTGGCCCTCGCCGCACACCGGTTCGGTTGGTTGGCCATCGGACTGACCGTGATCCTCTACCTGCGGGGCGGTCGGCTCACCCGCCGAGCGCTTCGGCTTTCTTGGCCAGCCGGACTCTTGTTCGGGGCCAACATCGCCCTGTTCTACACGGCGGTGAAACTGACCACAGTGGCGAACGCCACGGTCATCGGGGCCATCCAGCCGGTCATGTCGCTGTTCGTCGTCGGCCCACTGTTCGGCGAGCGGGTTTATCGATCGGACGCCGCTATCACCGGAGTTGCCATCGCCGGTGTAATCACCGTGGTTTACGGCAGCTCCATCACCCCGGTGTGGAGTCCACTTGGCGACTTCCTCGCCCTCCTGGCCATCCTTTTCTGGACCGCCTACCTGGTGGTGACCAAACGGGCCAGAACCGAGCTATCAGCGCTCGAGCTGCAAACGGTGTTGACCATCGTGGCCGGCATCGTCGTTCTACCTATCGCTCTGCTAAGCGGGCAGAGCTTCGCCGCTCCCCGAGCCGACTGGCTGTGGCTCGTAGCGTTGGTGATTATCCCCGGGGCCGGCCATACGCTCGTGAACTGGGCTCATGCCCACACGCCACTCCTGCTGGTCTCGCTGCTGTTTCTCCTGAATCCGGTGATCGCCACCACGCTGGCCGCGATGTTCCTCGACGAACCGGTGAACGGCTATCAGATGGCGGGCATGGCCGCAGTGCTGGCGTCGCTGTCGGTGCTCGTCGTGCGAATCCAGCGCCGTTAGCGCTATCACCGTCCGTCGCGCCTTCAGCGCCCGCGCTACACCATTGGGTCGCCCGAATCTCGGCCGAGCAGGATTCGGCCGGCCGGAACATAGAGCTTCGGGTGCACCATGCGGTGCTGGCAAGCGGTCAGGATGTCCCGCAGCGACCGCTGCAGCGGCTCACCGTGAAAGATCGACGACGTTGACCCGATGTCGGCTAGTGAGACGCATATTTCCTTCGCCACCTGGTGGCCGTATGTCATCATCGCTCGGTACATGGCCCGCTGCTTTGGCGGCACACGCTCGTCGGCTTCCAGCAGCTCCCACAGCTCGGCGACGGTGTCGTAGGTGTACGCCCTCGCCGCTCCGAGCTTGACCTCGGCGATCGCAACGGCTTCCTGACACTGGGCCTCGTCGGCTAGCGCTCGGCCTTCCTTGGCGCGTCCGCCCAGAGCGGCAGAGGCCTTGCTGTCGGCAACCTCGATCAGCGCGTCGATGGCGGCACGGGCGATGCCGAGCGGCACGCCAGCGTGGGGAACGAGGAACAGCGGGGGATAGCGGTACAGCGGCTCGGTGCGGCGCATGGCGCCGGCAGGGTTCCAACTGTCCTCGTCAGCGATGAGGATGTCGTGCGCCTCGTAGTCGTTGCTGCCGGTGCCCCACAACCCTGTGGTGTGCCAGGTGTCGATCATTGTCACCTGGTCAGGCCGCAGCAAGGCCGAGCGGATCTCGGGGCGCCCCCGCTCGTCGCGGACAGGAGCACCGTCGTGCCTGTCATCGACGACGAGGCAGCTGGCGATAAGCGCGGTCGCGTGCCCACTGCCGCTTCCGAAGCGGAACCGGCCACTAATCCGGTAGCCGCCGTCGACGCGAACGGCGCGTCCGGTTGGGGCGAGCTGGCCTGCGAGGCAGACATCAGCGGGGCCGAACCAGCGCCTGGCCGCGTCGGGTGCCAGAAAGCCTGATACATACGAGCCGGCCGCAGCGATCATTGCACACCAGCCGACGGAGCCGTCGAGCCGTGACAGCTCCTCGACGACGGCCACCTGGGTCATCGGGTCGAGCGCCGGGCCATCGAGCTGGGCAGGCACGGCCATACGGAACGCTCCGAGGTCTTGCATGGCCGCAACGACAGGGGAGGTGAGATGGCGTTGCTGGTCCATCTCGTCTCGGCCTTGTTCGACAATCGGCCCCAGGGCGCGGGCCTGGTCAACCAGCGGATGGGTGTCGTAGCGGGTTCTCATGATGAGGCTGAGCCCATAGCGTGTTCCTTCACCGTTGCTTACCCTCAGCTTCGTTCGTTCGAGGTTCGCGAGGCAGACCGAGCACCCGTTCGCCGATGATGTTGCGCTGAATCTCGTTCGACCCGGAGTACAGACTGGCCGGTCGCGCACAAAGCATGTGGTTGATCCAGGTCTCCGGTCGAATATCGCCAGTGGCGTCCGGAGGTAGCGGCACGTGGGTTTTTGCACCGCCGTGGGCGACCGCCGAAGCGCCGAGCAACTCGACGGCGGTAAGGCTGAGGTCCTGATAGAGCTCGGTCCATTGGATCTTACTTATGGATCCTTCGGCCCCCGGAGCGGCATTGGCCAGCACCGCGCTCAGTGTCCGTAGCCCTGAGTACCGAAGGACCTCGGCCCGCGTCACCAATGCTGCCAATTGTTGACGCACGACTGGATCGGAGAGGCGCCCTTTTTCGCGGGCGGTGTCGACCACTCGATCGACCAGTGCACGCATGACCAGGGGCACCGTGGTGGCATCGCCGCCACGCTCGAACTCCAACAGCTGAGTTGTGACCCTCCAACCGTCGTTCGGTTGGCCGATAATGCAATGCGCCGCGGTTCGAGCGTCGCTGAAGAACACCTCATTGAAGTCATGGCCCCCGGCCGCATTCACAATCGGGCGCACCTCGACCCCTGGCTGGTCCATCGGCACCATGAGGAAACTGATGCCCCGATTCTTGGGAGCGTCGGTGTCGGTGCGGCATAGGACAAAGGCCCAGTTTGCCCGGTGCCCGTGGGTGGTCCATATCTTCTGTCCATTGATCACCCACTCATCGCCGTCGAGTTCTGCCCTTGTGCCCAGACCGGCGAGATCGGAACCGGCGTCCGGCTCGGAGTAACCCTGACACCATCGATCCTCACCAGACAGGATCCGAGGCAGGTAGTAACGCTTCTGTTCTTCAGTGCCGGAGAGGATCAAGGTCGGTCCGAGCAGTCCGATGCTCAAGACATCGGTTGGAATACCCGTCGGAGCTCCAGCTCGAGTGAACTCCTCATGGAGTACGACCCGTTCGATGGGGGAGAGACCCGCTCCGCCGTACTCGGTAGGCCACGATGGGGCGAGGAGTTGGTGCTCGGCCAGCACTGCCCGCCACTGTTCGAGCCACGGGTCCTGCTCTTCCGGTGGCAAACTGTCGATACCGGCCCAATCTGGTGGCAGGTACTTGTCGAGCAGCGTGCGAACGGTTTCGCGGTAGGCCTCCGCCTCGGCTGAGTACGTGGGGTCCATCGTCATGGGCTTGGAAGTGTCTGCCGCCTGTTGCTCATCGACCATGATGCAATCATGGCAGCGGAACACCTCGGGTACGAAACGTGAATAGCTCCGGTGACCCCGGCGCACCTCGACCTCACTGTGTTCGTGCCGTCGGCCTGTCGGCTCTATTGTCTGGATCATGGAACTCAAGGACAGAATTGCCGTCGTCACCGGCGGCGGAAGTGGCATCGGACGCGAATCGGCCAGAGCGTTTGTGGCCGAAGGGGCCCGGCTAGTCGTCGTCGCTGATCTCGACGGCGCCAAGGCCGAAGCGGTGGCCGCCGATATCGGCGATAGGGCCCGAGGCGTGGCGCTCGACGTCGCAGACGAGGCCGCGGTGGCGGCCCTCTGCGAACAAATCGAGAACGACGACGGTCCGATCGACGTCTTCTTTTCCAACGCCGGCTACGGCCAGCCAGGCGGGCTCGATCTTTCGAATGGCGACTGGGACCGCATGATGGCGGTGCACTTCAACTCCCACCTCTATGCGGCCCGAGCCCTCGTGCCTGGCATGGTCGCCAGGGGCGAGGGTTATCTGTTCAGCACCGCATCGGCTGCTGGCTTGCTGACCCAGATGGACTCGGGACCGTACGCGGTGTCGAAGGCCGCAGCGGTGGCCTTCGCCGAATGGCTGTCGATCAACTATGGCGAACAGGGCATCAAGGTTTCGGTGCTGTGCCCCCAGGCTGTCCGGACCAACATTATCGGTGATGACCTCAGTCGATGGGATCGGCGGGCCTCGGGTGGGCAGGCCAGCCAAGACGGCGTGATGGAACCCGAAGACGTGGCCCAAATAGTCGTGCAGACCATTCGTGACGAGAACTTCCTCTGCCTTCCTCATCCCAACGTGACGACCTACGTGCAGCGCAAAGCGGGTGATATCGACCGGTGGATCGCCGGCATGCAGCGGTTCAAGAAGAAGCTGGAGAACGCTCGACCATGACCGGGCGCGAACCCAAACTGACCATCGGCGACACTCCGCACTATGACGAGCAGTATCCGCTGTCTCCCGTCGACGACTACATGATCCACCAGACCACCGATCCGATCCGGATCATGATGGCCAGCGACCCCAAGGCCTATGAGCGCTACTGGATGGTTAGCCACGATGTCACAGGCGAGGTGCTAGTCGCCACCGGGTGCAGCTTCTATCCAAACCTCGACCGGGCGGAGGCCTACGCCATCGTTACCCACAAGGGCATTCAACGTACGGTGCGGGCCTTCCGGCCGCTCGGCGCCGATCGTATGGATATGCGATTCGGGCCCATAGCGCCCGAGGTCATCCAGGGGCTCCGACACTGGCGGTTCGTGCTTGAACCGAACGAGTGGGGCATCAGCTTCGAGCTCGATTTCCGAGATACGACAAGACAGACCTTTCGTGAGCCGTCACTGCCGATCGATCGCGGCTATCCCCGTGGCCGCAGGCCCGATGTAACCACCGGCTTTGAGAGCTTCGGTGACGTCGAGGGCTGGGTTGATGTCGATGGCACTCGAATCGAGATAGCCGCCGGCGCCGGTCGGGGAACACGGGACCGGCATTGGGGTGTTGGTCGCGGCGTCGGCGGTCCAGAACTGGCCCTGGGTGGCCGCATGCATGTTGGCGTCAACGGCAACAGCTTTGTCGCCTTCGACGATTTCACGATCTGGGGCGACAAGGTCTTCTACCGGTTCGGCGACGAACGACCGGGTTCTGGCAAGGTCGAGAAAGTCGTGAGAAGAATGCGATTCGAGGAGGAGACGAAAATCTTCCTGGCAGGCGAAGTCGACTACACCCTGGACTCCGGCGAGACAAAGCACCTGGTCTACGAACGCATCGGCAACCAGACCGCCTATCTGCGCTGCGGTATGTACGGCGGCACCCCAGACAAGAACATCCATCAGGGCGAGTACAGCGGCGATGAGGAGCTCATCGAGGGTGACAAGTTCGATGTCAACCTGCCCGAGGTCAGGGCTGCGCTAGCCGGGCTCGACGAACATCTTTGCCGAGTGACCTGCGATGGTGAGACCACCACAGGGCTTATGCAACCCATCGATCTCAACGCCTACAACGCCTGCGCGTCACCAACCCGAGAAGGTTGGTCGTTCCTTGATTGAGAATCGTTGAATGAGCCGGCCGGCGGAGATCGCTGAGGGCCTGACGAAGTTCCTGTCGGCGGAGCTGGGGATTGACGCGTCGCCGGTGGTCAGCGACGTGGCCCTGGTGAGTTCCATTGGCAATGCTCGTGAGCCCTGGTCGTTCAACGCGTCATGGCAGACCCCCGATGAGGGACAGCGGCATGAAGAGTGCGTCATGCTGCTCAAGGCCGAGGCAGGCCAGCTCGAGACCAGGCTCGGTCCGGAATTCGCCACCATCGCCGCTCTCGGCGACTCCGGAGTGCCGGTGCCACCGGCGCTGTGGTGCGATGAGACGGGGCAATGGTTGGGCCAGGGTTTCTTTGTGACCGGGTTCGTGCCAGGGACGGCCACGATGCGTCCGCTGCGGGTCAACGGCGTTGTGCCCGAGCTGCGTGCGGTGGCACTGGAGTTGGCTCAGGCCGCAGCTCGCCTGCATCGCTTCGACTGGCAGGCCGCAGGACTTGAGGCGCTCCAGCCGGTATCAGCGGCAGATGCTGCGCACACCCAACTTTCTTTCTGGGAGGATCAGTTCCAACGGCAACGTCTCGAACCACACCCGGCCATGGCTTGGGCTTTCGAGTGGCTACGGTCCAACGCCCCAGCTGCCGATCGGGTCTCGATCGTGCACGGCGATTTACGTTTCGGCAACCTGCTCTACGACGGGTCTCGACTCACCGCCATCCTCGACTGGGAGATGACCCACCTCGGAGACCCGACCGAGGATCTTGGTTGGGTCTACCGAGCACTTTGGAGCCCAGAACATTCACTGCCGTTCGACGAATTTCTGGCGACCTACGAGCAGGAGGCCGGGTGGCCCGTTGATCGGAATCGCTTGCGCTGGTATCAAGCGTTCAGCGAGGTTAAACACAGCATGATCTCCCTCACCGGAGCGCGGTCGTTCCATGACCGTCTGACCCTCAATCTCCGCCACGCCGACCGGGCTTCAACCGTGCCCGCATTCCTTCGGCGATTCTTCGAACTGGTGCCAGCATGATGAAGCCATCGCCAGCCGAGCTGCTACAGGGTGTCGCCGACGCGTTGGTCGATACCGTTCTGCCGACCTTGGAGCGAGGCCCAGCTCGCAACCAGGTCCAGGCCGCGGTTGGGATCGTGCAGCGCTGCGCGTCGGCCGTCGACCGGTACGGTCCCATTCTTCACGCCGAGTGCAGCGACCTGCTGGCAACGCTGCGCTCGGTGTTAAGCGCCGATCCGGGCCTCACGCCTGAGGAAGCGGTCGGCGGTCACAGCCTCGACTCAGCTTTAGCGAAAGCGGAGGCTGTGCTTGGTCAGCCCTATCCGGCGATCTCCGAGCTGAGAGAGATCGGGCTCGAGCTGCGAGACCAACTGGCTCAGATGGCGGTTCGGGCTGAGCGACAGCAGTCGGCCGAGTTGCCAGTAATCCGAGAGCTTTTCGATCGGATGACCGACCGTGAGCAGGAGCTGGGTCTTTCACCCTGGTAGCGGCCAGCCGATCATGGGGTCGAGCCTGACCGGACGATAGCGGTCACGTGATCAGCGCTAGTCTCACCCGAATGGTCAGCGAACGATTGATCTCATCGAGTCAGGTCCCACTCTTAGTGTTTGAACAGCGAGGTCGCTCCGATGAACCGCTGGTCGTGTTTCTACCGGGCGCCATTCACCTGGCTCGAATCTCCTATGGGCATGGTTCGGCCAACCCGCAGGACTTCCTGGCCCACTGGTGGAAAGAAGTGGGGCACTCGTTCCTCGCCGTCTCGTATCCGCTCGAGGTCAGCGAACCCGTCTTTGACAACGTCGATCCGGATCTCGGTCTTGTGGCCTATGCCCGAGCCGTTGCCGCCCACATTGACACGGTCGTGGCCGAGTGGGGCTTGGAGCGGAGCGTCATCGTGCTTGGCTGGAGCGCAGCCGGAAACATCGCACCAAGACTCACCGCCGAGTTGGCCGATCGAGGCGTCGCCCTAGAGCTCTTCGTTGCCCTAGCCGCCAGCCCTCCGCTTCCCGGAATCGTGTTCGGCTCTCGGGAACGTGCATCCGACTGGGCCACAGCCGCTGGTTCGTTCACCAGCAGCGGGCTACTGGCCCACGCAGGCCTGCGGTCGTTTCTCCCGGAGCTTAAGCGAACCGACGAACGATATGGCCGAACGGTGATCGCCGAAGCGGATTACGCCACCAACTACCTAGGAAACATGCCGGTGAACTTGTTTCCCGGCCTCGATGCGCAGCGCTTAGATGGTCAACTCGTCGTCGGCCACGAAGGCCCGCTGGCCGAGTCGAGGGGCGCGGTTTGGTCTGACTACCCGGTCGTTGCGGTTCTCCAGCCGACATGGCCGACCGACGCGAGACACGTTCTCACCGATCGGCACAACTGGGGTTTGGTTCAGACCAACATGTTTGCCACCACCCGGCTGGACGAAACCACGGCGAGCGCTCTCTCCGATGCCGAGTGGCGCCAGTGCGCGGCCCTTGTCGGCTCGGCCCCGGAAAAGCTCACCAGGGTCATCGAAGGAGGACACATGTTCTTTCTCGGTGTTGACGGAGCACGACAGACCGTGGAGCTGGTCCGGGAACTTCTCATCGAGGCAAGAACGATCGTGGCTGAACTAGATCGGTTGCTGGGTCGATAGAGGCTTAGCTGATCACGTCAATCCCAATGCAGGCCGCCATCAACGTTCCATGACTGCCCGGTCACGTTGCGGGCGGCCTCGGATGCCAGGTAGACGGCCAAAGAACCAATGTCCTCCGGATCGTTGGCTCGTCGCAACGGTATCGATCGCACCGCTCGTGCCTCGGCTTCGTCCCTGGTACCCCCGAGCCGATCGACCAGCTCGTCGATCACCTGATCGAACAGGGCGGTCCGGGTGACCCCGGGGCAGATGGCGTTCACGTTGATGCCAAAGCGGGCCAGTTGCTGGGCGCTGATCCGGGTCATGGCGATCACCGAGCCCTTCGTCCCGGCATAGGCCACGTTCGACGTGCCTCGGTAGCCCTTGCCCGCAATGGAGGCAATGTTGATGATGCGACCGCCGGTGCCCGCGTCGCGCATTGAACGGGCCGCGGCCTGCATGAGGAAGAACAGCCCCCGATTGTTCACCGAGTTGATGCGATCCCAGTCTTCCTCCGTGACGTCGAAGAAGCCGAGGCTCTTGGTCACCCCTGCGTTGTTCACCAGCACGTCGATACGGCCGTGGGCGTCGACAACCTGATGCACCAGTCCGTCGGCCTCACCGGCCCGAGCCACGTCGCCGACCATGAATGATGCCCCCGAACCGAGGCGTTCCGTGACCGCCCGCCCGCCTGGCTCGTCGATGTCGGCGCCTACAACCGTTGCTCCGGCCTCGGAAAAGGCTTCGGCAATACCGGTGCCCATGCCAGCGGCGATTCCAGTGATGAGCGCGATCTGTCCGTCGAGTGGTCCCATCGCTGAACTCTAGGCTGAACCTCAGGCCGCTTTCGATACCGGTGTCGACTGTGCTCGCCAGCACCGGTTCGGCCATGATGAACCGGTGGAAGGAATATTCGAAGGTCTGCGTGTGCTCGACTTCACCCAGGTGCTGGCTGGCCCGACCGCCACCCGGCTAATGGTTGAGCTGGGAGCCGAGGTCATCAAGGTTGAGATGACCCCGGCAGGCGATATGGGTCGCGGTCTCCCGCAGCTTCGTGATGGACGTTCCGGTTACCACGTTCAGCAGAACCGGGGGAAACGATCGATCTGCGTCGACCTCAAAGATCCGCGGGGGCGGCAGCTGATTCTCGACCTCGTGCCCAACGTGGATGTGATGATTCAGAACTTCGCAAATGGGGTGATCGAACGGCTCGGATTCGACTACGACGTCGTCTCGGAGGTCAATCCCCGCCTCATCGTCTGCAACATGAGTGCCTTCGGTCGCACTGGACCCTTGAAGGACCACCCGGGTTACGACCCCATCGCTCAGGCCTACGGCGGGGTGCTCCACATGCTCGGCTACGAGGACCGGCCACCGGTGCTGGCCGGCATCTCTCCCGGCGACGTACTCACCGGGGTCCACTCGTTTGGTGGGATAGCGGCCGCCCTCTATCACCGTGAACGAACCGGTCGTGGCCAGGAGGTCAGCGTTTCGCTACTCGATGCCTATGTTACGACCCACGAGGTGAACTGGCAGGCGTGGTCGGTGTCCGGCGGTGTCGAACCGATCCGACGGGGCAACGTGCACCCGGTGGTTGGTGGGGCAGGGGTCTTCGCGGTTGGCGGCGGCGGGTATCTGGTGTTAGCTGCGATCAACGATCAACAGTGGCGGTCTACCTGCGAGGTTATGGGCCGACCGGAGCTAGCGACCGACCCCCGGTTCGATACCAGCGCCGGGCGTTGCGAAAATCGTGACGCGGTCAATCTGGAGATCACGGAGTGGCTTTCCGGCCAGACCGACCGAGATGCTCTGATCGCCCAATTCGAAGCTAAGCGCGTCCCGACCGCCCCGGTTTTGACCCTGGCGGAAGCGGCGGAACACCCACACCTCATCGAGTCCGGCGCAATCCGCTGGGTTGAAGACGAGGTGCTGGGACAGGTTCTGGTGCCGGGCATGCCGATCAAATTCTCAGAAGCCCCGGAGCTGCTGGCTCTGTCGGCCCAACAGCTTGGCCAAGACAACGAGTACATCGCCTGCGAGATCGGCGGTCGGTCGGCCGCTGAGTATCGCTCACTCGTCGAGTCCGGCGTGCTCTTACACGACGAGGCCAGCTGATTAGGCGTAGGCCACAGCACAAACCGGCACCGGCGGAACGGTTCAGTGACCGGAAAAATCGGGTGGTCGCTTCTCGATGAATGCGCGTCGGCCTTCGCTGAAGTCGTCGGTTCTTCGGGCGAACTGAAGCGCCAACGCTTGCTGCACATAGGCCTCAGCCGGAGATGCCTCCCAGCTCCTGACCACCGCGGCTTTTGTGAGACCGATCACCGCGGTTGGCCCGGCTGCAAGTTCGGCAACGAGCGCGTCCGTTGTGGCATCGAGCGCTTCATCGGTGGCGATCATCGATACCAACCCCCAGCGTTCTGCTTCGCTCGCTGTCAGGGTCGCGCCGCGCATCGTCCACTCCAGGGCCTTGCCGATCCCGACGAACTGTTGCAGCAGGCTGGTGCCGGTAGCCAGCCCTCGCCGTACGAACGGCACCGCTAGCGTTGCCGACTCGGCCATAACCCGCATGTCACAGGCCAAGGCCAGATTGAATCCAGCACCGTGAGCATGACCGTTGATCCGGCCGATCACCGGCTTCGACAACGCTCGTAACCTCTGAACGACTATCGGCCAGCGCCCTTCGCCGCGAACGTATTGTTCGATAGGGTCTGGAATGGGCCTATAGGGCGTTGTGGCATCAGCCATTCCAGTGAGATCGTCGCCGGAACAAAACGCTCGTCCGGCACCGGTTAGTACAACGACGCGAACCTCGGAGTCCCGCTCCACCACATCGAGAGCGTCGAGCAGTTCGATACCAATTCGAATGTTCAGGGCGTTGAGACGCTCAGGTCGATCGAGGGTGATCCGACAGCACCCATCGGTCGTCTGAACCTGCAGATGGCGATACTCGGTCATGGGCGGATCAAGCCGGTAGGGGTTGGCCGTGGAGGAACGGAACCAGCGCGTCGAGGAAGCCGGGGGTGTTCTGGCCGTGCACGTTGTGACCGGCATCGGCCACCGTGATCAACCGACCGTCGGGAACGGTGTCGACAAAACGCTGCGCCGCTTCCGCTTCGAGGATGTTTGAGTCGGCACCTCGAATCAGCAGCATCGGCATCGGCAGATCCCGAACCTCGTCGAGGGTGAAGCGGTCGCCGCGGGCTCGGTGTTCGCCCGTGGCCTTGAGCCGGGGCCCATGGTCGTGCTTTGAGACGTACTTGCCGTCCGCTCGCTCCAGCATGTTGTACTTGACCGTTCGCTCGATGTGCTCCCGCGATCGGTATGGGTCGTACTCCTGAACCCTCGACACGAAGTGATCGAGATCGTCGAACTCGCGGGACTCGGTGACGAATCGGCGGATCGTCGATGCCCCGTCCTTCGACACCTCCGGCCCGATGTCGACCAGGGCCAAGCGCGTCACCCGCTCGGGGTGGCTCAACGTAAGCCGCATGGCGTTTTGTCCCCCCATCGAATGGCCGACGACGATCAGATGATCGAGGCCCATGGCGTCGACGAAAGCTGCGGCGTCGAGGCCCATAGCCGAAGAAGAATAGTCGCTGTCCCTGGCCCATTCGCTGTCGCCGTGGCCCCGCTGATCAAGGGCGAAGATGTGGAACCGATCGGCCAAGTGAAGGCTGACCAGATCAAACGAGTGAGCAGACTGGTTCGAACCGTGGAGGAACAGCACCGACTGGGCCGACGGGTCTCCCCACTCCAGGAAGTGGAACCGCTGATGGCGCATGATCACATTGCGGCTGCGATAGCGAATGTCCGGGCCGTGGCTGATGCCGAGGTCCGCCGCGCTCTGACGGAGGCTGGCGAACTCCGCCGATTGGGTCATGTCAAGCGGTTCGCCGCTCTCGGCGAATTCGTTCAGGTGCATGTCATGACCGACGCTGATGGGGCGGAAGGGCGAAAGTCATCGGGGCCAGAGCGTTCATGTCGATGTCCAGCAGCGTCGGACCGGAGCGCTCAACCGCAGCAGCGAACGCCACTTCGAATTCGGCGGTGCTCCCGACCTTCTCGCTTGCCAGGCCCATACCTTCCGCCACCTTGGCGAAGTCCGGTGTCTGGAGATCGACACCGAAGCGGTGGCCCATCACCCCGTCCTGGATGGCCCGGAGCACGCCATAGCCGCCATCGGAGAAGATGCAGATGATCATCGGCAGCTGATACTGGGCCACCGTTGCCAACTCGCCGACGCCGAGCTGAAAGCCACCGTCGCCGGCCATCATCAAGGTACGACGACCGGTTCCGGCGGCCGCTCCGATGCCGAGGCCGATGCCCGGCCCGATGGAACCTGAAGACGGTCGGATCGAGCTTCGGGGCTGGAGTATTGGCAACACCCGGTTGCCCCACAGGTAGTTGGGAACGGTGTTGTCGCGAACGATCAGCGCGTCGTCGGGAAGCAGCCGACGAATGATCGAGGCGATCTCCCGATGGTCGGGGCCGATCTCCTCCCATGACCGTTCGAGATCGGATTCCACCGACTTCGCCGAGCGATCGAGAAAGCCCTCGTCTGCGCTGCGCTCCTCGACTACGCCCAGTAGGGCGGCCAAGCCTTCCTTGGCATCGCCGACGATCGACACCTCGGCCGGATAGTTGCGGCCGATGACGGTCGGGTCGGCGTCGAGGTGAATGATCTTGCCGGGGATAGGCAGCTTCCATAGCCGGGTCGAGTAGTTCTGAAAGCGGGTGCCGACAGCCAAAACCACATCGGCTTCACCGATGATCTGTCCCACGTCCGGTCGATCAGTCCTTGGACCGAGGGCCAGCTCGTGGGTTTCGGGGATCGAACCCCGGCCTTCGATGGTGGTCACGACCGGGGCGCCGAGCCTGGTGGCCAGTGAAACCAGCTCCGGCGAGGCGTCAGCGGCCACAACGCCGCCACCGGCCCAGATCAGCGGCCGCTCGGCGCCGTTGAGTAGTTCGGCCGCCGCTTCGATACCGGCTTGATCGACGGTCAGGCGGTCGACGGTGGCCGAGCCGAACAGATCGACCTCAGCATCGCGGTACTGCTGATCGATGGGGATCTCCACCGCGCAAGCATGGGGCCGGCCACGACGGGCATCGTCGCCAACCGCGGCCACCACCCGGCTGATGTCCTCGGTCCGCCAGATGGTCTCGGCTCGTCTGGTGACCGTTCGCAGCATCGCCAGCTGCGTCTCGTGCTCGTGCACGAACCCCTTGCCCTTGCCGTAGTAGGCCGACTCACCCTGGCCGGTGATGACCAGTAGCGGCGACGAACCGGAGGAGGCCTCGAATAGGCCGCTCATCGCGTTTGTGGTGCCGGGCCCGGTTGAGGTTAGAGCGACGCCGAGGTGCCCGGTGGCCCTGGCATAGCCGTCTGCGGCGTGGGCTGCGAACTGCTCATGGCGACAGGCCACTACCTCGATGCTTTCCGAGGCCGAGAGCGCCTTGTAGATCGGCAGATTGTGAACGCTCACAATGCTGAAGACCTTGGTTACTCCCATCGCTTCGAGGGTTCTGGCCACGGCTTCTCCGCCGGTCATGGTGGGCATTTTCTTTCCTTCTCTCACTTTGTTAGCTCTAGTTCTGGTGCATCTGGCGGTTCCGGTCATGGACCGGGGCTGACTGCGAAATCTCTGGTCTGAAACTAGGTCAGGGCAAGCCATCAACCCAAGTGCGGCATGCTCAGAGCACCCTTGGTGACGAGGTCGTCGATCTCGGTGGCGCTAAAGCCCGCCTCGCTTAAAAGGCTGCGGGTGTACTCGCCGAACTGCGGAGCGGTGAGGTCTGCGTCTGGTTTTGTTCTGTCGAACCGTATGGGGAATCCGGGGATGGCAAAGGAACCGCCTGCTCCGTCGTCGACCTGGCGGATCGCTCCTCGTTCGATGAACCACGGATGGTCGATAGCGTCGGACGGGCTGAGTACCGGCCCCGACGGCACGTGATGTTCCTCTAGCCGACCGAGCACCTCGTCGTCGGTCTGGAAACTAGACATCCACGTTTCGATGACGTCGGTAAGCGCCTCACGATTGGACTGCCGGCCTTCGGCCGTAACGAACCGAGGATCGTTGGTGACCGCTGGGTCGTCGATCGCCGCCCACAGCCCATCGATCTGATTCGGCATGCAGAGAATGACGATCCAACCTTGCGGCGCCTTAAAAGTTCCTGCGGGCGAAACCGGTAGGTAGTGGCGTCCGTGGCGGCCGGGCACGAAGTCCCCATCGGTCATCGATGCCGCTCCCACCGCATGCTCCTGCATATGGAACAGCGCGTCGACCATCGACACATCGAGGTGGGTTCCGTGACCGGTGCGGTCCCGTTGGTAGAGGGCGAAGCCGACGCCGGCAAAGGCATGAACCCCCGCCGCGACATCACCGATGCCTAACCCGGCAAAGTAGGGCGGACCATCGGGTTCGCCGGTCATGTGCATGATGCCTGCCATACCCTGGGCGATGAAGTCGAAACAGGGCCGATGGCTAAACGAACCCTCCTGGCCAAACCCTGAGACCGAGGCCATGATCAACCCCGGGTTAATGGCCGCGAGGTCTTGGTAGCTGAGTCCGTATTTGGCCAGCACCCCCGGGGTGAAGTTTTCGACGACGACGTCGATGGTCGGGATCAACCGGCGGATGACCTCTGGGGCCTCAGGGTGGCGCAGATCCAGGCAGATGCTTCTCTTCCCCCGGTTCTGCTGAATGAACAGCGATGACATTCCGGCGCTCATCGGTTCGATCGGTCGCGACGGATCACCGGCCGGTGGAAACTCGACCTTAAAGACGTCGGCTCCCAGTTCGACGAGCAGCCGGGTACAGGTTGGTCCAGCCAAGTATTGGGTGAAGTCGAGGACCCGCACTCCCTTAAGGAGCTTCGTCGGATGTGGATTTCCCGTTGTCATGGCACCAGCTTGACGCGATCTGACCAGATTGGCCTATCCATCGAGGAGTTGGCGGACGGCGGCGATCCGCTCCACCTGCCCGAGCAGATCTGGTCGGGCCGGAATGACGGCGATGCTTCTGGCCCCTGCCGATCGGTACTCGGCCAGTCGAGCGGCCACGCTGCCTGCCGGGCCGGTGAGGGTCCAGCGCTTCATCTGGTCATAGTCGAGGTTGTATTGGCCTCGGTAGAGCTGGGCCGCATCCCGCTCACAGGCCGAGTCATCGTCGCCGATGGCGGCGAAGGCCAGCAGCATCGGCTCTGGGCACGGGCGACCGGCCTGCTCGGCGAACTCCTGTAGTCGGGTCACCGAACGTTCAAAGCCCTGCGGCGAGACCCACACTCCGAGCCAGCCGTCGCCGAAGTGGGCGGCCCGGCGTAGCGCAGCCTCGGAACGACCACCGATCACGATCGGGGGTGCGGTGGTCATCGCCGGGCATAGCGGGGGAGTCTCCACTGAAAGATGTGGCCCGCGGTGGGAGACAGGTTGGCCGGTCACCAGATCGGGCAGGAGCCCGAGGAATTCATCGAGACGAGCTCCTCTGGCTGCGAGCTCGGCTCCTGCCGCCCGCCATTCAGGTGGGTGTTCGCCTCCGGCCCCCAGGCCGACGATGACCCGGCCGGGAGCCAGCTGATCGATCGAGGTCAGCGCCTTGGCCAGCCAAACCGGCTCACGCATCGCTCCGAGAAGCACCGCAAACCCGAGCTTCATACGATCTGTCGCCGCTGCAGCCGCTGCCAATGCTGCCGTCGCTTCGATCACCGGGGGATGGAAGACCAGATGATCTCCGACCCAGCCTGCATCGAAATCGTGCGCTTCAACCGCCTTGACGATTTCGAGGTACGGCCAAGGGTCGAGCCCAAAGGGATTGAAGTTGGGGAGCATGACGCCCCAGGGGGCGATCATGTCACTCGGCACCGAAGTCGCTACCGAACACTGGACGACGTTTCGCCAGGAACGCTCGGACGCCTTCTCGGCCATCGGCGCTTTCGAACAACCCGGCGACCTCGGCCCGCTCTATCGCCATTCCGTCTGGCAGTTCGGTGCGACCGGCGGCTTCGACACATCGAAGGATGGCCTGATGAGCCTGGCGAGGGCCGAGCGCCAGCGAAGCAGCCAGATCGTTGGCCGCTTCCGAGGCGGTTGAACCGGCCTCGGTTAGGCGATCGACGAGACCGAGCCGATGGGCCTCAGTGCCATCGACCGACCGGCCTGTCAGTAACAGATCGATTGCCGCGCCCCGACCGATCAGCTTTGGCAGTCGTTGAGTACCTGCCGCTCCTGGGAGCAGTCCGAGCTTGACCTCGGGCACGCCGAGCTTGGCCTCGACGGAGGCGACTCGGATCGTGCAGGCCATGGCCAACTCCAGGCCTCCGCCCAGCGCATGACCGTCGATGGCGGCAATAGAGATCCAGGGCCCGGTATCGGCTCGCTCGATCTGGGCTCGAAGCCGATCCAGGTAGTGGAGGAAACCGGCCTGATCGAGATCGTCGAACAGGGTCAGGTCGGCCCCGGCGGCGAAGAAGCCCTGCAGCGAGGAACGGATAACGACAACAGCGCTGTCATCAGCCTCGGCTC
Source organism: Acidimicrobiales bacterium (assembly GCA_050633745.1). Classification (GTDB taxonomy): domain Bacteria; phylum Actinomycetota; class Acidimicrobiia; order Acidimicrobiales; family SZUA-35; genus JAHELU01. Next base: position 18,540 of record JBOEHD010000215.1, read on the forward strand.
GGTCGAATGCTGCGGCCAAGCCGTCGATGATCGGTTCGCCGAGGGCGTTGGCTGGCGGGCGGGCCAACGTGATCGTCGCCACGCCGCCCGCAAATTGGTATTCGACGACCTCGGTTTGATCGCTCATCGGTGACTCACCACGCCGATCGCCTCTCTGGCGATGACCGCCTTCATGATCTCCGGTGTACCGTCGCCAACTTCGAGGCCCATGACGTCGTTAAGACGCTGGGTAAACGGCATGTCTTCTCCGAACCCGGTCCACCCGTGGATGATGATGCAGGCGTGGATGGCATCCACGGAAGACTTTGGGCCGAGCCACTTTGTCATCGCCGCTTCGGTGACGTGGCGCTTGCCCTCATCGGCCAAACGCAGCGTTTCGTAGGCCAACAGTCGCGCCGAATGCACGTGGGCCAGATGCTCTGCCAGTTGGAACGAAATTCCTTCTCTGGCAGCGAGCGGTTTGCCAAAGGTCTGCCGTTCTTTGGCGTGGACGATGGTCTCATCGAGCGACTGCTGGGCCGCGCCGACACAGGCCAGGGCGATGATGGCCCGGTTGAAATCGAACGCCGCCATCGCTGCTTTGAACGCTCCGCCTTCGGCACCGACGAGATGATCGGCTGGAATGCGAACGTCATCGAAGAAGATCGAGCCTCGCTGGGTGAGGTGAGCGGTTGAGCTAGGCACCGCGCTGCGGCTCACGCCCGGCAGATCCAGCGGAACACAGAACAGACTGATTCCACCGGCTCCGGCACCGCCGGACCGAGCAAACACCGCACAGACATTGGAGTTTCCGGCGAAGGTGATCGAAGCCTTCTCCCCGGAGATGATCCAGTCGGAACCGTCTCGCACGGCGCGGGTGGAGATGGCCGCGGCGTCGGAACCGACGCCCGGTTCGGTCAGAGCGAAGCTGGCCAACGCCTCTCCGCGCACGATGGCCGGAACCCATCGTTGACGAACCTCCTCAGCGGCACCTTCGAAGAGCCGGGCGCCGATGGCTTGAAGCTGCAGGAAATACGAGACGTTGAAGTCGCCCCGCGAGAGTTCTTCGGCGGCGATGCCAAGCGCCAGGTAGCTGCCTCCAGCCCCGCTGGTGCCGCCAAGCTCCGGGGGCGTCAACATGCCGAAGACACCGAGTCCGCCGAGTTCGAGTAGCCGCTCCCGGGGGAAGGGCTCGGTTAGCCACCGTCGATAATCGGGGGCTAACTGATCGAGAGCGTAGCGACGCAGCGTTGTGCGGAAGTCGTCGAGGTCAGGATTGGGACTTGCTGGTTCCCACGTTGTCATGAGCTAGACCGTAGCGAGCGGCGTCGCCAGCCCGCGAACGTCTGGCTTGGCGTGGAAGATCGTTCCCCGCTTCGCAGGATCGTCGAGGTTATTGGCGGTGACGATATAGAGGTCAGCCATGTCTGGGCCACCGAAGGCGACGCTGGTCACCGCCTTTGCCGGAACGGGAATCTCGCTAAGTTCTTCGCCGGTCGGTGACAGCCTGACCACCCGGCGGCCGCCGACGTGGGCCACCCACAGATTGCCTTCAGCGTCGACACACATCCCGTCTGGAATGCCCCGGACGAAGCTCGGGCCACCAATCAGCCGACGGTTTGAAACAGCACCGTCTGGAGCGATGTCGTGAGTGATCAGGCCCTTGGCGGTGCTGTCGACGTGATACAGGGTCGAGCCGTCTGGCGAGAATCCGATGCCATTGCTGACTTCGACGCCGGCGTACAACTCATCGACCGACCCGTCGAGGTTGATCCGGTAGCACTCGCCCGGCGTTTTCTCCGCTTTGAGATCGGTTAGGTCGGACCGGATAGCGCCCACATACAGTCGGCCGTGTTGATCGGTGTGGCAGTCGTTGAACGAATTCACACCGTCGAGTTCCAGCAGCACACGTACTTCGCCGTCGCGCCAGTGGGCCACATTTGGCCCGGTCATGATGAAACCGCCGTCGCGGTGCAGGGCTAGGCCACCGACCATGGCACGGTCGGGTACAAGCAGCTCGATCTGGCCGCTGGTGTCTCGACGGAAGACGCCACCCTTTACCGCATCGGTGAAGTAGAGATTGTTGTCGGCGTCGGTCCGTGGCCCTTCGACCAGCCCGTAGCCCGAGGCGATTGCAGTGAGTTCCATGGTTCAGTCCCAGTCTTGGATGATGGGGAGGACTTCAGACGCGAACAGGTGCATCGACGCCGTCGCTTCCTCATAGGGAATGCCTCCGAAGCGGAAGGCGGTGGTGTATTCGAATGGTCCGATCAGCGAACGTCGTTCCTCCAAGTTGGCCAGAATCTGATCGGGCGTTCCCCATGCGGTCGCCGTCATGAACATGTCGAGGAAGCCGCTTTCGCCAACTCGCCGCAGTACTTCGGCGGCCTTCGCATAGGCGTCGTAACCTTCGGTTACCGCGAAGTGATCGCCCATGACCTCGTAGTGCTCAAGCAGGCTGCCCAGGTAGGTGCCCATGTATTTGCGAGCCTTCTCTTCGGCCTCGTCGGCGTCGGGTAGGCAGAGGCAGAAGTCGGCGGTCATCAGGGGCGGGGCTTCTCGGCCATGCAGTTCTTGGAACTGGCTGCGATATGAGTTGATGCTTGGCATCCGATGTTCCCACGAGCGGTCGGCGAACATCGTCATGCGGCCGGCGAATCGGGCCGCGGCGTCGACCGAGTCGTCGCTGGAGGCCACGCAGTAGAGGCGGTCGTCGAATGAACGTTCCGGGCGCGGCCGGATCTCTACCCGCTCCTGCTTGAAGTAGGGGCCGTCGCCCTCGATAAAGCCGGTGCGCAGCGCTTCGAGCACCATGGCAGTGCCTTCGTCGTAGCGCCCTCGGGACTCGTCCATCTCGATCTCGCGAAACGGCGCGTACTCCCGGCGAGACAAGCCGCGGCCAACACCGAAACGGAATCGCCCGTTCGAGACGTTGTCGAGCAGGGCCACTTTCTCGGCCACTCGTAGGGGGTCGTTCCACGGCATGATGACGGCCGCGGTCCCGACCTCGATCTGATTGGTCACGCCCGCCAGATACGACAGCAGCTGAGTGTTGTCTGGACAGAAGGAGTAGCCGAAGAAATGATGTTCGGCCGCCCAAGCCACGTTGAAGCCGAGCTCATCGGCCAGACGGGCAAGGCCGATTTCCTCCTGGTAAACCTGAGTGTCGCTGATTCCCTCCCAGCCGTCGCTGGCGAAGGGCATCAAGATGCCGACGTCCATTTCGGTCTCCTTCCGGCCACCCCGTGGCCACACCTCGAACCCTAATCTCGCGCCCTCTAGGCGGCCAATGCGGCCAAGTGCTCGCAGGCAACCGAATGAACCACCGGTCAGGCGATGACGCCGTCGGTGCGGAGGGTCGCTAGCTCATCGGCCGGTAGCGCGAGTAGATCCGTCAGAACCTCGTCGGTGTGTTGGCCGAACAGGGGAGCGTGACGGGTATGGACCGACGGGGTCTTCGAGAACAACGCAGGGGAACGAACGGATCGGATTCTGCCCGCAGTTGGATGCTCGCTCTCCTCCACGATGCCCCGGTGCTGCACATGCGGATCGGCGATCATCTCTTCCCGAGTATTCACCGGCGCTGCTGGTACATCAGCGTCCTCGACAAGCTTTACCAGCGCCGTGGTGGTGAACTTGATCGTTTCTCGCGTTAGTTCTTCGTTGATTTCGCCGCCGTTGGCGATGCGACCGTGAAGGTTAGTGAACCGGGTGTCCGCCGCCAGATCAGGCCTGTCGAGCGCTTCACACATCGCCACCCACTGAGCGTCGGTGCCGAGCGGGTAGATCATGGCCCAACCGTCGGCGGTTGGAAACAGGTTGCAGATCGCCGACAGATCGGGCGTGTCGGTCTCGTGGTCGAGGTAGGTGTGGTTCCACATCGCGTCCGGCCAAAGGAAGTGGATACTTGCGTCGACCATGGCGACCTCGATGTGCTGTCCGCCATGGCCTAGAGACCGGGCGACCAGCGCAGCGCACACCGACTGGGCGACGTTCAACGAGGTCACTTTGTCGGCGACGATAGTGGCCATCAGTTTCGGCTCCCCGTCGTCGTTTGTCTGAACCGTTGGGTAGCCAGAAATCGACTGGACGACCGCATCGAACGCCGGGCGATGGGAATACGGCCCATCGCTTCCGAAGCCACTGACCGAGCACATCACCAGCTCGGGATTGAGAGCATGTAACACGTCCCAGCCGAGACCAAGACGGTCAATCGCCCCCGGTCGGAAGTTCTGAACGACCACGTCGGCGTCGCGGATAAGGGCCAACGCCAGTTCCTTGCCTCGTTGATCTTTGAGGTTGAGCGCGATCGATCGCTTGTTGCGGTTCATCGATGCCCAGCACGCGCTTACACCCTCCGCCGAGTCGACCAGCGGCCCCGACTGACGAATGATGTCGGGAGCGTGAGCCTGTTCGACGGTGATCACATCGGCGCCCTGGTCGGCCAGGATCGAGGTACCGAATGGACCGGAGACCACCGCCGACAGATCGATGACACGAATTCCGGTGAGCGGACCGCCAGCTGGCGCTCCAGCCTGGTCTGCCATGTCGGCACCTCCTGGTCGCTTGGCCAGACAGTACTTGGCGACCTGGGCTGGCGACAGTTACGGACGAGCCGGTGGTCGTCCGCTCGCCCTGGGAGGCGCCAGTCGAGGCGCCGCTACTACGATCGGCCTATGTCGAGACGTGATCAGGTCCGCATGACCGACGATGAGATAGCCGCCTTCTTGGCCGATCCGCACCTTTGTACGATCGGCACGATCGGACCGAAGCGCCCGGGCGGCGCGCCAAACACGGTGCACCTTGTGGCCATGAACTATGGCTTTCTCGATGGAGTGCCCGCCTTTTGGACATACAAGAAGGCCCAGAAGACGAAGAACCTGGAGCGAGATCCATCGATCTCGATGCTGGTCGACACGGGCGTTCTGTATCCGGAGTTGAAGGGCGTCTCGATCCAGGGACGGGGCGAGATCCTCCACGACGAGGATGCGGTGATGGCGCTCGCTGACTCGCTGGCCGAGCGTTACGGCCTGCCCGGCGACGCCCGGGCCTCGGCACCAAAACGAGCGGTAGTACGGATAATGGCTGACAAGACCATGTCGTGGGATCACTCGAAACTCGGTGGAAACTACTGAACTCGATAACTCTCGTCGTCGCTGCTGTTTCTCATCCCGAACGCGCCGACGACGCTGATGCACGCCACGACCGCGCTGACGACGAAGGCCTGTCGGAAAGAACCGACGAGTCCGGCCTTCGGTTCGCTGGCGACCTGGATCGAGGCGATGACTCCAATGCCGACCGTGGTGCCGAGCTGGCGCATCATCTGTTGCGCTCCGCTGGCCATGGCGATGTCCGAAGGGTCCACAGCATTGGTCATGGCCGTGGTCATCGCCGGGGTCATCAGCCCAAGCCCGAGACCAGCTGCGCCAAGCGTGATGAAGATGAACGGATCGGAGGTATCCAGGTCGTACTGGGCCAGTCCGACGCCTGATGCGACGATGAGTAGCGCCCCGGCAATCGACAGTCGCCGTTCACCAAGCGCGGCGCCGGCGATGCCGACAATCGGTCCGGCTAAGCCGAAGAACAAAGGGCGCGAGGTGATCAAATAGGCAGCCTTCGTTGGGCCATAACCGAGCACGGTGGTCAGGAACAGTGGCGCCAACACAAAGCCCGAGCCCATGTAGGCCACGTTGGTGAAGAACTGGATGAGCATCGGCAGGGCGAAGTTGCGCTCCCGGAAGTACGCCAGCGGGATAAGCGGGGCTGGTGCTCGTTGTTCCTGGGCAACGAAGAGCACAACAAGAACAGGAACGGCGATGAACAGCACGATCACAACGAGGTTGTCCCACCCCCATACCGGACCTCGATTGCTGGCGAAAAGCAGGGAGAAAGTTGCCCCGGCTAACAGAGCAGTGCCTGCGACATCGAAGCGGGCCCTGAGCATCGGGGCCGAATCGGGGAGCACGTAGACCGCGGCCACCAGGGCGAGGGCCGTCAGCGGAACCTGACCGATGAAGATCCATCGCCAGCTGAGCTGCTCGACGACCGGACCACCGATAATGATGCCCAGCACCGGTCCCGCGGCCGAGGCCATGCTCCACCAGCCGACAACCCTGGTTCTCGCCGGTCCGCTGAACTGTTCGGCGATGATGGCGATGCCTGCCGGTCCAGTAGCGGAGCCGAAGATAGCGCTGATCGTGCGGAAGACGATGAGCGAACCTGCAGACCAGGAAAGGGCGGAGAGGCCACCGAAGATCATCGATCCCAGGAGGGCGACAAGGAACGCCTGGCGGCGACCGTACATGTCGGCCAACTTGCCGGAGCTGACGGCCAGGACCGCGAAGCCGAGGTTCGGGCCGACGACAACCCAAACCATCGTCGAGCTGTCGGTGCCGAATTCGGTGGCCAACGTGCCGACGACCGCTCCGAGAACCGAGACCATAAAGGTGGCCGAGATCAACCCGAAGAGGGCGGTGGCCAAGACGATCCACGGGTATGTGTCGGCCTGTTCGGCCAGCCGGCCGCGCACGACCCGGGGAGTTACCATCTCCGGGAAAAGTTAGAAGAGCTAACTATCGGCTGTCCAGTTTGGCCTCGAAAGGCGCCGCCGTTCGAACGCAGCCTGGCTTGGCCGCCTGGCCGCTGGCTTGTTTGCGAACAGCGCAGCAGTCTAAAACTGTGACACCCAGCGACCCCCAGAGGCAGAGATGAAGCACCAATTGGTACTCAAGTCCGGCACGATCGTCGACGGTACGGGGGCCCCATCGTTTGTCGCCGACCTGGCTATCGACGATGGCGTGATCACGGCCATCGGATCCGGCCTCGAAGGTGAACGAGAGTTTGATGCCGCCGGAGCGATCGTCGCTCCAGGCTGGGTCGACGTTCACACCCATTTTGACGGACAGGCAACCTGGGATGACGAGCTCGACCCGTCATTCAGCAACGGGGTAACCACGCTGGTGATGGGTAACTGCGGCGTCGGGTTCGCTCCGTGCCCACCCGGAGGCCAGGACGTGCTCGTCGACATGATGGAGGGCGTGGAAGACATCCCCGGCACCGCGCTCCACGAGGGCGTTCCCTGGGGCGAATGGTCGACCTTCCCCGACTACCTCGATTTCTTGGCCGCTCGCTCCTTCACGATGGACATCGCGGCCCAGGTGCCGCACTCGGCGTTGCGCTTCGCGGTGATGGGGGAGCGCGGCATGGACGAGGAGAACGCCACCGCGGCCGAGATCGCCAAGATGCGCCAGCTGGTAGCCGAAGCGACCGAGGCGGGAGCGGTCGGCTTTACCACCTCTCGTACCGTCTTTCACCGGTCGATTTCCGGGGTCCCGGTGCCCGGAACCTACGCATCTGGCGAAGAGCTGCTCGAGCTGGTGCAAGGCATGGCCGATGGTGGCGGCGGCGTGTTCGAGGCGATCACCTCCGAGTCGATCGGCAACATGAAGATCTACGGCGGCGAGCGGTTCTCCGAGGACGAAGAACTCACGCTGCTGGCCGACATCTCAAAGACGACAGGTCAGCCGGTCACCTTCACCACAATTCAGCATGCCGACGCGCCCGACGCCTGGAGGGGAGCGCTGGACTTTGCTCGTCGTATGAATGAGACCGGCGCCGACCTTTACCCTCAGGTTGCGTCTCGCCCTGCCGGTTTCATCTCTGGCCTGGCTGGCTACCACCCGTTCAGCCGTCGCCGCACGTACCTCGAACTCGTTGACCTACCGCTGGCAGAACGGGCGGCCGCGATGCGTGACCCCAAGGTCAGGGCCGCGATCCTCAGCGACCCTGACGTTCCGGTCGATCAGGCCGGATCGATGGAGAACCTCTACAAACTGCTCCGCTCAGCCATCGGGCGCTCGTTCCCTCTCGACGACATCGTTGACTACGAGCCATCGCCGGCCCAGAGCTTCGCGGCCATCGCCGCCGACCGTGGGGTGACACTGGAAGAGGCGATGTATGACTTCCTGGCGGAGGGAGACGGCACAAACGTCGCCGCTCTACCGGGAGCTGGCTATGTAAACGGTGACATGGAAGATCTACGAGAGATGTTGGTCGACCCCGGCACCATCGTCGGCCTCGGCGATGCCGGTGCCCACGTGAAGCTGATCTGTGATGGCTCGGTGCCAACCACTCAGCTAACCCACTGGGTCCGAGACCGGACCCGAGGTGAACGTATCCCGCTCGAATTCATGGTCCACAAGCAGACGCTTCGCAATGCTGAACTCTACGGCTTCGCCGATCGAGGTCAGCTGGCGGTCGGCAAGCGAGCCGACGTGAACGTGATCGACTTCGAGAACCTGAACGTCCATCGCCCTCTGGCCCACGCCGATCTACCTGCGGGCGGCGTCCGGTACCTGCAGCCGGTCGAGGGTTACCTCGCCACCTTCGTCGCCGGGGTCCAGACGCGGGCCAATGACACTGACACCGGGGAGCGCCCCGGTCGGCTACTGCGCTCTAACTCGGAAGGGTGATCTCGTAGGCGCAGGTGTGTGCGCCCGCCGTCTTGTGGGTCACCCGTTCGACCGTTGCATCCGGTATCAGATCGCGGATGAAGTCGAGTTCGGCGGTACAGGCCTGCTGGTAGCGGGTGGCCACGGGCCACAGAGCGCAGCTATGGAGGTTGATGCGATAGTGGGTGTCGCTGATTGCGTCGGAGTCGGCCAGGTAACCCTGGGCATCGAGCAGCTCGGTCAGAACCGAGACCCGCTCATCGATCGGTTTACCCTCAAGTTTGTCCTTAGCGCCTTCGACGAGGTGTCGTCGACGCCGTTCGAAGACTCGGCCAACCAGCTCTGGATCCTCTTCCTCTATGTTTTCGAGGAGTTCGATCGAGAGTTGACTGTCGGTGTTTACGAACAGTGACTCGGTGAGATCGGTGGCGTGGTAGCGGTCGGCTGGCCGTCCGGTATGACCACGTTCCTGATGGGCGGCCACAAAGCCGGCAGACCGAAGCGTGCTGAGGTGTTGTCGAACCGCGCTTGCCGAGATATCGAGGACCGCAGCCAGTTCGTCGGCAGTTGCTTCACCACGTCGTTTCAGGGCGACGAGAACCAGGCGTTGAGTTGCCGAGGGAGCTACGCCGACAGGAGGCATAGTTTGACTGTACCAGTTCTGCCGTAGATTTCGGGACTTTCGCAACTTGTAACTGTCTAAACACCGGTAAACTTGGCTGATGACAACGACCGAACAAACCACACAACCACTGCTTATTCTCACCGAGACAGCAACCACGAAGGTCGCCCAGCTGCTTGCCGAGGAGTCCGAAGAGGGACTTGGACTGCGTGTAGCAGTGCGTCCCGGCGGTTGTTCCGGCTTCTCATACGAGATGTTTTTCGATACCGAGACCACCTCTGATGATCATGTGATCACCTCGGGCCCGGTCACCGTGCGGGTCGATGCCGCCAGCGCCCCTCACCTGGTTGGCGCCACCCTCAACTACAAAGACGGCCTGCAGGACGCAGGGTTCAGCATCGACAACCCGAACGCTCAGAGCAGCTGCGGTTGCGGACAGTCGTTCAGCTAACTAGGCGCTCCGACCAGGCGATTCAACTGAGCGGGCGGCAACTGATGCCGCCAGCCAGGTACGACTTACACTAGGACGCTGGCATCGGCGATCTGATCAGGATTGCTGCTGCTAAAGGAAGGATTACTTGATGAGCGAAACCATGCGAGGTATCGAGGAACTGACGGAAGCCAGCTATGAATATGGCTTCAGCACCGACCTCGATACCGACGTCGCACCTCCGGGGCTCACCGAAGAGACGGTACGACTGATCTCGTCCAAGAAGGACGAGCCCGAGTGGTTGCTCGAATGGCGCCTGAAGGCGTTCGCCGCCTGGCAAGAGATGGAAGAGCCAGACTGGGCCAAGCTCAAGATCGCGCCGATCGACTATCAGTCGATCAGCTATTGGGCTGCGCCGAAGCAGAAGCCCGTCCTCGACAGCATGGACGATGTCGACCCCGACATCCGCGAGATGTTCGACAAGCTTGGAATCCCACTGCATGAGCAGAAGATGCTTAGCAACGTCGCCGTCGACGCCATCGTCGACTCGGTTTCGGTCACCACGACCTTCAAGGCCACGCTGGCCGAAGCGGGCGTGATCTTCTGCTCGTTCT
>JBOEHD010000216.1:0-3097 GCA_050633745.1 Acidimicrobiales bacterium
TCGATGTTGCCGAGCGCCATTTCCAGCGCTTTGTTCTTCTCCACGGAAATTCTCCTGTCCTTCAGGACTGCTTGATTGCTGCTGATTTGCGGGGGATGTTCGGCTGTGAGGCCTGCGAACGAAACCTAATGAAGGCCTGTGACAGTGAATCTTTTGGAATCTTTTGGGAATCTGTTTGGTATCTGTCGGGAGCCTGTTTGGGACTCCGGCCTGGGTCTCATCGAAGCGCAGACTTGGACTCCGACTCGGTCGTCGAAATGCGGACTACACGTCTGTAATTACCGTGGTCACCTTAGTGCCGAACGGATGTTCGTTCAACCCTTTCAGCGGGGAAAGTTTGAGAGCCCACGTCGTTGAGCTGTGTAACAATCAGTCGGTGACCAGGCTGCTGTGGGAGATAGGTCGCCGAAGTTTTCGGCGTGCCTCGAGTTATCGCATGGCCACAGCATCCGGGGTCTTTGTGAACACCGTGTTCGGTTACCTCCGAGCCTCGGTGCTCATCTTCGTGGCTACGACTAGTGGCGGCGAGATCCGAGGCATGGACGCCGCCGACCTGGCCACCTTCGCCTTCGTCTCCCAGGGTTTCATCATGATCAGCGGCGCGTTCGGTGACGCTGAACTGGCAGAACGTATCCGCTCCGGCGACGTGGTGATCGACCTCTACCGGCCAGCCGACATGCAGTTGTGGTGGCTGGCAACGTGGTACGGGAAAGCGGCGTTCCTCGTAGTGGCTAGGGGAGTGCCGCCGATTCTGTTGGGGGCGTTGGCCTTCGACCTCCGCTGGCCTGAACCGTGGTGGCACTGGCTGCCGTTCGTGGCCTCGATCCTGTTGGCCACCACCGTTGGCTTCGCCATTCGCTTCTGTTCGAACCTGGTCACGTTCTGGCTGCTCGATAACCGTGGGATCGATCAAATGCTGACCATGGTTACCGGCTTCTTTGCTGGCTTACTGTTGCCGCTCAGCCTGTTCCCCGGCTGGCTCGAAACGGTGGCCCGTCTGTTGCCGTTCGCCTCGTTGATCCAGCTTCCGGCCGAGCTCTATCTCGGCATGCACTCCGGGTTCGATGTCTTGGTCGTGTTGGGCCAGCAGCTGGCGTGGGCCGTGGTCCTGTTGGCCGCCGGGAGACTGATCTTGGTCACCGCCACCCGTCGAGTGGTGATTCAGGGTGGTTAGGGGATTCACGTTGGTTAGGGAGGTTCAGGCGGTTAAGGATCTGCGGGTCAGCGGATTGTTGATGGCGGCTCGGGTCCGCTCCGACTGGCAATATCGAACCTCGTTCTTTACCTACCTGACGGCGCAGGTGTTGGTTACCTCACTGGAGTTCATCGCCCTGGTGCTGCTGCTCCGGTTGGTTCCCGACCTCGGCGGTTGGACCGGTTCCCAAGCCGCCTTTCTCTACGGCATGGCAGCGGTTCCGTTTGCGGTGACGATGTTGACCGTGGCCTCGGTCGACCGGCTGGCTAACTACGTCAAGGAGGGAACCTTCGACCGACTGCTACTCCGGCCGATCCCCGCCGTGCTGCAGATAATCGCCCTGGAGTTCGAACTACGACGGCTCGGCAGATTGCCCCCGCCGCTGCTCATCCTGATCTGGGCTGCGCCGCGGACCGGCGTCGACTGGGACCTGAGGACTGTGGCCGCACTTGTCCTGGCCTTGGTTTGTGGCACCTGTATCTACTCTGCGATTTGGATCGCCGCCGCAGCGATGTCGTTTTGGATGATCGCATCTCAAGAGGCCACGAACTCGGTGACCTACGGTGGCGAGTTCGCCAACCACTATCCGCTCCACCTGTATCGGGGTTGGATTCGCGCCGTTATCGGCTGGTCGATTCCGCTGGCCTTCGTGGCCTACGTGCCCTCGGTGTATCTGTTCGAATCGGGCGCCGGGGTTACCGATGGTGCCGGTCGAGCGATTTTGGTGACGCCGCTTGAGATGCCATCGTGGCTGTTCTACATGACCCCGGCGGTGGCGCTGGCCGCCATGGCCGTTGCCCTGACGCTTTGGAGTCGCGGCGTCGCCCACTATCAGAGCACCGGGAGCTGAGATGAGCGAAGCGGTTATCGAACTACGTCATATCGAAAAGACCTATCTCGTTCGCACCCGCGCCGGTTGGCTGCGTCGTGAAAAGCGCCGGGTCCAGGCGGTGAACGATGTCTCCTTCTCGGTAAACGCGGGCGAGATGGTTGGCTATCTGGGCCCGAACGGCGCTGGAAAGTCAACGACCATCAAGATGATCACCGGGATCTTGACCCCCACCTCGGGGTCGCTCGAGGTGCTCGGCCTGAAGCCAACCGCCGATCGTCGGGAACTAACAAAACGAATCGGGGTGGTCTTTGGTCAGCGCTCGCAGCTGTGGTGGGATCTGCCCCTGATCGACTCGTTCGAGCTGCTGCACCACGTGTACCGGACTGAAGCTCAACGCCATCGCCAGAACCTGGCCAGCTTTGTCGAACGGCTCGACCTCGGTGAGTTCCTCGACGTTCCGGTCCGCCAACTTTCGCTTGGGCAACGGATGCGAGGTGAGCTGACTGCAGCACTACTGCACGACCCGGCGCTGGTCGTTCTCGACGAGCCGACGATCGGTCTAGATGTGGTCAGCAAACACGCGGTGCGCCAGTTTCTCACCGAGACCAACCGGGAGCGGGGGACGACGGTGCTGTTGACCACCCACGATCTCGATGACGTGGAGCAGCTGTGCCAGCGGATGTTGATCATCGATCACGGCCGGGTCGTTCTCGACGGGTCGGTTGGCGGGTTCAAGGATGAGCACGGCACGGACAGGACCCTGATCGTCGACCTGGAGCGGCCCGCTCCCGCCTTGCAGCTGGCCACCGGGACGGTGACCGAGACGGTCGGACCTCGGCAGTGGATCCGATTCGACAGGACCACCTCGGCGGCTGAGGTCATCGCCGAGGTCACGGAGCGAGCCCAGGTCAGGGACCTGACCATCGAGGAACCCGACATCGAGGATCTGATCAGGAACCTCTACTCCTCGACCACCGACCTCGATGGGACAGCTCGGCGACCCAGGTCGAATCGGTCGAGTCGAGCGGGCAGCGTCCCAGGATCGATCACCTGTCGGTCGCCATCCTCGG
>JBOEHD010000217.1:0-9187 GCA_050633745.1 Acidimicrobiales bacterium
GCTCCATGATCCGGAAGTTCGAATCGAGCTGTTTCTGAACCATCTCTTCGGGCGACAGACGGCGCTCGTGCTTCTTACGTTCCTTGAAGTCGGCCACCTTGCCCGCCAGGTAGTCGTCGTTGGCCTTGATGGCGGTGCGACCGGCGGAGATTTTGGCAAACCTGGCCCGGCGGGCCTTGGCCCAGCCCGGTTCCTTGGCCCACGCGGCGATCTCCTCTGGAGTGGTCGCTCGTTGGTCGCGCACATCGATTGACGATGGTGTGCGCTGGAAGACGTAGAGCTCATCAACGACCTTGGCCAGCTCCGGCACAACCTGCACCGCGGTGGCGCCGGTTCCGATGATGCCAACCTTCTTGCCTTCGAGATCGATGTTGTAGTCCCAGCGAGAGGTGTGGAACGAGTCGCCCTCGAAGCTTTGCATGCCCTCGATACGAGCCAGCTTCGGGCTGGTGAGAATGCCGTTTGCCAGGATGACGTAGCGTGCCTTCATGGCATCGCCGCGGTCGGTGCTGACGGTCCACCGGCCGTCGTCTTCGTCCCAGCTGGTCTTTTCGACGGTGGTATGGAAGAGGCACTTGTCGTAGAACTCGAACTTGGTCGCCATCTTCTGGCAGTACTCCAAGATCTCGAAGCCGGAGGCGAACTTCATGCTCGGGACGTACTCCATCTCTTCGAGCAGTGGCAGGTAGCTGTAGGCTTCTACGTCGCAGGCGATGCCCGGGTAGCGGTTCCANNTACCAGGTGCCGCCAACGTCGCCGCCCTTTTCGCAGAACCGCACATCATCGAAGCCAGCCTCCCGCAGCTTGTACCACAGGAGCAGGCCGGCGAAGCCAGCGCCGATGACCAGAATCTCGCACTCGTCGGTGAGCGCCGGCCGTTCGACAGGATCGGCTGAGTAGACGTCTTCCAGGTAGCGGCTGAATTCGCCATCCATCGCCATGTAGTCGGCGGCGCCTCGTCTGGCTTCTTTGAACTCCCGGTACTTCGCCTGCTCTTCGGCGTTGAACACCGCTCCTGCTGGTTCCTCTGGAAGCGTTTTGAGGGCTTCGTCTTCGAGCACCGAATAGCCTTTGCCCGCGATTCGCTCGGTTGCTTTGGCGGCGCGAGTGTCGAACTTTTTTAATCCGGTGATGGGGTCGATCTGAATCGCAGTCATTGGCCTTACATCTCTCTTAGGGGCTGTTCCAACAGTACGCGCCTTAGTGCGGGACGGGAAAATCGGTCTAGGCTCCCCGCCGTGGAGCTCTATGATGCAATGCGTACCAATCCGTCGTGCCGGTATTTCACCGACGATCCCGTCGAGGACGAAACACTGCACCGGATATTCGATAACGCTCGGTTCGCCTCGTCGGGAGGTAACCGTCAGGGTTGGCGAACCATCGTCGTGCGGGACCCGGCCGCCAAGGCCAAGTTGGCCGAGATGCACGCCCGTCAGTGGTCGGTTTACGTCGATCACGCTCGCGAAGGTGTCGTCGGATTCCAGACGTCGGACGAGAAGACCAAAATGGACACCTACAGCCCGGCTCAGCACCGGCTGACTCGAACCGAGGACTTCACCAGCTCGCTTGCCGAGGTACCGGTGCTGTTGGTCTGCTGCGTCGAGCTGTGGACGCTGGCGGTGACGGACAAGGACCTCGACCGACAGAGCATCGTCGGTGGCGGTTCGCTCTACACCTTCGTGCAGAACGTGCTCCTGGGTTGTCGTAACGAGGGGCTTGGATCGGCGTTGACCACCCTTTTGGCCGCTGAAGAGGCCGACGTGGTTGATCTGCTCGGCATCCCAGACGATGTGGCGGTCGGCGCGCTGGTCGCCGTTGGCTGGCCGGTACCGGAGAAGCAGTACACAAAACTTACCCGCAAGCCGGTCGACGAGGTCGTGTTCAGCGAACGCTACGGCACACCGTTCACCGCCTGATTCCGATCGGCCCTAGTCGGAAGAACCGGCTCTCAACTATCACTGATACGACTGGTTGACCTAAGTTTTACCAATGGCTCAGAAACCGGTAACCGATTGGGCCACCGACTTCGACATCGGTGATCCAAGCTACGAGGCTAACCCCTACGAAATTTGGGACGATCTACGCGATCGTTGTCCGATCGCCCACACCGAACGTCGCGGCGGAGCTGTGCTCCCGACCCGCTACGACGATGTGGCGGCCATCGCCTACGACACCGAACACTTCTCGTCGCGCGACACCTCGGTACTCCCGACCCCGGATGACGCGACGAGGTTGGTAGCACCACCGATCACTTCGGACCCGCCGTTCCACACCGACGCCCGGCGCCTCCTGCTGCCGTTCTTCAGCCCCAAGGAAGTAGCCAAGCTTGAGAAGAAGACCCGATCGGTTTGTGAGGAGCTACTCGATGCGATCGAGACAGCGGCCGAGGGAAACCCGGCATACATCGCAGACGCTGCTGGTGACTACGCCCAGCACATTCCGGTGCGCATCATCGCTCACATGCTCGGTATCCCCGAGAGCGACGAGGAGCGCTTTACCGGTTGGGCGGTCATGCTTTTCCAGGAAGGCCAGACCGACAACGAGATCGCCAGGACTGCAATTCGAGAGATCTTGGCCTACTTCGGTGAAGAGGTCGCCCGTCGACGCGAGGAACGCTCCGACGACCTGATCAGTTTTCTGCTCGATGCCGACCTCGATGGTGGTCCGCTTACCGAAAAGCACATCCTGGGCACCTGCTTCCTCCTGCTGATGGCCGGCATCGACACCACCTGGTCGAGCATCGGCGCATCGCTGTGGCACCTAGCGGTCAACCCCGATGACCGAGATCGATTGGTAGCCGAGGCAGACCTGATGCCTACTGCGGTCGAGGAGTTTCTGCGGGCCTACGCCCCGGTCACCATGGCCAGAGAAGTCATCGCCGAAACCGAGGTCAACGGCTGCCCGATGCATGTTGGCGACAAGGTTCTACTCAACTTTCCGTCAGGCAACCGTGATCCTGAGAAGTTCGATCGACCAGATGAAGTCCTCATCGACCGGGAACAGAATCGACACTTTGCCTTCGGCATCGGCATCCACCGCTGCCTCGGGTCAAACGTTGCCCGCATGGAAATGCAGGTCTCGCTTGAGATGTGGCTCGATCGATTCCCGAAGTTCGCGCTGGCCGAAGATGCCGACGTCCGCTGGGGCGGCGCTCAGGTCCGCGGCCCTCGCGAAGTGCCGGTAGTGCTTCAGTAGCTAGTACTGCAGTAGCTAGTTCTGCAGTACTAGTCCTGCAGTAAGGAGCGTTCCGGGCCCCTAGACCGAGCCTTTCGCCCCGCTTTATCGTCGTACTGACATAATCAACTCAGTAACTGAATAGCTCGGGGAGTAACCCTGACATGATGCAGTCGTCAACACGGCGCCATTCTGGCTCCCGGCCGTATCGGTCGCCATCTACGAAGATGTCGGCGGGCAAGACCGAGGCCTAAGAATGAAAGGCTTCTCTATGCGTTCCACGACGCTGCGTCCATCATTTCGACTGGGGTCCGTCTCCGGCATTCCGATCGGCCTGCACTGGTCGATCGCCCTGATCGCCGGTCTTTTCGGCGTCTCCCTAGCAGGCACTCTGCTGCCAGCTGCCGCCCCCGGATTCGCCGCCCTGGCCTACTTCACGGTGGCCGCAGTAGTAACCGTTGCTTTGCTCGGCTCAATCATCGCCCACGAGCTAGGGCACTCGCTGGTAGCCCAGCGCCACGACGTCGGGGTCGACAGCATCACCCTGTTCGCCCTCGGTGGCGTTGCCAAGCTCAAGAGCGAGCCGCAGGACCCCAGGGCAGCCGGTCAGATAGCCCTCGCCGGCCCGGCGGTTAGCGTGGCTATCGGTGCAGCAGCGCTGCTATCCGCAGCCGCAGCTAGTTTCGTCGGAGCCTCGGCTCTTGTCGTAGCCGGGCTTTCATGGCTCGGACTGGTGAACCTCTCATTGGCGGTGTTCAACATGTTGCCCGCTCTGCCACTCGACGGTGGTCGGGTACTGCAGGCAGCGCTGTGGAAGCGGTCGGGTGACCGTGACCAGGCAACGGTGACCTCAGCCTCGGTCGGCCGCTATATCGGCTGGGCCATCGTGGCCTTCGGTGCCTATCAGTTCTTCAATGGCGGCTCGGGTCTTTGGACGATGGTTATCGGCTGGTTCATCCTCAGTAGCGCCAAGGCCGAATCGATGCGGGCCCGGTTCAACCAACGGCGCCGAGAGTGGAACTCAACGCAGGCCGCTCAGTCGCCCTGGGTTCTGTGGGCCAAGGCCGGCCAATCTCCCCCCGGAGCCCCAGGTCACGGCGCAGGCCCAGGTCACGGCGCAGCCCCAGGTCACGGCGCAGCCCGAGCTTGGCCGAACTCCGGTTGGGCCGCCCCAGCGCCGGAAACTCGGCACCCTGGCCCGGTCGTTGACGTCGTCGAGGTCGATGGCCATCGAGTCGGCTAACGCTACGACCTAGACATTGGCCCCGAGCCGATACGATACCCGAGCTGCTACTGCTCGGTGTCGGCTTGTGCCAGTTCTTCAAGCACGGCCTCAGTGTCAGCGCCGAGCCTCGGTGCATGATGGCGGATCGGTGCCGACTCGCCGTTGATAAGGATCGAGTCTCGAACGTAGTGATATGAACCCTCGGTCGGATGTTCGTCCGACTGGATCAGGCCCACCGCGGCGAAGTGAGGCTCCTCGCCGATGTGTTCGAGCTCTACCACCTCGGACATTGGAATCGAGTTCTCGGCACAGAACTCTGCCCACTCTGCTGTCGGCCTCGTCCTCACGATGTCGTCCATCAGCGAATAGAGCGCTCCGGCGTGCTCGACTCGCTTAGCACGGGTCTCAAACCGCTCGTCATCCAGATAGTGGGGGACGCCGCCGAAGGTCCAGAACTGCTGCCAGTTGTCCTCGCTGTAGGGGAGGATGACTATCCAGCCGTCCAGGGTCTTGCGGGGCTTGCGGTGCGGGGTGCGTATCCGGTTGTAGCTGAAGGTGCCGTGCTGCGGCTCGAACGTCTGGCCGCTGAGGTGTTCTACCAGGTTGAACGCAGCCATGGTCTCGGCCATCGGCACCTCGATGGAAACACCCTCACCGTTGCGTTCTCTGCCATGCAAGGCGGCGGCGATAGCGAACGCGATGTGCACGCCGGTGACCTTGTCGGCATAGATGCTCGGCACCAGCTTCGGTTCGTCGGAGTTCCATTCGAACATCGATGCCAGACCCGACACGGCCTGGATCACGTCGTCGTATGCAGCATGGTCGGCCTTCGGGCCATCGCTCCCGTAGCCATTGGCAACGCAGTAGACGATGTCCGGTCGGACCGCTCGTACCCCGGCCTCATGTAAACCGAGGCGCTCAAGAGCGCCACGTCGCATGTTGGTCACAAACACATCGCAGGTGGCGATCAGCTCATCGAGCTTCTTTCGATCTTCACTGTCTTTGAAGTCCAGTACGAGGCTGCGCTTGTTGCGGTTCAGGTTCATGCTGAACGCGCTCATCTGCGGCGACCGCATCGGATCGTAGTCGCGGATGATGTCGCCCTGGGGGCCCTCTACCCGGATGACGTCGGCGCCCATGTCGGCCAACATTCGGGTAGCGAGCGGCCCCATGACCACCGTCGTTAGGTCAGCGATTCGGACTCCGTCCAGCGGCAATGTTCCCATACGGCGACGCTAGGGCCTCGCGCCTCCCGTACCCAAAATTGGGTCCGCCGGTCGCTGTGACTCGGGGCGCTATGCGCTGTGACTCGGGCCGCTACGCGCTGTAACTCGGGGCGCTACGCGCTGTGACTCGGGCCGCTACGCGCTGTGACTCGGGGCGCTACGCGCCTTCGACGACGCGTAGATCTCGGGTGACGGCGTCGCCGAGGGCCTCAAGGGCGGCCTGGTATGCGGGACCGTCGTGGCAGTCCTCGGCGGCCTGCAGCGAGGGGAACTCGACGATCACCGTGCGCTCCAACAGCCCTGCCTCATAGGCCTTGGATGCTGTGCCACGGGCCAGGAACGTGCCTCCGGCCTCAGCGATAGCTGGCCCGGCCAACTTGGCGTACGCCGCAAGCTTTTCGGTGTCGCGGACCTCATGATACGCACTCACCCAGTAGGCCTTTGTCATGATTGCTTCCTCATTGTTCTCGCTGTTGGTGTGGTTCTTGATCGTAACCTCTCGGCGGCCCCAAACGCAGGCTGGATGTCGCGCCGCCGCGGGTGTTTGTTGCAGGTGACGACCGTGGCCACGTACGATCCGAGTCATGAAACTTGGCATGAGCATCAACTACGTCGGCGACTTCAAATCCTCGGTACAGCAGGTCGTTGAGTACGAGAAGGCTGGGCTCGACGTGGTCTGGGTGGCTGAGGCATACAGCATCGACGCCGTCAGCCAGATCGGCTACCTGGCGGCCATGACCGAGCGGGTCGAAATCGGCACCGGAATTCTCAACGTCTACTCGAGAACCGCTACTGCGATCGCTCAAACCGCCGCAGGCTGCGACTACGTCAGCGATGGGCGATTCATCCTCGGCCTCGGCGCCAGCGGCCCGCAGGTGATCGAAGGTTTCCACGGCGTTCCGTATGAGAAGCCGATGCGTCGCATCAGCGAATACATCGACGTGACCAGGATGACGCTGAGGCGTGAACCGGTCGTTTACGACGGCAAGACCGTACAGATCCCGCTGCCAGAGGGTCAGGGCACTGGCCTCGGCAAGCCTCTCAAGCTCATCAACCACCCGGTTCGCAACGAGATCCCGATCTGGTGGGCCTCGCTCATGCCGCTTTCGGTGAAGGAAACAGCGAAGTCGGCCGACGGCTGGCTGCCGGTGTTCTTCGTGCCTGACGAGTTCCAGAAGGTCTGGGGCGATGACCTGAAGGCCGGCACCGCCCAACGAGACGAAAGCCTCGGTCAGCTCGACATCGCAGCCGGAGCAATGGTCGCCATCGGTGAGCAGTACGCAGGCGACGGAGCCGACCAGGTTCTCGACCGTGGTCGCCCCTCGACCGCCCTCTACTGGGGTGGCATGGGAGCCCGAGACAAGAACTTCTACAACACCATCGCCCAGAAGTACGGCTACGAAGAAGAAGCCATCGAGATCCAGGACCTCTACCTCGATGGACAGAAAGACGCCGCGGCGGCCAAAGTCCCAAGGGACTTCCTGGAACGAGCCAACCTGGTCGGCACAGAGTCCTACGTCAAAGAGCGTCTCGGGGCCTGGAAAGAAGCTGGCGTGAGCGTGCTCAACGTGACGCCGATCGGTGAGGATCCAGTAGGCACCATGGGAACGTTACGCGAACTGCTAGAAGACGCGTAGCGTTTCGCCGGTCGTATGGGGCTGGTAATCGAACCACACGATCCCAGCGCGCCAGAAGTGGTAGCGCTGCTTGAGGCCCACCTGGCGCTGATGCGGGCCACATCGCCTCCCGGTCATGTGCACGCCCTCGACATCGAAGGTCTGACTCAACCGGACATAACGTTCTTCGCGGCCCGCTCCGATGACCGAATACTCGGTGTCGGAGCGGTGCGCTATCTTGGCGCAGGCCACGGCGAAATCAAGTCGATGCACACCGCCGAGGCGGCTCGTGGCATGGGCATCGGGCGGGCGCTAGTCGAACACCTCATCGCGCTTGCCAGCGAAAGAGGCTGGCAACGCCTGAGCCTCGAGACCGGAACGATGGACACGTTCGCCCCGGCTCACAGACTCTATGAATCGATGGGCTTTCGCCAATGCGAACCGTTCGGCGACTACACGGTTAACCAATACAGCCTCTGTATGACTCTGGACCTTACGAGGACCGTCGGCTAGCCGACCATCTCCATCTGCTCTGCGGAGAGCCGCGGTACCGGAGGCAGCTGATAGCCCGGGTCTGGGGCTGCAAGTATCTGAGGGAACTGATCGGCGTCGATAAAACGATCGCTCCAGTTCGTTGTAGAGGTGCGCTTGGCCAACGCGGCTCGACGCTGCGCCATGATTTCAGGCGTCGAACGGGCCTTCGGCATCATGCAGACCAAGCTGGCGGCCCGCAGAAGCTGATGCCGATCGGCATCGGTCGCATCGCTGGCCTGTTCGATGCCGGGCTGGTCGATCCCGGGCTGTTCGACATCCGGCTGTTCGAGGCCGGGGCTCGAACAGTGGATTGTGCGGGAGTCCCACAGCAGCAGGTCGCCAGCCTCCATGTGAGCCATGATCGGCGGTGTTTCGATCAATTGCGGGTCATCTGCCGGGAATCGGAAATGATCGATGGCCGGATGAATCTTCGCTAGCCGCTCGCTGTATCGCTCGGGGATCGACTCGAACAGGCGGTGGGAGCCGGGCACCAAGACATTGCCGCCGGTCGCCGGCGACGTTGGGAGCAGCGAAACCAAACCCTGCACACAGTGAAAGCCAGGCCGACCGACCGGATGCTGGTCGATATGAAGCCATGACCCGCCACGGTTGGTGATCCAAGACGGGTCGAACGAAGTCGGCCGCCACAGGGCCATACCATCAAAGCTGACGAGTAGGTCATCGTCATCCCAAACAGCGGCAAAGGAAGCCTTAACGTTGGGCACCGAGCGGATGAACCACTGGGCGTCGCTATGGCCGATGCCCTGGCTCGGGATGATGCCGCCGTGCACGGCGACCGGCCACCGATCGTCGCCCCACGTGGCGGGGTCATGACGATCGATGCCGGTACCGAGATCGGAAAGGTAGTTCCAAGTCAGGTCGAGAGCGGTGGAAGCCTCTTGCTCGTTGAGCGCGTTGGCGATGACCACGAAACCCTCGGTCTCTAGGTACTCGATGCTCTCGGCCGAGCCTGCCTCGAAACGAGGCACGTAGGTGTACTGGGCTTCGAGCGGTTGAGCCCGCTCACCGTCGGCCGCCGGGCTTGGATGATTGCCTGCCATCAACCAGTTTTAGCAGCCCGGCGGACAGCACCGGTAAACGGTGTCGCATCCTGACGAGGGCCACTTTGGCTGTCACAGCCGCTGAGTAGGTTGGGTATATGTCCTTGACGAGTCTTGACACTCGTCTGGATGGCCGAGTNNGCTTCGAGCCAACGCCGCCGCGCTGTTGGGCGAGTTGGATGGAACGGGTCTGGCCGAGTGGCTTGGCTACGTCTCGCTAGACCGGTTGGTTGCTCATCGCTCCTTTCGTGGGAATCGGGCGGCTCACGAACTGATGCGAGTCGCTCGGCATCTGGCTCGGTTCGAAGCTACCGCTAATGCGGTGCTATCCGGGCGGGTCTCGTTCGCCGC
>JBOEHD010000218.1:0-20059 GCA_050633745.1 Acidimicrobiales bacterium
CCTCACCGGCATGGAAGCCAAGATGGCGCAATATCAAGAGGGCGAAGACTTCGTGCACGCGGTTGAAGCGGCAGGCGGTCGGCCACTGTTTGATCAGGTGTGGAAAGAGCCCGAGACTCTGCCGACCATCGCCGAGATCCGTGAGCCACAGCTCTGGATCGACCGCGTCGGTGCGCCGGCTAGCGCCTGACACCCTCCGGTGATTTGATCGATCACCTGCTGAACCGCTGTACGTTCCCGCCTCCCGGTACCGAGGCGGTCGCCGCGGTATCAGGTGGTGCCGATTCACTGTGTCTGCTGGTTCTGGCCTGCGAGGCCAAGCTGGCTGTAACCGCGGTTCACGTCGACCACGGCCTTCGCCCCGGTTCCGAAGCTGAGGCCGACGTCGTCGCTGCGGCCGCGGCGCGGTTTGGCGCTCGCTTTCGTTCCGAGAGAGTCGCTGTGGCCGCCGGCCCCGACCTGGAGCAGCGGGCCAGACTGGCTAGGCGTTCAGCGTTAGGGGAGGGGGTCATGACCGGCCACACCGCAGACGATCAAGCCGAGACGCTGCTGATCAATTTGCTCCGAGGTTCCGGGGTGCCTGGCTTGGCGGCGATGGAGCCGGGCGTCATCCATCCGATCCTGGCGCTGCGACGATCCGAAACCCACGCGCTGTGCGCAAGCCTGAACCTGTCGCCGGTGATGGACCCATCGAATGACGACCGGCGGTTCGTGCGCAACCGGGTTAGAGCCGAACTGCTTCCCTTGATGGCCGACATCAGCGACCGGGATCCAGTTCCTTTACTCAATCGGACCTCGGACCGTGCCAGGCAACTCCGCCATGACATTGCGGCGTTGGCCGCGCCCGTCGACCCGACCGACACCAGGGCCCTCGCGGCCCTGCCGGTAAGCGTGGCCGCCGAGGCGCTGCGCGGTTGGCTGATCGACGAGCTGGGACATCCACCGTCGGCCGCTGAGTTGGAACGGGTGATGGCGGTCGTTCGCCATGAGGCGACAGCATGCGAGCTGAGCGGCCATCGGCGGGTTAGTCGTTCGGGCGGTGTTCTGCGGCTCGAAACGATCGCCTGACCGTCGTCGGTCGATAGACTCGCGGCAGTGGGTCAGCCGGGCGCGTCTTCTGAGAATTCGAGTTATTCGAGTTCCGTACCGACGGTTCTTGGCATTCTCAATGTCACGCCCGATTCGTTCAGCGACGGCGGCCAGTACCTTTCGACCGACGCCGCGCTGGCCAGAGCCCACGTGATGTTGGCCGAGGGCGCCGACATCATCGATGTTGGCGGCGAGTCGACTCGGCCCGGAGCGGGCGAAATCGACGCCAAAACCGAGATCGCCCGAGTGCTTCCGGTCATCGAGGCGCTAAGTCCCCTCTGTCGAGTAGCCATCGACACCCGTCGAGCCGAGGTGGCAACAGCCGCCGTGGCCGTCGGCGCATCGATCATCAACGACGTCACCGCTTCGCTTCACCCCGTGGCCGCCGAACTGGGTGTCGGTTGGATCGCCATGCACATGAAGGGCGAGCCCGGGGCCATGCAGCAGAACCCCAGGTACGACGATGTTGTCTCTGAGGTCACCCGGTACCTGGATGAGCGTGCTACCGAGGCCCGTCGCATGGGCGTTGAAGAGCTCTGGATCGACCCGGGATTTGGCTTTGGAAAGACACTCGAACATAATCTGCAGTTGATGGCCCATATCGACACACTGGTGGCCACCGGCTGGCCGGTGGCCGTCGGCACCAGCCGAAAATCGATGCTTGGGCAGCTGATAGCTCAATCAGATGGCGCCGATCAGCAAACACCACTGGACGATCGCCTAGTAGGCTCCGTTACAACTGCGACCTATGCCATGCTGCATGGGGTTGCAATGATCCGAGTTCATGATGTGAAGGCGGCCAAACAGGCTGCGACTGTTGTCGCAGGAGAAAGGTGATATGGCCAAGGGAAAGTGGGCGCAGGGAATCAAGCCCAGAGGATTTCACTGGATCATCGAGGACCAGCTGGCGATCTGTGAACGGCCTGGTGGCTACGGCGCCAACCATCGTCGGGTCCGCCGCCAAGAAGAAGTGATCTGGATCCGAGAGAACAACTTCGCGTTTGTCGTGTCGTTGATCCCCTCGGATCACAATCTGCACAGCTACGACGAGCAGGGCATGCCGTGGAAACACTGGCCGTTCTCGCCCTCGCTCGACCTGGAGACGGCTCTGCCGCAGCTCTACACCGAACTGCATACCTTGCTCGGCGACGGCCGCAAGATGTTGCTCCACATGGAAGAGGTCGGCGACCGCTTGGCTGGGCTCATGGCCGGCTACCTGCGTTGGACCGGCATGGTTCCTGTGACCTTCGACGCCATCATGGTCGTCGAGCGTATTCTGCAGCGCCAGATGGGGCCCGCTGGTCGATCCATCGTCACCGCAGCCGAGAATGCACGAACAGATGCAAAGGCCTGCGGCGCATAGCGCCGAGGATTCAAACAACTTCCCGAGTTGGTGGGCGACCGATGATTGACGAGAACCTGGCGGACCATATTCTGGCGGACCATATTGAGGTACGCGGCTTAGAGCTGCTGGTGTACTGCGGCGTGCTTGCTGAAGAGCAGGAGCGTAAGCAGCCATTCCGGTTCGACCTCGACCTGTATCTCGATCTATCGGTCGCCGGCGCCACAGACGATCTCTCAGACACCGCCAACTACGGCCTCATCATCGATGTGCTGAAGGCCGAGCTGGCCAACGAACGGTTCCAGTTGCTAGAGCGGATGTCGGCCAGGGTGGCCGAGTTGATCTTTGAGCACTCTGATGTCGCGGCCGTGACGGTGGCTGCCCACAAGCTTCGTCCACCGGTGGCTGCTCACGTCGATAGCACCGGCGTGAGGATTCACCGGACTCGGCCGTCGTCCTGATATCGAAGAATTGACTTCATGAAAGCGTTTTTGGCCCTGGGCTCGAATATCGGCGATCGTCGAGAAACGCTCCGACGAGCGGTAGCGGCGATTCCAGAGCTGCTAGCGGTATCGCCGGTGTACGAAACCGATCCGGTCGGTGGTCCCGAGCAAGATGCGTACTACAACATCGTTGTCGAACTTGAGACCGAACGAAGCCCTCGGGAACTACTGGCTCTTTGTCACGAACTTGAACAGGCCGCTGGCCGGGTCAGAGTGATTCGCTGGGGGCCGCGGACGCTCGATGTCGATGTGTTGCTCGTCGGTGATCTAACGGTTGATGAAGACGACCTGACCGTTCCCCACCCGCGGATGGCTCAGCGCAATTTCGTGATGGTGCCGTTGCTAGACCTCGCCCCGGAGCTGAGCGTCGATGGCTACGACCCTGCTGCAGCCATCGGCGAGGTTCGAAATATCGGCCCGCTGTAGGTCGGAGATCACTCGTTTGGTAACAAACCCGCCTTCAACGCCTCCTCCGGGGCCGCCAGATCCCCCATTGCCTGGCAGTCCTGGCGGTGGTGAGATTTCGCCCCCTCCGCCCGGTCTTGCCGAGCGCCTGGTGGCCCAATCGGGCTTTGTCGTGTACGAAGGTGGCAACAGTCTCTTCAATGAGACGGTCTTGGTCTATCTGGCAAAGCCCCGCAAAGAACGGCCCGACTTCGACATCTTCGACCATGTCGGGCGGCCGGTTGGCATCTCTCGGTTGCAGAATCGCCGGTTCAACGTCGGATCGCACGGCACAACGGTGATGTACGACGCGGGGATGAATGAAACCCTTCGGGTGAAGCCAACATTCACTCCGCTCAGTATGACATTTGCCGTCAGCGGCGTGGCCAGCGGCCGGGTTATCGGCGGGGGGAACAGGTTCGGCGACCTGGTGATCGGGCCCGATGTCCAGACCGCGAAACCGGGGCCGTATCGAGTAGCACCGACGAAGGCCACAGTTCACGGCCCGGTTCCAAACGTAATGCAACACTACGGATCGATAGCCGGACCGAAGCTCCGCGGGCTCACCGCTTCTTCGCTGATGATTCTCGATCAGCAAAAGAACCAGGTCGGACAGATACGAGTCTTTAGCGAAGGTCGCTGGTTTTCCAGGGTCCGTCACTACGTGATGTCGATCGAACCGACGGTCAAGGGCGAACTGCGGCGGCTGTTGATCACCGTGCCAACCATCATCACCACCGTTGCCTGGCAGCAGCAGACGTTCGTCGCGGGCCCGCTCGGCGAGTCCTGATCGCCCCGCTCGGTGTGTTCGGGTCGCTCCGCTCGGGCTCCCGGGTCGCTTCGCTCGGTGCTCCCGGGTCGCTCCGCTTGGGCTCCCGGGTCGCTTCGCTCGGTGTGCTCGGGTCGCTTCGCTCGGGCTCCCGGGTCGCTTCGCTCGGTGTGTTCGGATCGCGCCGCTCTATCCTTACATTCGCATGCGACGAGACCTACAACCTCCTTTGGATGACATCCGATTCCTGGTCAAACGGGCCCTAGCCGAGGACCTCACCCCGCTCGGCGATCTGACCTCATCTTTGCTCGACCCCGACCTTCAGGCCACTGCCGAATTCGGCGCCCGGTTCCCCGGCGTGCTCGCCGGCTGTCTGTGCGTCGAAGAGACGTTCACCGCCGTCGATCCCGGGCTCACCGTCGAATGGATGAAGTCCGACGGTGACCGGGTCGAAGCGGGCGAAGTGTTCGGCGTGGCCCGAGGTTCATTTGCCACCCTGCTGACCGCCGAGCGCACCGCGCTGAATTTCCTCAGCCACCTTTCGGGCGTTGCTACCAACGCTGCGAATTGGGTCGAGCTGGCCGCCGGTCGAGTCACCGTGTGGGATACCCGCAAGACCATCCCCGGTTACCGCTCGCTGCAGAAGGCCGCGGTGAGAGCCGGGGGAGCGTCAAACCACCGAGGCAACCTGTCGGATTGGTTGATGTTGAAAGACAACCACCTCATCGGCACCACCATCGAAGCGTCGGTGGCCAAGGCTAGGCAACGCTGGCCCGGACGGACCGTGCATGTTGAAGCCGACAGCGAAGCGCTGATGTTCGAAGCGCTCGAAGCGGGTGCGGACATCATCCTGCTCGACAACTTCACGCCGGCCGAGCTGACCGCGCTGGTTCCCAAGGTTGATGCCTGGGCCGCGACCACCGGCAAAAATCGGCCCCTGCTCGAAG
Source organism: Acidimicrobiales bacterium (assembly GCA_050633745.1). Lineage (GTDB taxonomy): Bacteria > Actinomycetota > Acidimicrobiia > Acidimicrobiales > SZUA-35 > JAHELU01. The sequence goes on from JBOEHD010000218.1 coordinate 5,095, forward strand.
CTTCAGGTGGTATCACTCTAGAAACCCTCGATGGCTACGCCGGTACCGGCGTTGATCTGCTGTCGTCTGGCTCGATCACCAACTCCGCTCCCGTGCTCGACATCGGCCTCGATGTCGTGCCGGATCAGAACTAGAACCGGAAAGATCTCGACGTATGTCTTCCCACGCCATTCCATACCGTTTCGAGCCGACCACGACGTCGGCCGAAATTCGGGCCGAGTACGACTCGATCGAAGACGGCACCGAAACCGGTAAGCAGGTGACCATCGCCGGTCGTCTGATGCTGCGGCGGGTCCAGGGCAAGCTGGCTTTCGGCACGCTGCAGGACTCCGGGGGCCGGATCCAGCTCTTTGCCCCCGGCAAGGTCACGCCCGACTTCGCCGACTTTTGTGATCTGTCGCTCGGCGACTGGATCGGTGTCAGCGGCGAAGTGATGAAGACCCGCAAAGGGGAGCTGTCGGTCAAGGTAGAGCAATGGTCGTTCCTGGCCGAAGCTCGGCGCCCATTCCCAGACAAGTACCACGGGATCTCCGACCAAGACATCCGCTACCGCCAACGCTACGTCGATCTTTGGGTGACCCCCGAGAGCCGCGAGGTGTTCGTGATGCGGTCGAAGATCGTGTCGATGATCCGACGCTGGCTTGAGGATCGCAACTTCATGGAGGTGGAGACACCGATCTTCCATCCCATTCCCGGCGGCGCAGCGGCCCGGCCGTTCACCACCCACCACAACGCACTGGACCAGGAATTCTTCCTTCGCATCGCCCCCGAGCTGTATCTCAAGCGACTGGTAGCCGGCGGCTTCGAGCGTGTGTTTGAGATCGGCCGAGTATTCCGCAACGAGGGCATCAGCACTCGCCACAATCCCGAGTTCACCATGTTGGAGCTGTATCAGGCATACGCCGACTACGACGACATCATGACCCTTGTCGAGGAGCTGGTGGCCTACCTGGCCACCGAACTTCACGGCACCACGACCGTTCCCTACGGCGACCAAGAGCTGGATCTATCGGCACCCTGGCGTCGAGCTTCGATGATCGAGTTGATCGAAGAGCAAATCGGCGTCGGTGTCGGTTTGACCATGGACATCGACGAATTGCGTGGCATCGCTCGGGAACACGGGGTCGAGGTCAAGGACAGCTACGGCCCGGGCAAGCTGATCCTGGAGCTTTACGAAAAGACCGTCGAAGCCCAACTGTGGTCGCCGGTCTTCGTGACCGACTACCCGAAAGAGGTCTCGCCGCTGTCGCGTGACCATCGTGAGCTGCCGGGCTTCACCGAGCGGTTCGAAGCGGTGGTAGCCGGTCGCGAGCTAGCCAACGCCTTCAGCGAGCTGATTGATCCCGATGAGCAGCGGGCTCGGTTCGAAGATCAGGTTCGTCAGAAGGATGCCGGAGACGACGAGGCGATGCCCGTCGACGAGGACTACCTCAGAGCGATGGAGTACGGACTACCGCCCACCGGTGGTTTGGGCATCGGCATCGATCGACTGATCATGCTCTTGGCCAACGTACAAACGATCCGCGACGTGGTGCTGTTCCCAACGCTGCGCCCGGAAGCAGAGTAGATCTCAGGAGCGGTTAGAACTTTCCTAGGGGTGTAGGAGTTCGCGATCCAGGTCGTCGAACACCACGACGGTGTCGGCGCCAAGCATTCTGGCGTCGCTGAGGGCATGCTCGGCATATCGCAACAGCATCTCGCCCGTGTCGCCCTTTAGGCTGCTGGCCACGCCGATCGCTGCTTGGCAGTGGATCTGCCAGTCGCCGATCGACACCGCATCGACGAGAGATTTCTGCACCCTGTAGGCCAGCCCTTCGCTCTCGGCCGGAGCAGATGTTGCTGACCTGATCAATGCCAGTCCACCTGGGCCGGTGCACAGCGTGCTGTCGCCCGGCTCGGCCTGTTCGGCGATCCGCTGGAGCACCGCTTCGTCGAGCAGCGTTTCGTTGTCTCTTGTGTTCTGGCCTTGGCCCATCGACCTGCCCTGATCGATGAGCAGCTCAATCAGAATGATGCCAACCGGGGGCGTCTCGAGAGCGGTATCAAGCCGCGCTACTAGACCGTCGCGTTCGACCGTCTCGATGCCGGCGCTGTTGGGGGCAGCCTGATCCCCTGATGATGCCGCCGAATCGTTCACTCTGTCTTCGTCGGCTCAAACGCCCTGAAGCTTAATCAATCGGGCAGATTTGTTGAGGCTCCGGCGGTGAGTCGCCTGGCTTGCCGCTTCTGACGTGCGCGTAACCGACGAACAGCTTCCGATGGTTGCGCAGCGTTCAACCGGTGGGTTGGTAGCCGCTGGCGGCGGTAGGTGCGACCACAAAGGGTCGGCGGCTGGGAGCGCTTGGCAAGCTGGGCGGACTGAGGTAGCGCTGATCGGCTGGATCGCCATCGCTGGCTTCGTGGTATGCCTCGCTCTGGTGGCGGTAGACCATCATCGCATCGTGATAGCTCAGCATCGCCTGGTCATACAGCCGGTCATTGCGGGCGTTGATCGCCCTGGCCCAAAACCTGGCCCAAGCATCGGCCTCGATTTCGAGAGCCCGCTCTGTCGCTCGCACCGACTGCATTTCGTTTTCGAAGAGGGACTCGAAGGTCTCTCGGTGAGGCCCGATCCAGTTCGCCGTGGCCACCGATTTGTCGCCGGACCGGCCGGCGCTGCCGTAGAGCCCGTATCCCGATGCCCCGTGGGCCAACCGAGAGATATCGCTCGACGCCCCGTGGAGTTCTCGCGCCAGATGCAGAGCCTGGGCGAGCGTGGTTTCCGGGAGGTAGCTGTAGGAAGGGTAGGTCATCGGTATCGAAGCTATCGGCTGGTCGGATTTGGGCAGGTGGCATCTCGGGGGCTGTACCTCAGGGGCTGTGAACCGATAATCGCATCGACCATCGAGACCGACAATGGGGACCACTCCCCGGGCTGCGCTGTCTCAGCCGGTGGGGGCGTAGAATACTGAACAGCTGGTTGGGCGGAGTTGGGACACAACGGCAGCTGGCAGGCGGTGGAACTGCATGGAGATCTTCCTTCGGGTCGAAGATGAGCGGCGTTCGCATCTTGGCGATGTCGAAGTCAGAGTCGAGCCCTCCCATACCGTGCGCGACGTCGCCGATGCGGTGGCTCGATTCCTGGGTCTCGATCGTCAACCAGGATTTCAGCCCGGCTTTGTAGTTTCCCGCAGTGGTACCGGCCCGCTGATCGACGGCCAAACGATGGCCGAGGCCCGGGTCCTTTCCGGCCAAACCCTGATCATCGGCCGGGTCTGGCCCGAGCCGGAGGGGCGGGTTGGCGAGCTGGTGCTGGTAGTGGCTTCCGGGCCGGACGCCGGGATGTCGCTGTCACTCCCGCCGGGGAGCTGGTCGGTCGGTCGCGACGACGGTTGCGACCTGACCCTTTCCGACCCTCAGGTCTCGCGGCGGCATCTGCGCTTCACCGTCGACGGCAACGACCAGGTCACCGTTGAGGTTTTGGCCGAAGATCGGAACGAAGTACGTAGCGGCGGCCAAGCGGTGGTTGGCGACCAGCCGGTCGAGATTGACGAAACGCTCCGGCTTGGAGCGAGCAGCCTGGTGATCCGCAGGCGGCCTCCGATTCAACAGGGCCTTGTCGATGCCTTTGGCCAGGTGCCATTTCACCGCACCCCGTTCTTTCCCGCTCCGGTGCAACAGACAACCGTCGATGCCATCAAGGACATGCCGGCCAAGCCGGAAAAGTCGCGCTTCGCTTACCTTTCGGCCCTGCTGCCGGTGCTGATGGGTGTCTCGTTCGCGGTGCTGGCCAACAATCCTCGCTACCTGATGTTCGCCGCGTTCTCCCCGTTGATGGTCATCGGCAACTACTTCGAACAGCGTCGCCGTTCCGGCAACAAGTTCCGCGAATCGGTCGAGCGTTTCAACGCTGCGTTAGGGGTCAAGACCGGGGAGGTCAGCGCTGCCCTCGCCGATGAACGCCAGCGGCGGTTCGGTGAATCTCCCGATGTCGCCGGGCTTCGCAACCGGGCAGCCAACCGGGCCCTCGATCTCTGGGTAAGGGATCGCCAGGCCTACAACTTCCTTAGCCTGCGGGTTGGTATGGGCGACCTGCCAACCGCAGTCGAGGTGAAATACAGCGACTCCGGAGACCCCGAATTTCGTGATCAGGTGGTGGAGGCGTACGGCGAGACGGCGAGCCTTACCGACGTTCCGGTAAACCTGGATCTGGCCGAGCTCGGTGTTGTGGGCCTGATCGGCAAGGCGGCGGAGACGTCGGCCCTGGCTTCGTCGCTGGCGGTGCAGGCAGCAGCGCTGCACAGCCCGGAAGATCTAGTGGTCCTGGCCGCCACCGCTCATCAGCGGAGCATGAGCGACTGGTTAAAGTGGCTTCCTCATAGTCGTTCCAGCAGTTCGCCGTTGGCCGGCGCACACCTCGTCGAGTCGAAAACTCAAGCCGACGCTCTGATCTCGGAGCTGTTGGCCGAAGCGCTTCGCCGGCTGGACTTCAGCGGTGACCCTGTCACCTTCCCCTGGCTGCTCTTGGTGCTCGACCGGGCCCTCGAACCCGATGCGGCGATCGTCTCCCGGCTGCTCGACCTGTGCCCGGGCGTCGGCATGTCGGTGGTGTGGCTCACCGACACCGAGGAACGGGTTCCCCGCCAAGCCCAGGCGGTGGTGCACTGCCTCTCGCCGCTGACCGGCGAACTATCTCGGGTCTCGTTCACCGACCCTGAACGCGACGATCGCCTGGTCGACATCGAGAGGGTCACCCCCGAATTCTCCAGAGAGGCCAGCCAAGCTCTGGCTCCGCTGCGCGATGCATCCTCGGCAAACGCCGCAACCGCTATACCCCGGGTGGTGCCACTGTTCACCGCACTGGGGATCGAAGCGATCGACCCAGGCTGGGTGGCCGCTCAGTGGCAAACCGACCGGGGCTACTCCCTGCAGGGACCGATCGGTTACACCGACTCTGGGCCGCTCATCCTCGACATCGTCGAGCACGGCCCCCACGGTCTGATCGGTGGCACAAGCGGCGCTGGTAAGAGCGAGCTGGTGATGTCGATGGTCGCCGGCCTGATCGCCTACAACCCGCCGACCCGCATCAACTTTCTGTTCATCGACTACAAGGGCGGCGCCTCCAGCGACCTGTTCAAAGACGTGCCCCACACCGTTGGCTACGTCACCAACCTCGATGGCCTGCTTGCCATGCGGGCGTTGACGTCGTTGCGGGCGGAACTAAACCGCCGCATGAACCTGATGCAGGGCAAGGCAAAAGACCTGGCAGAGATGCTGGACAAATTCCCAGACGAGGCCCCGCCGTCGCTGGTGATCGTGGTCGATGAGTTTGCCACGCTGGTTCAGGAGATACCGGACTTTGTGGCGGGCATCGTCGACATCGCGCAACGGGGGAGAAGTCTCGGCATTCACCTGATGCTTGCCACCCAGCGCCCATCGGGATCGGTGAACGACAACATTAAGGCCAACACCAACCTCAGGATCTCGCTCCGCATGCTCGACGGTGGTGAGTCGACCTCGGTGATCGGCACCGCTGACGCCGCGCTGATCCCCGCGCCGCTCAAAGGTCGGGGCTACGCCAGAATGGGCCCGGGGGAGCTGATCGCCTTCCAGTCGGCCTGGTCCGGTGCGCCGCTGCTAGCTGAGGCCGGAGCGCCGCCGGTAGCGGTCCGCACGTTTTCTCCGTCGCCTACCGCTGCGGCGGGCCAAGCGCCGACCGCCTCCACCGATCCCAACCCGAACTCAAACCAGCCACAGCCTCAGTCGGACAGGACTCAGATCGACGCCACCCTCGATGCGGTCGTTGCCGCCGGTCAGCAGCTCGGATACCGGCGTGGTAGGCCACCATGGTTGGAGACGCTGCCCGAGATGCTGTCGATCGAAGCGGTCCGCCGTATCGACGGTCTGGTCTCTGATAGCGCGGCCAGTCAAAGGAAGCCGGGAGTCAGAATCGTATTTGGCATGGTCGACGACCCTGCAACCCAGTCGCAGTATCCGGCCGTAGTCGACCTGGCGAAGTCGGGCGGGATGATCGTGAGTGGAACCGGCGGCGCGGGGAAGTCGACGCTGCTCAAAACGATGGCCATCTCGGGGGCCCTCGATGACTCGGCCCTCGGCGGTGGGCACCTGACGATATTCGCCATCGATTTCGCCTCACGGGAACTGGGTGCTCTGAACCGGTTACCACAATGTGGCGGCGTTGCAGGCAGCGATGACATGGAGGCTGTCACCCGGATTATCGCCCTGCTGCACACCGAGTTCGAGCGGCGGCGCCAGGCGTTGGCCGAGGCGGTCGCCCGCTCGCAAGCGACGCCCGACCAGACCTCGGTGCTGATTTTGATCGATGGCTTGGAAGCTCTGATCCAGACTATGGAGCAGGGCCCCGGCGCCGGCGGCTTGGCCCAGTACTACTCGGAGCTGACCAAGGTCATCACCGATGGCCGTCAGGTCGGTATGTATCCGATCATCACCACCTCGCGTCATTCGGTGGTTCGGGCCTCGATGAGCTCGGCCATCTCCGACCGGTTGACCCTTCGCCAAGCCGACGCCCAGGGGTACGCCGAGACCGGCATCAGCGCCGCCGATGCTAAGGGCCTCGATCTGGTTCCCGGACAGGGCTTCATCAAGGGATCGACCCTGGTGCAGGTGGCCAAGCTGACCGCCGATTCGGGCACCGAGTGGGTTGATGACCAGACCTCCGACGAGGATCGGGAGCGGATCGAGCGCGAGCAGTTGGTGCAGCTGGCCGAATCGCTGAGCGGGAAAGTCGATCCTCACCTGGAAACAGCTCCTCTGCCCCACGCGCTTGGGCTGCTGCCATCGAGCGATCCGCTCCGCCCGGTAATCGGCATGGCCGACCTGACCTGCGCGCCGTTCACCCTCGACATGACCCACAACAACGTGTCGATCATCGGTGATCCTCGCAGTGGGCGCTCCACCGCGCTGGCCACCATCGGCCGCCAAGCCGCTGCGGCCGGAGCCGAGGTTTGGGTACTGGCCGGACCGGGATCTGCCCTGCTCGGCCTCGACGAAGCGAGCCAGGCTTGCTTCGCAGAAGGCCCCGAGCGACAGGAGTTCCTGGAGCGACTTGTTGAGCTGGCAGCGCCGTCGGCCAGCGCTCAACCCGGCTTGCACGGCGGCGAAGTGAAACCCCGTTTGCTGCTGATCGACGACATCGATCTACTTCCGGAGAACGACCGTGGCGTGGTCGGCCCGCTTGAAACACTGCTTGGCACGGTTCGCTATGCCGCCGCCGGATCCAAACCACGAGGTTTCAGTTCCAGCCCCATCGTGCAGCAGGTGCGAGCCTGTCGCTCGGTAATCTACCTCCGGCCCCATGACGGCCGTGAGGCCCACGAGGTCGTCGGCGTTCCGGTGCCATGGCACCCCGGCCTCCCAATGGTCGAAGGTCGAGGGTTCGTCGTCGTCGACCGGCTGCCGGTCATCGTGCAGTTGAGCAACGCGTTTCTCGACTCAGATTCAAATTCAGAGTCGTCTTAACGACTGGCCATCGCAGGAACGGGATGTCGGAACTCGTTGACTTCACCTGGTCTCAACATGTAACTTGCAAGTTACATGTCGGATGATTCGATGGACCCGGTGTTTCAGGCCCTCGCAAACGGTGAGCGGCGGCGGATGTTAGACATTGTCCGCGCCAACCCGGGGTGTGTAGTTGGAGAGCTGTGCGAACAATTCGACATGAGCCGCATCGGAGCGATGAAACACCTCCGGGTTCTTGAACAGGCGCGGCTCGTTGTCTCGGTCAAGGAGGGTCGCTGTCGGCGGCTCTACGTAAACGCCACACCAATTCAGATGATCCATGACCGCTGGACAAGTGAGTGGAGCGCACTGTGGGCCTCGGAGATGACACAGATCAAGTACCGAGTCGAGAACCCCACCATTGCAGGAAGAGCAGCACAGGGAGCATAGGAATGGCCGATACCGAACGGGCGGTTTTCACAATCCACATCGATGGCACGAAGGAGGCGGTGTGGAACGAGCTCACAAAAACAAACGAGCCACAGGATGCGCTGTGGCACGGAGTGCTCCACGCACGCGGCCTCGACCCAGGGAACCCGTTTCAGAAGCGATCTCGCGACGGTCGCACCGTTAGCGAAGTTGGTGAGATTCTCGAATACGATCCGCCGAACCGCCTCAAACAAACACTGCGCTTCACCCAATACGACGATCCGTACTGCGTCGTCACCTTCGAGATCGCCGATGGGCCAGACGGCGGTGTTGACTTCACCCTCACCGTCGATGACCTAACACCGGGTACGAAGACAACCAAGGGCTGGACCGGCAGCGGCGGCGGTGACTGGGTCTGCAAGACCCTCAAGGAGATCATCGAAGACGGCAAGCCGTCGTTGTTCACCCGAGCCATGTACCGGTTCTGGGACATCGCCGGGCCACTCGCCCTGCCCAAGAAATCGAGAGTGGAGCACTGGCCTATGGACGACGAGAAGGAGACCAAATGACTCTCGAAGAAGCGACGCTCGAAGGAATATTGCGCGAACTCGAAGCACTCGGCAGCGACAAGGTTCGGGCGGCCAACGTCAAGAACGGCGCAGGCGAAAACCAGTTCGGTGTCAAGCTCGGCGATATCCGGGCGGTGGCGAAGAAGGTCAAGAAGAATCACGACCTTGCACTAGAGCTGTGGGAGACGGGCAACATCGATGCTCGCCGCCTGGCGATTCTGGTGATGAAGCCGAAGCTGTTGTCTATAGTCGAGTTGGATCGCATGGTGCAGTCGGTGACGTGGGTGCAGGTGCTGGACTGGTTCAGTTCCTACGTCGTGAACAAGCACCCTGAGAACGAGCAGCTGCGGGACGGCTGGATGAGCTCAGATAACGCGATGGCGGCCCGTGCCGGGTGGGCACTGACCGCAGAGCAAGTCGCCAAGGAAAACGGCGAGCTCGATCTCGACTCCCTGCTGGACCGTCTCGAGTCTGAAATGGGGACGGCAGCATCTGAGCCTCAATGGACGATGAATACTTGCCTGGCCCAGATCGGAATCAACCATGTCGATCAAAGGGAGCGAGCCCTAGCGATCGGCGAGGAACTCGGCATCTACCAGGACTACCCGGTCTCAAAAGGCTGCACCTCCCCATACGCTCCGGCCTGGATAGATGAAATGGTGAGCCGTCAAAGCTGACCGAGTCACAGCTGACGCGGAACTGCGGTGCACATCCGACCGATGGTCGATGCACACCGCAGCTGTGGCTGTGTTCCGGCCCAAGGAGGCGGGGCGGAACAACCACGACCTAAGAGTTGCGGTTAGCCGTTATTCATGACGGCGACCTGAGCCCGGAGCCAACCGGAGAGCGATGCGCCCACGCCGCGGACCCCAGTACCTCCGGTGTCGCCAGCAGAACCGAGGATTTCCTCGATGGCATTGCTCACCGCGGTTGACGTGGTGATCTTCTCAGGACCCTGCCAACCGGGGGTGCCTTCCACGATCGAACCCCGGATGTTGCCATAGCTAGTGGCGATGGCTTCGAACCAATCGTCGACCCGGGTGGCGAACCCCGCCATCTCGTCGGTATCGATTTCGTAGTCGGAGTTGGCCGAAATACGCAGCGCTTCTGCGGTGCTGGCCTCGCTGCGCTGAATGACCTCATGAACCCAGGGTTGCCCACCGAGCTTGGTGACAACCACATTCATGTTGTTGACGATGACCCGCAGCAGCTCGTCGACGTTGTCGTACGAGGCGGCGACGAAGGTGCGCATCGTCGTGTTCATTTCTTCGGCCAGCGTCTCGGCCTGCTCACCGACGAACTTGGTCTTCTTCAGCTCGGTCTGCACGTAGTTGACCTGATCGAGGATCAGCGCTGCTTCGGTGCGGGCCGACGTGAGGGCGGCCTGGAGATCGGTCGTATTTACTGAGTGGACTACCATTTCGCATCCCTTTCCGGCCTCCCTGGAGTGACCGACTTGTTGTTGATTGCTTGTTGCATTCAACGTAAGCCGATCGGCTGAATTGGGGAACGGGGACGACTCCCCATGCGGATCCGATCAACTGGGGGATCTATTCGATCCGGCTTACCGGGGGATCTATTCGATCCGATCAACCGGGGGATCTATTCGATCCCGTGCTCAAGGGCGTAGCGGATGAGTTCTTGTTTGCGGTTGAGGTGGAGCTTGCCGAGGATGTTGCGCACGTGGTTCTCGACCGTCTTCGGGGAGATAAAAAGCTCCTCGCCGATCTCTTTGTAGGTGTGTCCCCTGGCCACGTACTGCAAAACCTCACGCTCGCGTTCGGAGATTGGCTGCACCCCGCCGGCATCCTTGCTCATCCGCCGGAACTCACCGAGCACCAGGCTGGCCAGCTGCGGGGAGAACACCGGCTCACCGTGGGCGGCCTTCCACAAACCGTCCCGTAGTTCATCGGGCGGGGTCGACTTGATCAGGTACCCGGAGGCCCCAGCGGCCACCGCATCCAGAAGATCCCGCTCGGCCTCCGACACTGTCAACATCACGATGTTTGTCATCTCGCCGCATTCCTTGGCGACCTTCAGGCCCCCGCCGTGAGGCATATGGAGGTCGCAGACCACCAGGTCGGGCTTTGTCTTGTTGATGATCTCGATCGCCTCTGTGGCATCACCGGCTTCGCCGACCACCTGGAAGTTCTCACCGAGATCGGCCCGCACGCCGGAGCGCCAGATCGGATGGTCATCAGCCAAAACCACCGTGACGTGACTCTTCCAAGCAACCTCCGGCTTCGCGGCGTCAGCCCCGGTGTCAGCATCATCGTTCGACGTCATATCCACATCCTTATCTCGGCACCGCGGCCCTGGCGTCCGTCGATCTCGACCGCCCCGCCCATCTCGATAATACGACCCTTTATCGATTGGCTGAGACCTTGCCCCTCAACCACTGACTCGTTATCGAATCCCTGGCCGTCATCCTTGACCGATACAAACACCGTCTGGTCGGCATCGGAGTTACCGGTCACCTGATCGTTCGATCCAGAGTTGGTGAGAGCACCCCGGACCCGGTCACCGATGCTCGGTTCGTCGACCGGCTCGGCATATACCGTGACGTTTGTTGCCCCGCCGTGCTTTGAAGCGTTGGTCAACGCCTCGCCGACCGCTCCAGAGATCGCATGGATCATCCGCTCGCCCCCGCTCGGCAAGTCGGGCGCAGTGACCACGTTGACCCGCAGGCCGTAGCGCTGCTCGGCTCTGCGAGCCGCAGCTCGAAGACCGGAAGCGAGGTCGGTTTCGACCGGTCGGGCGCCGAACAGATACTCCCGCAGCTCCAGCTCTTGAGTTCTGGCCAAATCGACCAGGTCACCATCGTCGCTACGGCGCTGAATCACCGCCAAGGTCTGCAACACGCCATCGTGAAGGGTCCTGGCTACCTCTTCCCTCGCTCGGTAGGCCGAGATCGAACGGTCGGCCTCCTCCAGTTTCTTGAGCAGGTATCCGGCACTCCAACCGGCGACGATCAGAAGGGCCCAGGCGGCCACCCGGGACAGCGAGTAGTAACCCTCGCCCTCGGGGGCGTATGGCACCCAGCCGACGTAGCGGGCCAAGCCCAACCCCGCGCCCGCGATAACCGCCGGACGTTGACCGGCGGCGATAGCGGTGGTGAAGACCGAAGCCACCACCCACACCGAAGGCAGCGACTGAGCGTGGTCGGAGAAGCCGTACACCCAGACGTCGGCCAACATCAGCACGGCGCCAAGAGCTAGCTCGCCGAGCACCGGTGCGGGGTTGAGTAACTTGGCCGGATCGGCCCGGTACAGAACGGTAAGCCAGCCGTTGAACACCACGATCGCCGCGATGAGAGCAAAACCGACGTAAGGGTGAGCGACCACGTCGTCGCCGATGCCTCGACCGTTGCGCTGAAAGACTTCCCAGCCGTAGACGATGGCCACCCAGGCCAACATGGCCCACCGGAACGACAGCACACCTCGCAGCAGCCCCACCCTGGTCGGTGGTGAGATCTTGGCCTGTCGAAGCTGTCCGATGACCGGCAGAACGGTCCGTCCGCCGACTGTTTTCGCTTCGGTCACGGGCCTACGCTACACAAGCCTTGACGGTGAGCTTGTACATGGCGCCGCACCAGACCCTGCACCGGCGAGCTTGACTAGCCGCAGATGACCGCTGGGTCGCCGTGATAGGCCAGCATGGTGCCGGTGCCGACGCAGAGCGGGTCGATACCCGTGGTCCGGTGAGCATCGGCCGCGGCCTGCGGCCCTGCATCGCCGGTCAGGCGTCCAGCGAAGAGGCTGAGTAGACCAGCCGAGCCGCTGTCGAGCCGCTCAACCTTCCAGGTCTCGTCGGCGCCGAGTCCGGCCTCGACCGCAGCGAGGCGGTAGGTCTCGTCGCGGTTGGCGATGCCATCGATCAACCCGTTGTCGACCGCTTGCTGTTCGCCGAAGATGAGGGCCCCGAGATCATTCTCGATGGTGGAAACCGGGATGTCTCGGCCTTTGCTCACATGATCGACGAACTCGGCGTAGGCATCGTCGAGGCCTTCCTGCAGCACCGCTCGTTCTTCGTCGGTCATGGCGCGGTATGGGTTGCCAAAGTCTTTGCTGCGGCCGGCGCTGAGGTACTCGACTTCGATGCCGTCCTCGGTGGTAACCCCACCGCCCAGAATCCCGCCGTCGATCGCCGTCACGCCGTTGTAAGTGGTGAACGGCCCAAAGATGACACCGATGCTGCCGATAAGCGTTCCGTGGTCGGCATAGATCTTGTCGGCACCGGCCATCGAGTAGACGCCACCGGAAGCGCTGATGCCCGAGACGTAGGCGATGATCGGCTTGTCACTGATGCGGCGGTACTCCTCGACGCCGTCAGCGATGGCTTTTGAGCCGAAGATCGTGCCTCCAGGGCTGTCGACCTCCAGGATCACGCCATCGACAGAATCATCATCGGCCAGCGCGAGCAGTTCCTCTTTGACCGTGTATCCGTAGGTCAGGTCGGTCGGGGCGAACAATCCGCCGCCAGCACCGCTGCGGTCCTCGCCGAGAATCAGCCCGCTTAGCGGGACGGCAACCAGCGTTATATCTGCGTCGCGTTCCCCAGCGACCAAGGCCCGGCCCGAGGCCGCGTCAAGGGTGTTGTCTCCGGCTCCGGCTGACCCGGCAATCCATGCCAGAGCGATGAAGAAGAGGAATGGCACGACGAAGAAGCCGACGCCGAGCACAACCAAAGCAGTCATGGCTTTGACCGCGGTGCGACCGATGGCCGCGCCCATCGTTTCGCGAGGAGCGAGCGCACCTACGGGAAGCGGGCCGTTGTACCAGCCCGACCCTGCTGCCCCTGCTGTCTGGGCCGTTGCGGGCTCAGGCATTCGCTGCGAGGCCGGAGTCGGCGGTGGCGGCCCCGCTTGTGGCGGATCGGCTTGTGGGGGAGCGGCTTGTTGGGGACCAGGCTGCGTCGAGCCGGCTTGGGGAGGACTGAGTGGCGCCCCGGCCGGTTGATCGGTCGGTTTCGGCGGGTCGTAGTCCACTACGCGGCCTTGACCGCTCGAACCGAATCCAGAAGGTGTTGTGCCGTGTCGGCCATGGCCACCGCAGCGTTGTTTGTCGAGACCTCGAAGATCTTCTCCCTGGCCTGCTCGACGAAGCCTGCCGCGGTCTCGAACGCCGAGTCGATGCCGGGACCGGAGCGCACGCACTCGATGGCGTTGTGTCGGTCGGCTTCGGTGAGCCCGTCTTTGAGAAGTTCTCGCAGCGGTTCGCCATGGGGCGAGGCCAGCGTGTGAATCACCGGCAGCGAGTAGACGCCTTCCAGCATGTCTTTGCCTGCCGGCTTGCCGAGCTGCTCGTCGGTAGCGATCACGTCGAGAATGTCGTCGATGACCTGGAAGGCCATGCCGTAGTAGCGGCCAAACTCGGTGAGGCGATCGATGGCCTCGCGGTCGACTTCGCTCACCAACCCGCCAATTCGGGTGGCGGCAGCGAACAGCGAGGCGGTCTTGCCTGCGATCGAGGGGTAGTACTGCTCCTCGGTGCGGTTGACGTCATAGAGCGTTTGCAGCTCGGCGACCTGACCTTTGCACAGCTCACCGATGGTGAACGCCAGCAATCCGGCGACCTCGGTACCAAGGCTGGCTGCGATCTCCGAAGCCTTGGCCAGCAGAAAGTCGCCAGCCAGGATTGCCCGCAGGTTACCCCAGCGGGCATTCACGCTCGGTACCTGGCGGCGAATCTGGGCCTCGTCCATGACATCGTCGTGGTACAGCGAGCCGACTTGAACCAATTCGACCGCAACACCGCCGCGCACGACGTCGTAGTCGACGACGGTGCCGTCAGTCAGACTTGTCGCTGCAGCGGCAACGGTAAAGAGGGGACGTTGTCGTTTGCCGCCAGCCTTGATCAAGTGAGAGGCAATCTCGGTTAAGTAGTCGTCGCCGGAGATTTGTACGGTCTCCAGAAGACAAGCTTCTATCCGAGCAGTGTCGTCACTAGCGGTTGGAAGGGCACTGAGAGGGGAACCGGCCACGCATCTACGGTACGCCAACGGAAGCGATTCGTCTCAACCCGACGCCCGAAGATCGCCGAAGCGTAAGGCTAAACGCGAATATTTGGTCCCGATTGGGTGTTATAGGTGATCCAGGCTCACTATTGGAGCACCAGATGCCGACTACATACCTTGCTGGCGACAGCATGTACGACCCCTAAACGAACCACTATTTGCCGCCCCGAGCTTCTGAAAATCGGTCGGGGCAGTAGGCTTGAGGTACTAATCCACCTTCTAGAGCCGCTCACAGTCGGTCAACCAAAGACCGTGGCCGACTTCCCATCAAAATCCGGTTCCGAAGGAATTTCCTAGGAATCGCCCCCCAATCCCCACCAATCCCACTGCTCATCCTCCCAACTTCGGAGATCTAGATGTTCGAACGCTTCACCGATAGAGCCCGCCGAGTTGTCGTCTTGGCCCAAGAAGAGGCACGGCTGCTCAACCACAACTACATCGGCACCGAGCACCTGCTCCTCGGCCTGATCAAGGAGAACGAGGGCATCGCGGCC
>JBOEHD010000219.1:0-335 GCA_050633745.1 Acidimicrobiales bacterium
TTGTGGGGCGGGATGTTGGTGGCCATGCCAACCGCGATGCCCTGGCTGCCGTTGACAAGCAGGTTGGGGAATCGGGACGGCAGAACATCGGGCTCGGCGTGTTTGCCGTCGAAGTTGTCCGAGAAGTCGACGGTGTCTTCGTCGATATCGGCCAGCAGCTCCATGGCCAGCGGTGTGAGCCGACACTCGGTGTAGCGGTAGGCGGCAGGAGGGTCGTCCGGCGAACCGAAGTTGCCGTGAGGATCGATGAGGGTGTGGCGCAACGAGAAGGTCTGGCCCATACGAACCAGCGAGTCATAGATCGCGGTGTCGCCGTGGGGGTGATACTTGCCGAT
>JBOEHD010000219.1:348-6046 GCA_050633745.1 Acidimicrobiales bacterium
CGAGACACGATGACCGACATCGCGTACTCGAGGAACGACTGCTCCATTTCATTCTGGATCTCGATCGGCTCGATGTTGTCGTTCTCCGGCTCCCCATCTTCACCAGCATCAGTCGTTGGAATATCACTCATCGCTGTCTCTCACTGTTCAAGTAAACGGTCGAGTCTTGGCTCATTGGGAGACCCCAGGCCTGCAAGTTGTGGCGCAGCCGCAACTTGGTTAGTGAGGCCGAAGGCCGAACGGCGCTCATATGTCGAGGAACCTCACGTCATCGGCGTTGGTTTGGATGAAGTGCTTGCGGCTTTCAACGTCGTCGCCCATCAACACGGCGAAGACTTCGTCAGCGATGGTGGCCTGTTCGACGGTGACCTGCAGCAGCGTGCGCTTGTCGGGATCCATGGTGGTCTCCCACAGTTCATCCGCGTCCATTTCGCCGAGACCCTTCAGCCGCTGGAACTCAGCGTTTGGATGATCTTTGACGTATTCGAGACGGGCGATGTCGTCCTTCAGGTAGACCTTCGACCGACCGACCTCGGTGGAGTACAGCGGTGGCTGGGCGATGTAGATGTAGCCGGCCTCGACCAGCGGACGCATCTGCCGGAAGAAGAACGTGAGCAGCAGCGTACGAATGTGTGAACCGTCGACATCGGCGTCGGCCAGCAGAATCACTTTGTGGTAGCGCACCTTCTCGACATCGAATTCCTCCTCGCCCAATCCGGCGCCGATGGCCTGGATCAGCGAGATGATCTCGGTGTTCTTGNNNNGCCATGGTGCGAGGATCGCGGGCCTCCTTTGCCGAACCGCCGGCGGAGTTTCCCTCCACGATGTAGAGCTCTGACTCTTCCGGGTCTTTGCTCTGGCAGTCGGCCAGCTTGCCCGGCAGGCCTGCTCCATCGAGCGCCGACTTACGGCGGATGCTCTGACGGGCCTGGGTAGCGGCGATGCGGGCCCTGGCGGCGTTGGAGGCCTTGGTGAAGACCGCCTTGGCCTCACGGGGATGCTCTTCGAACCACTCCCGCATCTTTTCGTTCGTGGCCTTCTCGACCAGCGAGCGCACAGAGACGTTGCCCAGCTTCGATTTGGTCTGACCCTCGAACTGCGGATCGACGACCCGAACCGAGATGATGGCGGTCAGGCCCTCTCGGATGTCTTCACCCTGGAGGTTCTCGTCTTTCTCTTTGAGCAGGCCTTTGTCGCGGGCGTACTTGTTGACCGTGCCGGTCAGTGCGCTGCGGAAGCCCTGCTCATGCATGCCGCCTTCGGTGGTGTTGATGCCGTTGGCGAAGCTGTGGATGCCGTCGGTCTGGAAGCCGGTGTTCCAGCTGAAGGCCAGCTCGACCGCTTCCTCATCGCCCTCTTCCTCGTACCAGCCAACCTCATCGAACAGCGCTTCTTTCGAGGCGTTCAGGTGCTGGACAAAGTCTCGGATACCGCCGTCATAGCGCAGCACCACTTCTTCGAAAGCGGAGTCGCGGCGATCGATGATGTGGAACTCGAGACTGGCGTTAAGAAACGCCATCATCTGGAAACGATCAACCAGGGTTTGTGTTCGGTAATCGATGCCTTCTTTGAAGATGGCAATGTCAGGCCAGAACCTCACCATGGTGCCGGTGCGAGGGTTGCCATCTTCACCGACCGGCGACACGCCGACCTCTTTGAGCTTCTCGTCTGGATCGCCGCCGTCTTTGAACGACATGGCGTATCGCTTGCCGTCGCGGTCGATCTCTACTTCGACCCTGGTCGACAGGGCGTTAACCACCGAAACGCCGACGCCATGAAGGCCACCGGAAACCTTGTAGCCGCCATCGCCGAACTTACCGCCGGCGTGGAGCACGGTGAGTACAACCTCAGCCGCGGTGAGATCTTCGTACTTGGGGTGAATGCCGACGGGGATACCGCGACCATCATCGGTGACCTGAACGCCGCCGTCTTCTAGGACCTCGACATCAATGCGGTTGCAGTGACCGGCCATGGCTTCATCCACAGCGTTGTCCACAACTTCCCACACAAGGTGGTGCAGGCCGGTTGGGCCTGTGGATCCGATGTACATGCCCGGTCGCTTGCGGACCGCTTCCAGTCCTTCGAGGACTTGGATCGATGACGCGCTATACGAGTCGGGTGCGTTTTCGGTGGTCTCTTTCGAGCTCATTTGTTGCTCTCGGTACTAGATGCCATGCAGAAATCAACGTTCTGTTGAGCCAGGAGGAAGGGGGCAAAACCTGCGCCCGAGCGGGAACGATTTCCGATGCGGAATCGACGCTCTCCCGGACCCACAAGTCTACCACTTCTAGCGCCTCGTCGGGCGGAGTGTGGACCGCTAAAACTGCCTAAAGTTCGCCTATTTGAGGCGATTTTTAGGGTGACGGCGCCAATCGGGTCAGCGGTCGATTCTGGTCGAAACCCGGTTAAGTTGTCCGGCCCCGAACGTGGCCTCGAAACGCTCCTTGATCTGCGTTTCCATCCAGCCGACCTGCGCCGCCCACGCTGCATCTTCGCAAGCGATCAAAAGAACTCCATCAATCAGTTCAACCGGTCGCGTGGGGCCCGAAAGGGCAGGACCGACAATGTCCGGCCAACGATTCTCTAGTTGGCTGAGGATGCTGATCGGTGGCGCGCCGAGGTTTCCGACCAGGCGTTCAAGCGGCTCAACCAGGCGAGCAGGCCCGCCGGTCTTCCCCAGCTTTTGCCTCAGCTCCTCATCCTCGTCTTCGCGCCCATCAAACCGACGAATCTTGTGTCCTCGCGGCTTTCTGGGCTTGTCGTCGGAACTCACTGAGGACCGCCAAAAGCAGACATCACGAAAGGGAACCCGAAACAGACATCATGAAGGGGAACCCGAAACAGACATCACTGAGGCATGCCGGTGCCGTCGAAACGCAAAACCCGATCGGGATTGGTCTGCGGCGGTAAATCGGCAGCGGAGGTAATCACGGTCTGGCCTTTCGGCAGGTTGTCGAGCAGAGCGCTCGACCGATCGGGATCCAATTCCGAAAGCACATCGTCGAGCAACAGCAGCGGCGGATCGCCGAGCATCTCGGTTACCAACAGGTGTCCCGCCAGCCGCAGCGCAAGGGCTAAGGTGCGCTGCTCGCCCTGTGAACTCTCGGTGCGGCTGGCCAACCCGGCGAGCGTCAACGACAGCTCATCCCGGTGAGGGCCGACTGAGGTGACGCCACGTCGCACGTCGATGTCTCGTTCGTTGCTCAGCGCCTCGCCTAGCGATTCTGCGTCCCACGAACGAATGTAGGTTGCTCCAAGAGCCACCGGCTTGCCGGCCAGCACCTCGTACGAGTTTTCCACCAGGGGCAGCAACCTGTCGACAAGCGCTTCACGTTTCTCGGTGACCTGGGCGCCGGTGGTGGCCAGCTTGGCATCCCACACATCGAGCGTGGCCAAGCCGCTCTCGTCGAGGCGACCATGGGATTGACGCAGGAGGGCGTTGCGCTGCTTCAGGATGCGCTCCAGGTCGCGCAACATGGCGTCGGCCTTTGGGTCGAGAGCGACCAGCACATCGTCGAGAAAGCCGCGTCGAACCGAGGGGCCCTCCTTGACCAGCGCGAGATCATCGGGGGCAAATACGGTGATGCGCAGCGCACCGAGTAGATCCCGGCTGCGTTGCAGACGCTGGCGGTTGACCTGGGCCCGACTGCGGCGCCGACCAAGCTCGAGCTCGATCAGCACATCACGATCGTCGCGAATGCCCTCAGCCCGAATGATGGCCGTCTCAGCACCTTTACGAACCAGGCTCTCGGTCGGTGCACCCCGGAACGACTTCAGAGTCGCTAACAAACCAAGCGCTTCGAGCAGGTTGGTCTTACCGATTCCGTTGGCCCCGACGATGGCCGTCAGACCAACGTCAAGCGGTAGTTCTAGCGACTCGTAACTTCGAAAGTCTTGCAGCCACAGCTTGGTTATCCGCATTGGTTGGCCGGCCCGACCGGTTGGGCAGCGATGGCTTAGGAGACCCGAACGGGCATGATCAGGTAGAGGAAGTCCTCGGACCCGACCGAGCGCACCACTGCGGGCTTCAGCTCGTCGATGGTGGCCAGGGTGATCTCATCTCCACTGGCTACTTCGATGCCTTCCAACAGGAACTGCGGGTTGAAGGCAACGGTCAGATCGTTTCCGTCGTAGCTACCTTCGACGCTTTCCCTGGCGGTACCGACGTCTTGGGTGATGGCAACCAACTCGACGTTGCCGTCGGTGATCTCCAACCGGATCGGCGTTGACTCACGAGCGAGCAGCTTCACACGCCGCAGCGCATCGAGCAACGAGGCCCGGCCGACGGTGAGCAGGTTGGGATGCGAGTCGGGAATCAGACCGCGGTAGTTGGGGAACTCGCCTTCGATCAGACGGGTAACCAACCGAACATCGCCGACGGCGAACGAGGCTTCCCGCTCCCCCAGTTTCAGTTCGACGGTGTCTCCCTGGCCCAGGATGCGATTCAGTTCGCCAAGCGCGCGCGATGGAATCAGCACGCTCTGGCCCTCTTCGAGTACCGAGACCCCTGCAACATCGCGCATGGCCAAGCGGAACGAGTCGGTCGCGACCAGGCGGAGTCCTCCGGATTCGGCTGCGAGCAGCACGCCGGTGAGGATCGGGCGAGAGTCGTCGGAGCTGGCGGCCAACACGACCTGCTTCAGCGAGTCGGCCAGCTGCTGCGAGGACAGCGACACCGATTCCGACCCGAGCTCGGTGAGCTGGGGGAACTCGTCACCTGCGATAAGCCGAATGCTGAACTCGCTCCGCCCTGAGGCGATGCTGAGTGAATCGTCGGCCGCGGCGAACGATACTGCGCCGGGCTGTAGGGCCTTGACGATGTCGGTGGCCAGTCTGGCTGGGATAACCGAAACGCCGTCTGACTCACCGGAAACGGTGACCTTGATCGAGATAGTCAGGTCGAGGTCGGAACCGGTAAGGGTTAGCGAATCGCCAACGAGCTCGGCCCGTACGCCTGCTAGGCCCGGCATGCCGCCTCGTCCGCTAACGGCGCGGCCGGCTATACCGAGCGCTTCGACGATTACGTCTCTCTCACATCGAAATTTCATTGCGCCGGCACTCTCATTCTGGTCGCTGGCAACTGGGTGGGTGTGGTGGCTGTTGCGATGATCGCAGAGCCGGGGTGGGTCTTGGGGTCGCTGCTGTGGCTAGTAACCATGCCCGGAAAATTCCCAGGACACAAGAGTTTCATCGTGCTCTTTGCTGCTCTTGTGTTCCGAGTCGATTGCTTAGTGGTGTGTTGGGCGATCCGGGAAGGCTCGATGTTGGTGGACGAGAGGTTACGCACCGCTGTCCGCAACTAGAACCGATTCTGGATGTAAATAAGATGGTAGGTCTAGTAGGTCTGTGGATTGTGGAGTAACTCGCGAAATCGCTGGTCAGAGTGCCTTTGGATGTCCATAGGGTCTGTGACAATCTCCCCAGGGTCGGTTGCCGCTTCGAGGGGCCCTGTGCAAGACACTCCGGTAATCCACCGATGAGACTGGGTTCCTACACACGCACCGCACAGCCGATGGGGCTGTGATGCACAGTGTTGTCCACCAGATGCGTGGAGTTCTCCACTAGTAGTCCCCAACCTGGGCCTGCGTGCGGACTGTTTTTTCGAGCGCCATCACGTGGTTGTAGATCTGTGAACGCTCTTTCATGAGGGCAGAAATTTTGTCGCAGGCGTGCATCACGGTGGTGTGATCGCGGCCGC
>JBOEHD010000220.1:0-7705 GCA_050633745.1 Acidimicrobiales bacterium
GCCGACATCATGTACACCGAGAAGGGCGGTGAGCGTCTTCCGAAGACATCTCACACCCTCAGCCCGGTGCCGTTCGCCATCTACGACCCCGGCTACAGCGGCGAGTACACGCTCACACCCCCCGCCGATGCCGGACTCAGCCACGTGGCATCCACGGTGCTCAACCTCATGGGATTCGAAGCCCCCGAGGACTACCAGCCGAGCATGCTCAGCTTCGAGTGATCGCCTAGCCGCGGCCGGAGATAGCGCTCGCTATCCCCAGCCTGCGGCCGGTGCGAAACTAGGTGAGCCGATCGGCTAGCTGCACTCGTACTCGGGGTTGGGATCGCTGACCACCGCTGGCGCGGTTGCCGTTGCGACGATTCCGGCGTCTATCTGAGCGGCTACCTGTGGGGCGGCGAAGGAAGTGCCGCTCCAGGTCTTGTCTGCGCCGCCGATATCGCCGAGCACCTCTTCGCCAACAACCCAGTAGTCAACCCACGGGCCGTAGTTGCTGAAGCAGCTAAGTTCGCCGCTCTTATTGATCGAGCCGACGGCGATGAACTCGGCCGCCGGGTAGGTTTCCTGGCCGGTGCCGTCGTTACCCGCCGAGGCGACGATGTCGATTCCCAGCCCGGCGAGAATCCGGTTGAGCGCCCCGGGCTTGTGGTCCGGGCAGCCGTAGGTTCCCAGTGAGAGGTTGACCGCTGAGAACTGATCAGGGCTGATCTCGTTGACCGCCCTAATCAAGTCGGCTTCCCGGAAGAAGATCGAGTCGGTGGTGCCGGGCAGCGTCTCCACTTTGAACAGCTCCGACGGGGTTCCCAATCTTGCCAGCATGCCGATGATGAAGTTGCCGTGTTCGGCGATGTCGCTGCCATCGGGAATCGCATCGATGATGGCCACACTGCCGCCAAGGCTTTCGCCCCAATCGGATGCAGGCTCGTAGACGTCGCCGTCTGGGTCTTCAGGGGTGTCGACCGGGTGGCCGCGATGAATTGGACTCATCCAGAAATAGTGCTGCCGGAAAGCGTCCTCGTTCTGCAAGAACTCCTCTTCCTCAAGAGAACCCTGAACCAAGTAGTAGGTGACGTCTCCGCTAACGGCGATTTCTTCGAAGACCAGTTGCTTTCGTTCAAGCTCATCGGGATCCCCGGTGAAGATGAATTCGTTTGCGGTGTAGATCACCGGGTTCGGCCGGGCCGGGCAAAGATCATCGTCGAGTACGACGTCTGGTAACGCTGATACCTCGTCCTTATAACCTTCAGCCGGGCCGTCTTCCTGCTCCGGTGGAACGGTTGGTGGTGGTGGATCGGTTGGTTCGGATGGGCAAGCTGTTGCCAGTAATCCAAACACCGCCAGGACGCAGAACATCCTGAGAAATCGTTTTCTAGAGGTCCGCGCCATTCTTATCTCCCGCTCAATGCTGTCAATGTCATAGTGGAAAGACCGTCAGCCGGTCGAATTTGATACAGAATAGCGTTTAATGACGAGGGCATTGTCTGAAAGCGAAGCTTGGGAACTGCTCGATCGTGCTGCCCGCGAACCCGCTCAAGCACGTGAAGTTGCAGTAGCGCTGCTCGAAGAAAGCGAAGCGGATCGCAGTCAACCAGACTGTCAACCAGACGGTGGAGCCGATCAGCGGGTCGCCTCCATATTGTGGAGGGTGGTCGGCGTCGCCCTTCGCGGTGAGCGGCGACCAACCGAAGCGATTGCTCCACTACGTAAGTCGATCGATGTAGCGGAACGGGTTGGCGATGACCGGCTTCGCGGCCTTGGACTATTGAGCTTGGCGCTGGCCGAGGCATATCTCGGGCAAACCGGTCGAGCCAAAACAACAATAAACGCCGCCGTCGATTTGCTCCATGGCTTGGAACGAGCCGAGGCTCGGTTCCAACGAGCATTGATCTTGCAGCTATCAGGTGAACTGGAAGCAGCGCTTGCCGATCACCGAGCAGCGCTACCTGTTTTCAAAAAGGCCGGTCGCGACGATTGGACTGCCGACCTGCTGACCAACCGGGGCATTCTTCACGCATATCGAGGTAAACACGGGCAGGCTCGCTCCGACTTTGATGGTGCTCGCCAGGCCTTTGTCACTCTGAACGACGATCTCGGAGTTGCGTCGATGGGTCACAACATGGCCTGGCTGGCCACGTTGCAGGGCGAAGTCGTTGCTGCCCTGGCTGCCTATGGCCAGGCCGAGCAGCAACTCACCGATGTCGGCTTTCCCGTCGAAACGGTGGCCATCGATCACTGTGAGGCTCTCAACGCGGCGGGACTCTTCACCGAATCGGCCGACCGCGCAACCGCCGCGGTGCACGAGCTGTCGGAGCGGGGGATGGAGCTCGCCGAAGCGGAGACGCTGGTTGTGCTGGCTGAAGCCTGCGCTCACGCCGGTGACCTCGAGCGAGGAGATGAGGCGGTGCGGCGAGGGCTGGAGCTGCTGGACCGGCATGACAATCCAGGGTGGTTACTCCGAGCCCGTCTGGCTCAACTGCGGCTCTCCGCTGCCGTCGGCGACCCAACCGATGGCACCGCCATGATCCAGTCGCTGGAAGCTGCCGGTTTTACCGGCTGGTCGAGGGAAGCCAGAATCCTGTTGGCCAGGCGGCTGACCGCTCGGGGTGACCTGGAACAGGCGGACCAAGCGCTAACCGGGCTAGCCCCAAGCCGACTTGTGCCCGAGCTGCAGGTTCTATGGTGGCTGGCGCGAGCGGAACTGCATCGGGCCAGGGGCAGCGATGGTTCGGCCATCCGAGCGGTTCGCTCCGGTGTTCGCGCCGTTCGCGTCCGACAGGAGATCGCCAACACCTCCGAGGTGCGAGCGCACGTTGGTCGGCAATTGGGTGCTCTGGCGTCGATCGCCATCGAGCGGGCAGTTGAGCAGGGGCACGCCGAAAAGGTGGTGGAGTGGTCCGAGGAACTGGTGTCGACCCCACCACCACCTCGTCAAGCGCCAACCTCGGCCATGCAATCGATCACCTTCGAGCTCCGGGCCATCAACCACGAGTTGATACGAGAACAGGCTCACGAGGACCCAGGCCGACGTCGTTCACTGCTGGGTCGGCAACGAGCCCTGCACCGCCGTTTGCGGGCCGAAAGCGAACGTGGGTCACCGGCGAGAAACGAGCGCGGCCGAGTCGATGTTGGCAACCTGGCCGTCTCGTCTGGCCTGCGGTGCTACGCGGTGGCCAACGGGCAGCTGCATTGTGTTTCGGGCGACGGCGATCGGCTGCGGATGCGATCGCTCGGCTCGGTAGCGGACCTATTGGCATCACTTCGCCAACTCGACTTCCAGATCCGCTCGATCATGCGCACGGGTGGCTCGGCGTCGAAACTGCGGCGGCTCGACGATCGCTCAGCGGAACTCGACCGGATGTTGGGGCTGCCCGGCCGGGGCGACAGTGGAAGCGACGACGGCGGCACCACGATTGTGGTGCTCGTTCCGCCCGGCCTTGGGTCGATTCCGTTCGGCGCGTTGCCTTCGCTTCGCGGCCGCTCGATTCTGCACGCCACGTCGTTGCGCTCCGAGCCTGCGCCGGATGCAGGGTCGGCCGGGCTGCTGGCGGTGGCCGGCCCCGACTTGGCGCACGCTAAAGATGAGGTCGCTGCCGTCGCCGCCACCTACACCCAGGCCGCGGTGCTTTCCGGTGCCGAAGCGACCTGTCTGGCAACGCTCCAGTCGATGGAGCAGGCCGACATCGTGCACTTCGCGGCGCACGGCCGCCGCTCACCGGACAACCCGTTCTTCGACTCGGTGCATCTCGCCGATGGACCGTTGTTCACCCACGAGCTTGAATGGCTGCGCAAGGCTCCACGGCTAGCGGTGCTTGCATCGTGCGAGTCGGCCATCGATCACTCGCTTGGAGACTCGCAGCGGCTCGGCGTCATACCATCCCTCGACCGGGTCGGGGTTTGGCGGACGATCGCTAGCGCGTACCCGCTGCCCGACAACGAAGCCACCGTTTCGGTCATGGTTGAGTTGCATCGCCGACTGGCGTTGTCGGCCGATCCGATGGCCACCCTGGCTGCCTGCGCCGAGGATTCGGGGTTCGACGGACAAACCCAGGCCATCGCCAGAAGCCTCGTTTGCCGGGGCAGGCCAGAGCAGTAACGGGCCATCAAGGCCAGGCTTGCAATAATTTTGGTATCAAACGGCGTCCAGGTTTCGTCTAGGGGCTACACACCAGTTCCAGATCACGGGGAAACCTTGATGAAGATACCCATTCAGTCGGTTCATCGACCTCGACCGCCGCTTCAAACAACTCGTGGAGTCCCAAGAACGGGCCGTCCAGGCTTTTGTGGTTCTATGATTGCCTCCGGAGGTTTCATGGTCACGCTAGGTGCTGGATCAGAGAGCGACGGCGAGCTCTACAAGCTTGCTGTTGCCGGCGATAGGGGAGCCGCAGAAGCCCTGGTTGGGCGATACCACGCCGACCTCGTTCTGTACCTGAAGGCCAAGACAAACGCCCACGCCATCGCCGAGGATGCGGCCGCCGACACCTGGCTCCGGTTCTTTCGGCATCTCAAGGAAGTGATCGACGATCCTTCGAGGGCTCTAGATAAGCCGGAGAGCATTCGATTCTGGCTCTATCGCACCGCTTTAAACAGCATGCGCGATCACTTCCGGAAGTCATCCCGCCAGAGCGCGCTGGCCGAGCGGGCCACTTCGGAGGCTGAAGCCCTCGGCCTCACCAGTGAGCAGGCCCAAGACGTCGCCGCCCTAGAAGGCGAGGAACGCCGATCGGCTCTACGACATGCGTTCACCAAGCTGGGAGAAAAGTGCCGAGAGCTGCTCTCACTGATGTCGGCTGACCCGGCGCTGAGCTACCGAGAGATCGCTGAAATCACTGGTCGACCGGTGGGATCGTTAGGTCCTACCCGCCGCCGCTGTCTCGAAGATCTCCGCATACTGCTGCCGGAGGCGACATGACCGCACCATGGTTTGAAGACGATGACCAACTGCTGGAAGAACTGGCGTTGGCCAGGCTCGATGATGCGCCGAGCCCTGACGCAGCCGAGATGATCATGGTCGGCTACGACATCGTGATGACCGACACCGCCGAGGCGGCTCTGATCCACGATTCAGCTGCCGAAGAACTCGCAGGCGTCCGCAGCACCGAGGTTGCGGCCCGCATGCTGAGCTACTCCCAGGGCGAATTCGAAATCGAATTCGAGCTGGCCGAGGGTCGCATCGTCGGCCACATCGAACCACCGCCAACGGGCGTGGTGTATTTGGAGCAGCCAACCGCCAGCCCCGCCGTCGCCGAAACAACATGCGATGACCTGGGAGGCTTCGAGTTCCCGTTGGAGCACCCTGCCACGTTCCGTCTACGTTTCGTCAACCAGTCTGGCGATTCGGTAGCCACCGGCTGGATCGACGGCCCCCACGAAACGCACAGCTGATCTCCTATCGAGGCAGCGCTCGGGGCTAGAGAGATACTGCCTGCACCCTGGCGACGGTTCCGGTGCTGCAGTAGTACAGGTCGCGGTCCCAGCCGGGGCAGGGGAACATGCCGTTCAACATGGTGGCCCCTGTCGGCACCCGGGCCTTCATTTGACCGGTGCGCACGTCGAGGACCACGAGATCGTCGCTGGTTTCGTTGTCGTCGAGCATACGGAAGTCGTTGATCACCAGTTCGTTGGTCTCTCGGTACAGCAGCGGCTGCATCGAGGCTCGGAACGGCTGGAACCAAAGCATCTCACCGGTGCGACCGTTGGAAATATCGAATGCGGCGATCCCCATATTCCCGGTGTCCCAGGCAACGGCGATGTTGCCACTGACCAACGGGGGAGCGATGACCCAACCCGCCGGGTGTTCCGTCGGCAGCAGTTCGATCACGTCGGTTGGGTCCTCGACGGAGATGCCGATGGCCCGAATTGGTTCGATCCAGCCCGGTGTTCGGCTGGCGGCGTCTTCGGTGTATGACGCCTCGGCCCGCAGCGTTGGGGTTTGGGAGAAGCGACGTTCGATGGTTGGGATATTGCCGTTGTCCATGAGCCACACTCGGCCGCCATCGATGGCTACGTCTCCCGCCAGCCCTCGTTGGCCCGCGGTGCGGTATGAGGGCGCCCAGGTTAGGTCTTGTTTGAGGTCTGACCCATTCCACCGGTAGCGGTAGATGCCCGTGGTGCCCGGCACGTAGATGACCTCGCCCATAGCTGCGATGCGGCCCATCGAGGCTTCGGGTAGGCGGATCGAAGCCAGCACCTGCAAGTCTTCGTCGCACACCGTCAAGGTCGAGGCGACGTCGCCCAGCTGAATGTCCTTGGTGACGATCGAACCGTCGTCGAGGATCAGCAGCCCATTGTGAGCGTGGTCTACCGGGAGAGCGGTTTCGGCCACGACCCAACACTGCGGATCGAGTCGGTGCAGGTAGGAGCCGTTGACGGTGTAGAGGTCGCCGTTGCGATGCACGGCCATCGAACCGCACCATTCGTGGCCACCCGAGGGCAGGTCGCCGGAGCCGGTCAACGGCTGCAGCGAAACCGGGTCGACCCGTTCGATCCAGCCTGCCGGCGACGCATCGTTAACCGACGTCGTGCCGTGCAGATAGAGCTCGCCGGGGTCGCGCTGTACGAACATGACCGGCCAGCGGCCAGTCTGGCGGGTTGTGGCCACCAATCGATCGGTCGGCTGCAGGTTGAGCCCACCGGCGGCGATGGCCTTCGGGCGATGATTATCTCCGCATTCGACGGGCCAGGCGGAAGGCCAGTAGCCGATTCTGCTCATAGAGGTCCCTCATCGCTTGGCTTGCGTATCTGGCGTGTCCACCACCCTACTGATTCAGAAATTTCTGAGAAACCTGTATTTGAACGCTCCGACGAGCCTCTTACTAGTAGAACATCCGCAATTCGCTCGATAACCCGTCATAAACACCCCCGCCGGAGTCGTTCGGGTTGCGGATGTCCTCCCAAATCGTGTCGGGCTTGTTGAACTTGTCCGGCGCGTAAGTCCCATTGAGGGAGCTCAAGAGAGGTGCTGGTCGCGGCGGACTGGCACCTCTTTTGGCGCGTCTCGCCGAAAACCCCTCAAATAGCGGTTTTCAGGACCGATCTGAAGTATTGCGGCTCAGTATTTAGAAAAGTTGACAACAAGATACTCAACTATGCGAAGGAAGTGTCGCTGAGACGGTATAATCGAACCTGTAGCAAAAACAGACTGCACTTCACTTAGGAGCAAGTAAAACATGGCAAAGGCCGTTGGTATCGACCTCGGAACGACTAACTCGGTGGTGGCCGTGCTTGAAGCCGGCGATCCACTCGTGATCCCCAACGCTGAAGGCTCCCGCACCACCCCGTCGGTGGTCGCCTTTGGCAAAGATGATGGTGAGGTGATGGTTGGCGAGGTCGCCAAGCGTCAGGCCATCACAAACCCCGACCGCACGATTCGTTCGGTCAAGCGCCACATGGGAACCAAGTGGAGCACCGACATCGACGGCAAGGCGTACACCGCCCAGGAAATTTCCGCTCGTACGCTCATGAAGCTCAAGCGCGATGCTGAGGCCTACCTTGGCGACACCGTCACCCAGGCCGTCATCACCGTGCCCGCCCACTTCGACGACGCTCAGCGCACCGCCACAAAAGAAGCTGGCGCTATCGCTGGCCTCGAGGTGCTGCGTATTATCAACGAGCCCACCGCGGCCGCGCTGGCCTACGGCCTCGACAAAGACGAGACCGCCGATCAAACCGTTCTGGTCTTCGACCTCGGCGGCGGTACCTTCGA
>JBOEHD010000221.1:0-6462 GCA_050633745.1 Acidimicrobiales bacterium
TCATC
Organism: Acidimicrobiales bacterium; assembly: GCA_050633745.1. Classification (GTDB taxonomy): domain Bacteria; phylum Actinomycetota; class Acidimicrobiia; order Acidimicrobiales; family SZUA-35; genus JAHELU01. Next base: position 6 of record JBOEHD010000221.1, read on the forward strand.
GACGAGATCCCCCACAACGCCACCGGCAAGGTACTCAAACGAGAACTGCGCGACTCCTACGGTTCCTGATCAGCTGACCGTCCGGGGCAATCCCCGGACGGTCCAGCCATATCTACCAGCCGGATATCCCAGCTGAATGTAATCCTCTAGCGGTCGACGGCCACGATTTCGTATGGCGTCTCGGGGGTCGGCGGCGTGTTGAACTTGGCGCTCACCACATATAGCTTCTCGCCGAGACCATCGACCGTGGTCGGAACGTCGAACAGTTCGTTTGTAATTTCCTCGGTCACCCTGGCCCGCAGGTTATTGCGGGAAAGTCGCAGCTCGGTGACCTGGTTCAGACTCCCGACCACCGCGTACAAGCTGCGGCCCCGAAGCAGCAGACCGTCACCGTTGATCACCGCACCGCCGGTGTCGATGGTTTTTGCATCGCCGGTGCGAGTGTCGACCAGATACAGAATGCCGGTGGAGCTGTTGACGATGATTACCGTGCGAGGATCGACGACTTCGATGCCGTTGGTGTTGAAGCCTTCGACCGCTTCGAAGTCACCGCCGAGCGGGATAACCCGAGCCGGGCCGTTGACCCGACCATCGGTCCCGAGGGGGATCTCGTAAATCTCCGGGGCGAACGAGTTGGTGACGAACGCCGATCGGCGGGTCACGATCACATCATTGATAAACCCGGCGCCAAGCGGCACCTCGGTGACCAGCGAACCATCGTCGGTGTCGTAGACCCGGACGGTGCCCGAGCTTCCGCCTGCAACGAACAGCTGCCGCGAGCCGCTGCGGTAGTCCATACCAACCGCCAAAAGTCCAGGTTGGCCTTCGACGAGGATCTCGCCCTCACCGGTTCGAAGGTTCCCGGTGTAGATCGCCCCGTCGATCAGCGACCCGGTATAGAAGGTGACCCCCTTACCGATGGTGACCCCCTCGGGGAAGAAGCCGTTCGGCAGGTTGATCACCTCGGCCAGTGGCGTTGCCTGCGTCGGCGCTGCCGAAAAGAACATGGCCATGGTCAAAGCCACAACGGCAATCGTTCTACTAACTACAGATTTTCTCATGAGCGGGTAACCCTCCAAAGACGGACTAGATTTCTGGACCCTAACACCAGCCACAATCACCATGAAGCACCCGGGGGTTCGCCGATCTCCAGTTGTCGAGAGGTAACAAGCGCCGCCGATCGAGTCGAACACCGTCTAGTCAGACACCGGGGGATATCCTCAGCGACTATGAGCAACTTCTTTGACTTCGAAGTGAATGACATCAGCGGCGACGCCGTCGCCCTAGACAAGTTCCGAGACCAGGTTTCGTTGGTGGTAAACGTCGCAAGCAAATGAGGCCTTACCCCTCAGTACGCAGGTCTGCGTACGCTTCATGACGACAACAACGCCGCCGGCTTCAACGTGCTGGCCTTCCCCTGCAACCAGTTCGCAGGGCAGGAGCCGGGCAGCAACGACGAGATTCTCGAGTTCGCCACCTCTAACTATGGTGTGACGTTCCCGATGTTCTCCAAGATCGAGGTGAACGGCGACGGAGCCGACCCGCTCTACGCCTTCCTTCGTGAACAGCAGCCGGGCGAAGGTGAATCATCCGACATCGCCTGGAACTTCACCAAGTTCCTCGTAGGCCGCGACGGCTCGGTACTGAAGCGGTACGAGCCGCAAACCACTCCCGAGGAAATCGCTGCTGAGCTGGACCAGTATCTGTAGCAAGTACCTTTAGCTAGCTCCGTCCACTAAACGTCCTGTTCGCGTCGGGTTGCCGTCAGGTACCGGCGCGAACAGGGACGTACGTTCAGAGCATGGATAGCTATCGAATAACCACCAGGGCCACCAGCGCGATAACGCTGGTGCTGGCCATGATCGCCGGTGGGTTGCTGAGCGTTTCGACTCCGGTCGCTGCGGCCGAGAACGGCTCGTACGTTCTCTACGGCGACTCAATCGAGAACGACTTTGGCGACTGGTCGTGGGCCACGGTCGATACGGCCCATACCGGCACGGTTCATTCGGGCTCCGCTGCGGTTTCGGTCGACGCTGGGCCGTGGGCTGCCTTCTATATCAGCCGCAGCGACGATCAACCGATGCCGCTTCATGGCTCACTTCGGTTCGAACTGCATGGCGGTACCAGCGCAGACCCGATCGGAGTGCAGGTCATCAGTTCGGCCGGAGACAGCCAACCGATCTCGGTTGCGCCGTCACCGGGAAGCTGGACCTCATACTCGCTCGACCTTGCCGACCTCGGCGGGTTCAGCACCTTCAGCGGCGTCTGGTTTCAAAACCAAAGTGGCGCCGACCGCCCGACCTTCTACGTCGATCATGTGCGCATCGTCAGCGGCGAGGCACCGCCGCCGGCCGGCGGGCCAAGCCTGCAGGTCGACCTCGGTCAGCGTTCGATCACCAGGACGGTGACCGACCCGGCCTCCGGTCAGGTAACAAACCAAACGGTGTCGTTCCCTCACCAGATCAGCGACGACATCTACGGCATGAACTTCGTGACCAACGGCATTCGGGAAGAACTGGCCGTGCCGGTCAACCGCTGGGGCGGCAACGGCACCGAGCGTTACAACCACGAGATCGCCACCAGCAACATCGGGAACGACTGGTACTTCATGAACGACCCCGGCGACCTCGGCGGCGATCACCAATTCGAAAACAACAATCAGGCCGACGGCACCGACACCATCATGACCCTGCCGATGGCCGGCTGGGTGGCCAAGAATCGGGAAGCTAACTGCGGCTACCCCACCGTCGATCTACTCGGGCCAGCCAACAATGCCGGGCCGCAGGATTCCGAAGCGCCACACTGGCTTAATCAGGCGCTGCTGTGCGGCAACGGTTTCGTCGGCGGCGAGCGCATCTACGGCGTCGACCCCAACGTCACAAGCAAAGCCGTCGATGAGACCTTCGCCGCCGACTGGGTCTCGCATCTAGTAGCCACTCACGGCAGCGCGGCCAACGGTGGCGTCGAAACCTACGCATTGGGCAACGAGCCGGGTTTATGGAACTCAACCCACGCCGACATTCGACCGGAACCCATCGGGCGTACCGAACTGATCGAGCGCAACCAAACCTGGGCCAACGCGGTCAAGCAGGCCGACCCGAGCGCAGCGGTGATCGGGCCGGTGCTGTGGAGCGGCTTCAGCTACTACGTAACCAGCGAAGAGTTCGCTAACAACCAGCGGCCAGGCGATGTTCCGACCTTCGTCGAGGATTACCTGAAGGAGATGAAGCAGGCCAGCGACTTGGCCGGGGTCCGGCTGCTCGACCAGCTGGCGGTCAACTTCTACGACGACCGGGTATACGGCGGCGGCAGTGATGCCCTGCGGCTTGAGTCGACCAGACAGCTGTGGGACCCGAACTACGCCCCGTCCGACTGGTGGGTCAGCCGAGATTTCCTCTACGGCGACGGTTCAGCGGTGATCCCTCGACTCAACAGCCTCATCGATCAGAGCTACCCCAACACCGGGCTAGCTATCACCGAATACAACTTCGGTGGCGCCGACAGCCTCGTCGGCGGATTGGCTCAGGCCGATGTGCTTGGCATCTTCGGCCGAGAAGGTCTCGACACAGCCACCATCTGGGAGCCATACGGCGAATGGATCGGCCTCACCGAAGAGGAGTACGCCGCCCGACCGATCTTCGATGCTTTCCGGCTCTACCGAAACTACGACGGCCAGGGTTCACGATTCGGTGACGTGGCCAACTACGCCGAGTCGAGCGACGAAGCGGCGGTAGCGATTCACGCCGCCACCCGCAGCTCCGACGGAGCGCTGACGGTGCTGATGATCAACAAGAGCACCGCAGATTACAACAGCCCACTGGCAATCGCCGGCGCCTCGGGCCCGGTCGAACGGTACGACTACTCGGCGGCCACTAACGGAGTGATCGTTCAGGGGGCCGACCTCACGCTGACCGGCGACTCCACCACGGTGGCCCTCCCCGCTCGGTCGGCCACACTACTCATCATCCCCGGCGGTGACGGCCCGCCACCTCCTCCCCCACCACCGCCACCGCCACCGCCACCACCACCGCCTGCAGTGGTGATCTATCCCACGCTCGGCGAGGGCATGCAGCTGATCGACGCTCCGAGCACAACCAGGGAGGGCGGTCAGATGGATAGCGCTGACTCGGTCTTCGTGTGGCTAGAGCAAGGTCCGGTCGAGCTTGCCGCCGACCTGGACATCAACCGGGTGGTCGACGGGAACTTCCGAGGATCGAGCAATACCCAAGCCTCGATTCCGGCCGGGACAACGGTTTGCTCCTGGCTGGTGCACGCCGACCACCTCCGGGATCGTGGCAGGCTGTTGGCCAGCTTGAGCTTCGAAGGCTCGGACGTTCTGGGAGTGATCGGCAGAAGAACCGACCTTCGCAACTCCGACGCGGTGGCCGCCACCCAGACCACATACGTGCATCACGGTTCCGAACGTAATGACCTCCTCACGCTCCGCCGCTCTGGCGACACCGCCACGATGACATTCAACTTCGCCACCGGGCGGGCCACCGACAGCATCCGCATTCTCACCGACTGCAACGGTGGCGCAGGCTGACCTCAACAGTCGGCGACCGCTAGTCGCCAGCGACCGGATCGAGGCAGGTTTCTCCACCGAGTTCAACCTCGTCGACGCCATCGAGCCCGGCCCAGGTCGCCACGAACGTGGCGGCCTGGGTCTCTTCAACCAGCTGGACCCGAAACGACGTTGGCAGCTGCTCCGGCTCCACCAGCTCGATGACTTCCGGTTCGTCGGCAAAGTAGAGGGTGAACTCGTCGTAGGTCTCCCCGTGATCCACATAATCGAACGCCGCTACGGCCGAACTAGCAGACAGCTTGGCGCTGAGTTGTTCGACCACCTCGACGTGGACGCCGACATCCAGCCAAACGACTAGTTCGCCGTCCGGGACGACCGCGGGCGCTGTTTGAACGCAATCCTCGGGGGCCAGATCATTCTCCAGGTCCGCGGCCGGGCCGCCCGATGGGCGAAGTAGTAGATCGCTCAGCGAGTCGGGGGTGGCAGCCGGGTAGAGCACCTCGGAGTCAGAAGCCGAGCCGCCGAGCTGGAGCAAACCAAAGGCGAGGACAACCACACCGACAACCGACCCGGCGAGTGCGACCCGACTCACCGTGCGACGGCGTCGGAGGATCGATCGGTGGCGCTGCTCGACACCACTGAGTAGTTGCGGTGAGACCGTGACCCGGTTGGCCTGGTTGGCCAGTCGCTTCACCAGTTCGGACTCGGCCTGTGCATCCAGCCGAGATTGATAACCGTTGGATCGTGTCATGACTGTTCACCTTCTAGCGCTACTCGTAGGTCCGACAACGCCCTATGGAGCGTGGTGCGAACGGTCGGTTCCCGCATCCCGAGGATGGCGGCAATTTCTTTGTGGCTATGGCCCAGGTAGAAACGCAGCACCACTACTTCTCGGCGGCGGCGATCAAGACCGGCCAGCACATCATCGAGATCCCCGCTCGCCATCTCGACTGAGGATGGGACTGGGGACGGGGACTCGGCCAGCCGAAACCGGCTCAGGAACCGTCGTTCGCGACGCTGCCTTCGGACCAGGTCTCGGCAGCGGTTGACGGTGACGGTCCGTACGAAACCGCCTGGATTGTCCACGCTGTCGAACCGGTCGAGCAGCCGGGCGAACGCGTCTTGCACCGCCTCTTCAGCCACCGGTCGAGAGTTGACCAGCAGGTACGCCAATCGAACCATCGCCTCGTGCTCTCGCCGAAAGACGTCCTCGAAGGTCTCATCCGGTGAAATCACTTCCGCAGCCGACTCCCCCTTCGCCCGAGCGAGGGGTGGGTTACTCAGGCCGAGTGATCCGTCAGCGGTCATAACCCAACGACGACCGAAGCCGACAAAACGTTCCCGAGACTTGATTCGGCATCACTTAGCTGGGAAACACCATGATCACCGGGTTCGGCGCTGTCGGATCACGAGCCTGGCGGAGGGAACGGCTGGGTGAGCGGCCAGGCATGGTCGCTTGCACCGTTCTGGCGGAGGTGATCGAGTCGGTCGTAGGCCTCGAGAATCGAGGGAACCGTGCCGGCGGGAATCCACCACAGTGCGGTGACCACCTGCTCGGGCGGCACGAACCATTCGGTTCGGCGGCGCAGAAAGCCGACGTGATCGGTCTTGTACATGAAGTTTTTGAGCGAGTCGAGATCCTGCCAAATCGAGAAGTTCACGATGTCCATCGGGTCTTCGTGGCCCGGCACCGAGACGTAGCTCGATGAGCCACCGTCTTCGTCCTTGAGGCGCCAGATGAAGCCTGGGCTCGACTCGGCCAACTCGTTTATGGGATCAAGAGCATTGGTGAATTCTGCGGTCTCGGGCGCTTCGAGTGGATGATGGAGTTTGCCGATGTTGATCTGGGCGAGCTGATAGTCGGTCACTCCGTCGACGATAGCGGTGTTCCTCAGCCCGCCGAGATCAACACACTGGCATCAACCGACCGGG
>JBOEHD010000222.1:0-28281 GCA_050633745.1 Acidimicrobiales bacterium
GCTGGGATGACATCACCGATGGTCAGGTGTACCGAGAGGACACCGCACTGAGCCTGCTCGCCGCCGAACTGGGATTCGATGTGGTCTGGTCGGTTGAACACCATTTCTACGACTACTCATTCTGTCCAGACAACACCCAGTGGCTGGCCTCGATCGCCGCCAAGGCGCCAACGGTCGACGTCGGAACCGCGGCGATAATCATGCCCTGGAACGAACCGCTGCGGGTGGCGGAAAAGGTGGCGCTACTCGACCACATCGCCGAAGGTCGACTGCGGCTTGGCATGGGCCGCGGCCTCAGCAGGAGAGAATACGGACACTTTCGGGGCATCGAAATGGACGAGTCTCGGGGCCGTTTCGACGAGGGATCCCTGATGGTCGCCGAAGCGCTGGAGAGCGGGTTCATCGAGGGCGATGGCCCCTTCTACCCCCAGCCTCGAACGCCGATTCGACCGGCCCCAGAGCGATCGTTCGTCGGTCGGACCTATGCCGTCGCCGGATCCGAGGACTCGCTCGACATCGCCGCCCGCCTACGGGCTGCCATGGTGATGTTCGCCGACCGCTCATGGAAGTCGCGCCTGCCATCGATCGAGAAATGGCGCCAGCTCTACCGCCAGTACAACGACAACGAAGAGCCGCCACCACCGCTGATCTGCGACTTCGTCTATTGCCACGAGGATTCATCAGTCGCCGCCGAACGTGGTCCGACCCATATCGCCAGCTACCTCGAAAGTGTGCTCGAACACTACGAGATCATGGGCGACCACTTCGACGACATGACCGGCTACGAAGACTACGCGGGCAAGGCCGGAGCGCTCCGCCGCATGGGAGCCAGCGGTTTCCTCGACGGTTTTCTCGACGCCACCGCCCACGGCACCCCCGAGCAGGTCATCGAGCAGTACCGAGCCCGGTGGGACCTCATCGGTCCGTTCGAGGCCGCCCCGGCATTCCGATTCGGCGGCCTGCCGTACGACCAAGCCGAAGCCAGCCTGCGGCTGTTCTCCGAGAAGGTGCTGCCCGAACTGAAGAGCTGGACGTAACACGTGGGACCGCTCGCCGGACTAAAAGTTGTCGAACTGTTCTGCATCGGGCCGGGCCCGTTCGCCGGCATGTTGCTGTCGGACATGGGTGCCGATGTGATCCTGGTCGACCGCGAGGTTGAACAGGAGCTCGGCTATCCCGATCACCCCCATCGTTTCCTCTACCGCAACCGACGTTCGGTCCGAGCCGACCTCAAGACCCCGGAGGGGGTAGACGCGGTCTTGCAACTGATCGATCGGGCCGACGCGGTCATCGAAGGCTTCCGGCCGGGGGTGGCCGAACGACTCGGCGTTGGCCCCGACGTCTGCATCGCCCGGAACCCGAAGCTGGTGTACGGGCGCATGACCGGGTACGGCCAAACCGGGCCGATGGCCAACCGTGCCGGCTACGACGCCAACTTCATCTCTCTGACCGGAGCGCTGTGGGCCATCGGTGAAGCCGATCGACCTCCCGTGCCACCCCTCATTCTCGCTGGCGACTTCGGTGGGGGTGGCGCCTTCCTGGCGCTTGGCATGGTGTCGGCAATGTTGGAGGCCGCACGGTCAGGGAAGGGCCAGGTTGTAGACGCCGCCATCGTCGATGGGGCGTTGAACCTGATGGCCTACGTGTACGGCAATCTGCAGGGCGGCACCTGGAACCACGAACGCCAGGCCAACCTCATCGATGGTGGAGACTGGCGATACGGCGTGCACCGATGTGCCGACGACCGCTTCGTTTCGATCGCTCTGCTGCAACCTAAGTTCCTGCAGAACTTCATGCACAAGGCAGGGGTCAACCCACCGGCCGAGCTCGGCGACCCCGACAAGCTGGAGAACTGGCCTGGCTATCGAGCCTGGATGGCCGAGGTTTTCGCCACCCGCAGCCGCGACGGGTGGGTCGAACTGTTCGACGGCGACGACGATTGTGTGCAGCCGGTGCTCGACCTGCTTGAAGCGCCCGACCACCCCCACCTCCAGGCCCGGCAGTCATTCGTCGAGGTTGGCGACACCACCCAGCCGGCGCCGGCACCTCGCTTCGATCGAACGCCGTCCGAGGTGGTGCGACCAAGTCCGTATCCTGGCCAGGGTGGCGAGCAGGCCCTGCAGGAGTGGGGCCTCGACGATCAAGAGATGGCGTACTTCCTCAACCGCCCACTTCCTTAACCTGCACTTCGTTAACTCTGCACTTCCTAACCCCTGCTCTTCCCTTAGCTCGGGGTGAGCACCAGTCGGCCCGCCACCTCGCGGGCTTCAAGCGCCTCGAGCGCTGCCGGGATGCCGTCGAGGCTCACCGACTCAGCGATGGGAGGCGAGATAGCCCCGGCTCGGTAGAGCCTGAGCAGATCCTCGTGCGCGGCCTCTACCACCGAACGACCGCCGTGTTCGACGTAGACCCCCCAGTGCAGACCAAGCACCGCGTAATTCTTCACCAATATATGGTTAGCCGGGTACGACGGTATGTCGCCTGAAGCGAAGCCGATCACCACCAGCCGGCCCTCCCAGGCCATCAACCGGCGGGTCAGCTCGCCAACCTCGCCGCCGACCGGGTCGAACGCCACATCGACACCATTGCCATCGGTGATCTCCATGACCGCGGCGTACACGTCGTCGGTCGAGTAGTCGATGACGTGGTGCGCCCCCGATTGTCGGCAGGCTTCCAGTTTCTCAGCACCCCGGGCGGTGGCGATGACCGTGGCCCCTGCGGCGACGCCGAGTTGCACGGCCGCCACCCCAACGCCTCCGGCCGCCCCATGAACTAGCAGAGTCTCGCCGTCGGCGAGATGGGCCCGGTGATGAAGACCGACGTGGGAGGTCTGATAGGTCGAGTACAAAACGGTTGCGTCGGCCGCCGGTATATCGGCTGGCATCTCGATGACCGTCGGGGCCCGCAGCAGGCTCTTCTCGCCGTAGCCCCCGGCGGGCAGGGCAGCCATTCCGGCCACTCGGATTCCGATGCTCAGGTCGACTCCATCCCCCACCGACTCGACGACCCCGCAGGTCTCAAGGCCGGGGGTGAACGGCACACCCGGTCGGTCTTGGTAGATGCCCTGACACAGGAGAATGTCGGCGAAGTTGATGGTGCCGGCCTCGACTCGTATGGCTACTTGGCCGGGCCCGGGGACCGGGTCGGCGACCTCTTCGAGACTGAGTGACACCGACGGATGTCCCAACTCGTTCACACGCCAAGCTCTCACAGCACCACCCATTCGAATCCGGATTCGAAAGAATATAGGCTCGTCGCTCAATGATCCATCCCGAACGTTTTGCATCGCAAGTGGTTCTCGTCACCGGTGGAACGTCGGGCATCGGGCTGGCCGCCGCTCGTCGATTGCTGGCCGAAGGAGCGACCGTGATCATCGGAGGGCGCGACGCCGAGAGAGGTCAGGCCGCACTTGCAGAGCTCGACTCAGCCAACGCCCACTTCGGCCCGCTCGACGTAGCCGACCGCGACAATGTCATCCAACTGATGGCCGACATCGAGTCGCAGCACGGCGGCCTCGATGTGTTGGTCAACTCGGCCGGAGAGGTTCTGGTCAGGCGGGTCGAGAAGATCACACCGGCTCAATGGCAGACGGTAATCGACACCAACCTCGCCGGGGTGTTCCATTGCTGTCAGGCCGCTATCTCGATGCTCCGAGCGGCGGCGGCCAGACGGAGAGGCACGGCGGCGATCGTGACGGTCACCTCGCTCGACGCCGTTGGCGGCGACCCCGGTATGAGTGTCTACAACGCGGCCAAGGCCGGAGCCCTCAACCTGACCCGAAGCCTGGCCCTCGAACTGGCACCGGACATTCGGGTCAACTCGATCGCCCCCGGAGCGGTCGACACGCCACTCACCGTTTCCACCGCCCACGAGCCTCGCATCCGGGCCCTGTTCGACAAGGCGATCCCGATGGGCCGGTTCGGCCAACCCGATGAAGTCGCCGCAGCTATTGCTTTCCTGGCCGCACCGGAGGCTAGTTTCATCACCGGCGCCAACCTTATGGTCGACGGCGGTGCAACCTGTGGTACCGGCCACCCCGATCTCCTTGAGGCGTTCGGAATCTGAAGCCCTGGGGCCCACAGCTCTACGAAGCTGGGACCAGGCCCTCCAAGATCAGCTCCCCGGGGGCCGCCGGATCGGCCTCCGATTCCAAGGTGACGGTGATGGTTCGATAGACCTGGGGAGAGACGCCGGCCCAGAACTCGATCTCGCCGCTGTCGGAGCCCCGCATGTGGAACGTCCCTGCGCTGATCACGGTGCGGGGATCGGCCTTAACCAGCCATACCTCATAGAAGTGGCCAAGCGGTGCGGGTTCCAGGTCAGACAGGTTGACCAGCAGGCGTGCACCGTTCGGTCGCTCGTCGATCCTGGCCACTGCCGACGCGCTGTACGCCGGATCAGCTGCCGCCAAAGCGACCGTCGTCAGGTCGGAGTCACCGGATCGGCCAAGGGTGAAACCGGCGGTCGCCGAAATCACGATGATCAGTAGCGCCGCGGCCGCCGCCAAGGGCCAAAACCGGCGGCTGCCGGTCCTCCGGGCCCGACGCTCGCCAAGATCGACAACCGAATGGTCCTCGTCGACGGTGGGCGACGACTGCTCGGTACTCGATAGTTGCGCAGCAATGGCGGCCACGACCTTGTCTTCGGCCGCGGCTGACGGTTCGGCCCAGAGGGCAGGGTTGTCGAGAAGCCGGCGAAGCTCCCGGTCTTCGGGTTCGGCGGAGAGCTCGTCACTCATCCGATGTTCCTTCTTTCATCTGCGTCTAATGGAGGCACAACGTCTTGCTCTCGGAGGTGGGCCAGTATGACCGACAGTCGGCGGTGAGCCTTATGAGAGCGAGACTTTACGGTGCCAATTGGGACGTCGAGATGTTCGGCGATCTCTCTTTGGGTTAGGCCGAGCCGGTAGCTCAGCTCAACAATGACCCGTTCGTCTTCCGGTAGTACGTCGATGGCCCGGCGAACCTCATACGCTTCCCAAGCCCTGGCGAACGACGGTGGCCCTACCGCCAGGTCGGCCTCGGGTTCGTGACCGCCTACATGGGGTCGCCGTTCGGAACGCACCGCGTCGATCGCGGTACGACGGGCTATCGAGAACAGCCAGGGAGCGAAACGACGGCTGGGATCAAACGTCTGCGCTGCCTTCCACGCTTTGGTGAAGGTTTGCTGAACGATGTCATCGACAAGATGGTCGTTACCGACAATCGAACGTGCTACCGCAGCGACCGGCCCAGCGAACTCGCGATACACGGCGCGAACAGCCTCGGGGTCACCCTCTCGAAATGCATTCAACAGCACCTCGTCCATTGTTCGTAAGTATTGCACGGACCGCGTCCTAGATCCCATCGATCTCGGCTTCTCAGAAATCGCACATCTGCGATGAGGAGCGGATGGGGAGGGGGCAGCCACGCCAATTCGAGGTTCTACAGCTGAATCGGGGGAACCGGCGGACTCGGGGGCGATGACGATCATCAGTAACACTCCATCGCGTGACGCCATCGCTCGATAAACCCGGACAAGTTCCTCATCAATCTTCTATACGGACCCAACACGGAAAGCGGTTCACGGAAATCGCAAGATTTTCTGCTCATCGCTTCAATGGCGCCAGATCACGGTGCTCCGGAGCGGGAGGGCACGACGGCCGGTCGACCAGGTCAACCAACAGGTCCGGATCGAGTCCGAGGCCCCGAAGGCCCGCCCCGATCGCCCCGGCGTCGAGCTGTGCCCTGAGGTGGCGACGCAGAGCCCCGGGACAAGCCATGCCATCGAGGTCCAAACCCGAACGATCCTCGGCACCTGTGGCCGTGCCGGCGATTGAAACCGGCGGACCGGCCTCCGCATAGAGGAAGTCAGCCCACATCGAAACCCGCCACCCGCCAACCCAGACATCATCGCCATACGGTCGGGTCGAACTCCATGCGATCCGGGCCAGCGCGGCAGGCACGGCGTCGAAGCGCTCGACCCGGAATCCAGCGCCATCAAGTCCGGACACCGCTTCGTCGTCGGCGGTCACAGGAAGAGCGCGCTTGCCCCAGCCGTCGTCCAACGGCAGACGGACGGTCTGGGCTACCGGTGGGAGGGCCAACACCGTCGGCGTGCCCGCCGGTGCCCGAAGGACCCGCCTCGCTTCTTCGGCGGCCTTCGCTAGCGCCGGTCCCCTTCCGCCGGATCCGGGTAGATCGAGGCGGCAGCGGTAGATCCCGGTTAGCCGAATCGGCGAGCCCCGCAGACAGACAGCGACGAACGTATCGGTGGCCGTGACGCCAACGCAGGGAAGGGTCGTTATAAAGGGTCGTCGCTGCAACAGCCTGCGCATTAGATCTGCGCCCGAACGAGACCCGGTCGATCGGCCACCAGCAAGCGACGGATCTGCGCTGGCAAATCTGGGTTCGACAGTTCACTCCGCGCCCACGACCGTAGCCACACCGCTCCAGCAGCTCGCCAGTCGGCCGCGAGCTCAGAGAACGGGTATGGGTCGAGATGGCCGATCACCGCGCCGGGGTGAAGCACTTCCACCACCTCGCCGTCGCGCTCAACCTCTACCGTGCCCCGAACAAGCAGAAGTAGGCGGTCGGGGGTAGACCTGGCCTCCAACAGCAGCTCGTCGACGCAGTACACGTCGCCACCGAGCGCCCACAGTTCTAAGAACTCCGCAGGAGGAAGGTTGGGGAAGAGCAGCTGGCGGAGGGTTTCCTCTTCGGTTGTGAGCGCTGTCCTAGCTTCGCTCAAACCACTGGCGGCGAGCCGGGAGAGGTTGAGGGCGCCGGTGACAATGTTCCACACCACGATCGAGGCGATGTTCTGGAGCGCTCCGTAGACGATAAAGCAGACGGCGGCGAAGACCAGGAGCAGCCGCATACGATTGTGGGACTTACAGAACGCCGCCACAACGAGTGCGACATAGGACAGGTTGACTGCCACAAATGGCGGGTCCAGCATCGCATCGATGATTCCGGTCACGTATATGCGCCCACAAACCAGAGGTTGAGAACAGCGCCCTCCGGAGCTCGGATGATCGTCGCAAGACCGCTCGCCGGGTTGAACCACTCCGACGAACCGCGACCCTGATTAGGGGCCAGGGCAAATGCGGGCGAGGTGGGTACCGAATCGCCATCTTGCCACGTGGCGAACGAGCCGCCGTTTTGGCCGTTCACCGCGTCGACCATGATGATGGCACGCGATACTTCCGGGCCGATCTCTCCACCTTCCAGCAGGGCCGCCCAATCGTTTTCGACGGTTACATCGACGTCGCCGACATCAATCGTTCGATACTCCGGCTTCGCAGCCAGTACGAACAGCCCCTCTGTGGACTCGGGGGCGTTGCCGTTGGTGTAGTAGCCGACCAGATCGATCGTCAGAACGCTCCCGCCGAGGTAGTCCATGACTATCTCGCCGTTCTCATCTGGAGTCACGGTGAGCAACTCCGTGCCGGCCAGTCCGAAGTCCTGTGTGGCGGGGGCTGGCCACGGGATCGGCGCGTCGGAGCCAATCGCCACCGAACCACCGCTCGGACTGACATTGGCGTTCATCCTGATCACCGCCCGGCCGACGTGGTCGGCCTCGTCGCCTAGCACCTCTGACAGGGCAATCGTGAGCTGCCGCCCGTCGGTCGCGGTTACCAACGATCCGATCCGAATCGATCCGGTTGGCACGAACCGGCCAGCGGTGGCCAGATCGGCTGGAACATAGGTACCGATCCCAGACATCTGGACCGTCACTTGCTCGCCTGCCGACACGACGATCCGACCGTATTCGTCGGGCGTAGCGACAAGATGGGGGACCAGTAGTCGACCCGATGACGGAACGGTGAACCGCAACGCATCGGCCGGCCGATCGCCGGGATGGACAGACACGGTCACACCCTGGGGACCCTTGACAACCAGATCGGCTATGACTGCTTTGGCATCGGGTATCCCGAGGCCTGCGATGTCGAGACCTGCGATGTCGAGACCGATCGAGTTGTTCAGCTCAGGGTCGGTTTGGCCGTCGATGAGGGTTGTCGTTTCGTCGAAGGCTTCAAATCGAAGGGTCTGCGCCGGTTCTGCAACCCGGATGATCGGGGGCTCGTCGGCAACTACCGGTTGGCCGACCGCCGGAACGACCGCTTCGGACGTGGCGGTCGAGGGGTTCGGATCGGTGGGGAGCGAAGACGAAGCGGGGGCCGCTGCGTCGGTCAACCCCTGACCGCCAGCGCGACCGGCCTCTAGGCGAGATACTCCGTGGCCGACGGCGAACCCCGCTACAGCCAACACGGCGACCGCCATCACGGCGACCGCCTTCCTCAACCACCGCCCTTCTACCGTGACGCCGACTTCCGGGACCGCTTGTCGGGTCCCGTCGGCCTCAGCAGACATTGATGGTCCTGTCGCTATACCTGTTGTGCCCATACCCTGCTCTACGGATTCAAGGGCGGGATCGGTTCACAGTTTTGGGATTCTTTGCGAGCGAGCCGATCTCGTCTGCGACGTGACCGTTAGCATTGTCGACTATCTCATCGTCGGTATCTCCGAGGCGTTTCGCCTCTCAAAGCCCTACATGACTGGCTACGTCGACGCTGGATCCCGCGTACACGTTGCTGGCACGATCAGTTCTGCGGCCTTCGCGTCCGGTGATCGCTTCGTCGTCGGCCACTGGCCGGAGTCCCCGATTGGCCCGATGGGCGATGTCATGTGGGCAGATCCGCAGGGTTGTCGCACGCTCCTTGCCCCCACAGCAGCGATAGCCGACTTCATCACCAGAATCTACGACTTCGATGAGGTCCGGGTTGAGTCGGTGAACGTGCGATCCGATGGCCGGACCACCACCGCCAACGGGCAGGCACTTGACCTGCAGCTCGTCGGCGGAAGGCGCTGGCCGATCCCGATCCGTCGACCGCTGGCCATCACCCGCTTCATCGAAGCCCCGATCGCCAGGACAACGATGGGAGTCAGAACCTTTGGCACCAGCCAAAAGGGCGCCCGCGAGTGGTATCAGTCAAACGGCTGGCGCTGGGTTAGTACTGGGAGCGCCTCACTCGAGGGACGAGACCTTGGACCACTGGTTCCGTTTGACGATCCGATGGGTGTCGGTTTCAGTGAGCCGCCGAGACGACCGTCGATCGTGGGAGTTCGAGTCACCATCGACCTCCCTGATACCGACCTCCCTGATACCGACCTCTGATACATAGACCCGTCGTCGGGCCTTCTGGACCTGTCGGGGCCAAACACCGGCCAGCGGCGCTCAGCCGACGGAGACGATGACCCTGCCCTTGCTTCCGCCAGCCAGCAGCGATGCGAAGGCCTCGGGGGTACTGTCGAAACCTTCGAACGTGGTGTGCACGCTTTGAACCTTGCCCTGCTGTAGCCAACCACCAACGGTCGACTCGAACTCCGGGCGCAGGTCCTCATGGCTGGTAACTGCGAAGCCTCGCATCGTTAGCTCCTGGTAGATCATGCGCCGGTAGTTGGCCGGGCCGCTCGGTTGCGCCCCTTGCGACACCGCGCCACAGATCACCACTCGACCCTCGAAGTTCAAGCAGTCCAACGCCGCCTCAAGCTGCTCGCCTCCGACGTTGTCGTAGTAGAGGTCGATACCGTCGGGAGCGGCCTGGCGCAGGAGGTCAACCGCCGGACCGTCATGGCGATTGACCGCGCTGTCGGCGCCGAGCACGTCGGTGATCATCGAGACCTTCTCGACCGACCCGGCCGATCCGATCACCGTTGCGCCCTTTGCCTTAGCGAACTGCACGGCACAGCTGCCCACCCCACCGGCCGCCGCCGACACGTACACCGTGTCGGCTGCCTTCACCTCGCCGATGTGGATCATCCCGGTGTATGCGGTGAATCCCACGTGGCCCAGAACGGTGAGGTAGGTCTCCAGTGTCCTGCCCGCCTCGGGTGATGGAATCGCTCGCAGCAACCCCGCATCACAGACTTGCACGGTGCTCCACATCGCCGTAGTCACCGCTAGATCGCCGGGCTGGAAGGCTGGGCTTTCTGACTGCAACACCTCAACCACCGCGTCGCTGGCCGGCACGTCACCGATCCCGATTCCCGGCCCGTACGCTGTGCCCGCCCCACCGAGGCGATGAGCGAGACCGGCGTTAAGACCCAGTCGTCGAAGACGCACTAGGACCTGTCCAGGTTCTGGGACGGGACACTCGACGTCGAAAGCGCCGAAGTTCCCTGCGGTCACCTGGCCATCGGGCAGCTTGGTCAACTGAACCTGTCGACACTCCATGCCGCTCACTCCGTTCATGGATCGCTTCGGCCCCAACCATAGGCTCGGCCGGCCAGAGGCGGTAGACGGCGACCCGTGGCGGAATCGGCACCTTCCCCTCCATCGGTCTCCATCCCCAAGTCCGGGTCTCGCCCGACAAACAGGCCGGACCTTTCAAGAAGTCTCGCGTTGTCGGGAATATCTGCAGATAAGGCCCGGTTCTATGGCGTGTACCGAACGTTCGGTACACATAACGAGGAGAACCGAAATGAGCGACGAAGCAGCGGTAACGCAGACGATCGAGCAGTACATCGAGGCTGGGGTGAAGGGCGATTCAGCGCTTATGGCCAAGTCATTCCATCCCGCCGCCACCATCTACTCGGTGACGGCCGGCAAGAGCGAGGGCGGCCCGATCCAGCTCCTGTTCGATGCAGTCGAAGGCGCACCGGCTCCGAATCTGACCGGGGTCATCGGCCCCATCGAGGTCAACACCACGACAGCCACGGCCACAGCGGTGCTGTCGGACTGGTCCGGCGCTGAGTACACCGACCAGTTCACATTATTGAAGATCGAAGACTCTTGGAAGATCCTCTCCAAGGTCTACCACGACCGAACCCCGAGCCAATAGGCGACAGGATACGAGGGGTATTCACATGCACGTATCACTACACCAGGCCTTCAAGGGGTACACCGAGGCCCGCCCGGAGCCAGACCTGTACAGCCGAGTGTTGGCATCGGTGGACATTTCCGCCGAAGAATTCGAAGCCGAGCCGTACCACGACGACGCCGAGATGGAGCGAGCCGTCGAGGCGGCAGCGGAGATCTTGTCGACAGACCGCATGGATTTCCTGACCGGCTGGGGGCTCGCAATCTCCCAGAGCCTGCTCGACGCATACGAGTCGGCGATCGACTCCGACTGGACGCTGCTCGACCTGCTCGAGCACATCGAATCCCGAATGCACGTCCACAGTCGAGAGGAGTTCGGAGCCCGGCCGCCGGTGCTCCGGACAAACCGGATCGGCGCCGACGAACTTCGCATCGATGTGGAGACCACAAAGAACATGACGGGACTGGCCAAGGGGTTCGTCCTCGGCTTCGCCGAAAGCTTCGGCGAAGAGGTCACTCTCGACATCGATGAACGCGACAACGGCTTCACCTTCAACGTGAAGACCGTTGGCTGAACCTCAACCCATCGACAGCATCACCAGCTGTCACCGCACTACAAACCGAATTGGAGAAACAAATGAGCAATCTAAAGAAAGACAAATTCCGGACCCGAGCGAACCGCAAAGGCCTGGCCATCAAGGGCTACGACCCCGTCGCCTACTTCACACTGAACGAGCCAACCAAGGGCTCGGCCGACATCACCTACCAGTGGTCAGGTGCCGAATGGCGGTTCGCCAACACCGAACACCGCGACCTGTTCATCAACGATCCGGCAAAGTATGCGCCACAGTTTGGCGGCAGCTGTGCCGTAGCCGCGGCAACCGGTCACAGCGTGACCGGATCGCCGAAGCGTTGGCGTATCGAGAACGGACACCTCTACCTCAACAAGGACCGAATGGCTGCCGCTCTGCACAAGCCGCTGTCGAACCGAATCCATCGGCTGTCCGCAGAGCTGCGGGGCGACCGTAACGCCACTGCCGATTTGCAGGCGCCCGCAACCGTGGCGAGGCAGGCCTGAGGCAGTGCGACAACCGTCGAATCGAACGTTCGGTAGCCTGGCATGATGGTGAAGTCGAGTTCGATTGAGGACGTTCCGCTCATCGATGCCCTTGCCGAGGTGTTTTCTCGGTACGGCTACGAAGGAGCAAGCCTCAACCGCTTGTCCGATGCATCGAACCTGAAACGATCGAGTCTCTATCACCGGTTTCCCGGCGGTAAAGACGAGATCGTTCAGGCAGTGATTTCTCGAGCCGAGGATCGCTACGCATCGGTGCTCGGACCAGCGTTCGAGGACGGAGACCCCGAAGAGCGAGCCGAAAGGGTCGCTCTGGGTCTTGCTGACTATTACGGCAACGGCGAAGCGTCGTGTGTCATCATCGCTCTGTCCCTGTCCGACGACGAGGGCAGAGCGCAAGGTGGCCAATGCGTTCTGGGTTGGGCCGACGGTTTCGCTCGCATCGCCAGCGATTCTGGCATGAGTGATGCCGATGCGCTCGAAGCGGCGCTTGACGCCATAGCGGTCATCGAAGGTGCGCTTGTTATCGCCGCAACGACTGGCCGGAAGGGTCCGTTCGAACGAGCGCTGTCCGGCCTTCCCGCAAGCCTCACGACCACCCGCTAGTAACACACCAACAGGCACCGACTGGCGCTAGGCCGGTCGCAGAGAGCAGGACGGTTTCCCCCGCAACGGAGGACGCTCGAGTGCGCTGTTTGCCGTGCCCGTAACCCGGGCCATTTGAAAATCGTCCACGCAACACCGCTCGTTCTTGTTTACCGAACGAGCGGCAACCAACGATCAAACAACCAATCATCGAATAGGGAACATCAAAATGACAACATCAATCGACACCACCACGATTCTCTCCGAGGTGGGAGACCATGAGCTGAGTGTGCTCGTCTTCTACCGCGGCCATTGGTGCCCGTTCTGCCAGAGCTACCTGCGGGAACTCAACGGTGAATTCCGAACCCAACTGCAGGCAATCGGCGGCCGGATGATTGGCATCACCAGCCAATCCCCCGAGCTAGCCGCCGAGGCAAAGCAGGCATGGGCCCTCGACTACGACGTGATCTCCGACCCATCAAACGCCCTGGCGCAAAGGTTCGACATCAACATCACCGCCAAGACAGAGACACCGATGGCCGACCACCCAACCGAGTACCCAAACGGCATGTCGCAGACCGGCGTGATCGTGCTCGACCGATCCGGAGAAGTTATCTACAACTGGGCAGTCGACCCGACGGAAACCAACCTCCACGGTGCCAGTGATCGTCCGCTCCCCGCCGACGTATGGGCAGCGATCGAGGCACACCGAGGAGGAACCGAGCCCGAACCGACCGACGGCCGACGGCTCGACCCGCAGTTCCTCGCCGATAACTATCCGGAACAGTTCGCCGCCTTCGAGGCGTGGATCGCCTCGCAGAACGCCTAGGAGCGCAACATGAATATCAAGGTTTGGATCGACCCGATCTGCCCCTGGTGTTGGATGACCGCTCGGTGGCTCACCGAGGTTGTGCAACCCCAGCGGGATCTCACCATCACGTGGAAGCCCATCAGCCTGCTGCTGAAGAACCAGCCGGCGCCCGACGTGGACTACTACGACAACGTGATGCATACCCACAAGCTGCTTCGAGTCTTCGAATCAATCGAGGCGGTGGACGGCAACGAGGCCGCCTTCCGGTTCTACCGACAAGCTGGGCAGCACATCCACCAGGACGACGATCGATTCGTCGACCCGACGACGCTGCTGGCCGAAGCAGGTCTCGACCCATCGCATGCAGCAGCATTCGATGACGAGTCATGGGACGCCATCATCAAAGACGAGATGAACGAGGGCCTAGCCCTGGTCGGCAACGACGTCGGCACCCCGATAATCGGCTTCGAGGATGAGGCCGGAGACGTCGGCGTCTTCGGACCCGTCATCAGTCGTCTACTCCAAGGCGACGAGGGTCTGGCGGTATGGGATGCCGTCAACACCCTCGCCCGCACACCGGGCTTCTGGGAACTCAAGCGCACTCGAACTGCTGAACCCGACTTCGTCAGTCTCCCTTGAGACTTTCACCGGGCGCTGCGGCCGCAGTACCCGGTGACAGGTCTTGGCCAGATGGTTAGGCGGTGACGACTCTCATCGGCAGCGAAGCTCCGCCGCTAGGCATACTGCGCAACCCCGTTTCCGAGGGACCAGTCTTCTAGTGCTACTTCGATCAGGCTGATAACCACGTCTTCTGGCCTCACCCCCGGGTTCGACTTAAGGCGCCTGGCGATCGCTGCGTAGAGCGCCTTTTTCTGCTCAGTCGTTCGTCCGACGTTGAGAGTGATCTGTATGAACACCACATCGTCGGATCGCTCGATTCCGACATAGTTGCCGCTGCTGTTGAAATTGGTGGGCTCAAGCTCAGTGACCGTCGCGAAACGGTCGTTTTCGGGACTGTCGATGGTTTCGCGCATCGCCAGGTAGACCTCTTCCATCAATGTGCGCCGGTACTCATCCGACTTACCTTTGCAGAGCGAGATCTGTGTGAACGGCATGGAAGACTCCTTGAGATTTGATGTGGAGAGGACATTGATACTGGAGAGAATGAGTATACCGAACGTTCGGTACGAGACCTGCAACTACTGTATCCCGTCGTTAGGACATCACTGGATATACAAGGACCACTTGACTTCGCCTGCGTTGTTGTATTAGAGATCTAATGTCTCAACAATGAGAAAACGGACCCTCCCCACCTTGGGTCTTGGCGAAAGACGGCGGACTAATGAATAACTACCTCGGCGATCGATCTTGGGCGCGCCCGCGCCTCGGGCGTATGATGCTCGGACGCATCATCGTCTCGGTGATCATGTTGACCACGTTGGTCACAGCAGTAGCCACATCTCCGGCTGCGGCAGCACCACCACCTGCACCCACGTGGCGATACCAATCGTTCAACGTCAGCTCCACGACGGTGTACGGCTACTGGGACGAGGTCCCCGGCGCTGACAGCTACGAAGTGGCATGGACCCACGGCGGAAGCACCAAGCTGACCGCCACCACGACCACCGCCAATCACAACTACAACTACACCGGGCTCGTCGGCGAGATCTGCGCCACCGTGCGATCGAGAAACAACGAAGGAGCCGGCTCGTGGTCAAGCCCTCGTTGCTTCACCGCCAAGGCAAAGCCTGCCACCCCAACATGGCAAGTGCCCTCGATTACCCACACCGACGGTCTGCTTTCCGCCAGCTGGAACCTCGTGTCCGGCGCCAGGGGGTACCGGGCCTACTGGACGTTGCCCGACGGCTCCAGAACCTCTCGCACCGAAGGCTCGACCTCGACCACCGGGACCTTGCCTGCCCCCGAGCCAGGTCAGTACTGCGTCACGTTGCGCGCTCTGAACAGCCCGCAGTACAGCGACGCAAGCGCAACGGCTTGCTTCACCTTGGATGACGGAGACACCACCACGGTCCCGCTACCGGCAGCACCGGTGATGAGCGCCGCGAGCCTGCGGCGAGACCATCGAAATATGAGTGCCCAGTGGGGCGCGGTAGCTGGCGCTGACCGTTACCAACTCATCTGGTCCGACGATGGACAGGACTTCAAGACTCAGGAGACAAGCCTGACCGGCCAGAGCCTCGACTATGACGCACTTTCCGGCGAGATCTGCGCCAGGGTCCGAGCCGAGAATAGCTCCGGCTACGGCCCGTGGTCTGCGCTGAAGTGCCATACCGCCAACCCAAAGCCCGCCACCCCAACCTGGGGCAGCCCCGCCATAGCCAGTCTGTCGAACGGGGTTGAGGCCAAGTGGGTTCCCGTCGCAGGCGCGGTGAAGTACTACGTGTTCCTGACCAAGCCGGACGGCACCAGCAGGAGCGGAAACACCACCGGCAGCAGTCTCCGGTTCTACGAAAGTGCGCCCGGTTCGTACTGCGCCAAAGTGATGGCCTACAACGGCGACCGCTATAGCCCACGATCAGCGGAACGATGCGTCACCGTCGAGACGCCGACGACCACCACCACCGCACCGACGACTACCACGACCGCGGCGCCAACAACCACTACAACGGCGGCGCCAACGACCACGACTACCACGGCGCCAACAACCACAACAACGACGGTCCCCGCTCCGCCTGCACCGGTGATCAGCAGCACGAATCTACGGATCAGCTCCAAGTACCTGCGAGCCCGCTGGAATGACGTCGCAGGCGCTGACCGGTACCAGATCGTCTGGTCTAGCGGCGGTCAGGATCTCAAAACCCAGGGGACCAGCTTCACCAGTCACACTTTTGACTACGACGCTCTGGTCGGCGAAATCTGTGCCAAGGTCCGGGCAGAAAACGCCTCGGGCTACGGTCCATGGTCAGCCCCGCGCTGCCATACGGCGAAGCCCAAACCTGCGCCGCCGACGTGGCGCAACCCCGGTCTGACCAGCTCGCCAGGGCGGCTCTTGGCTGAGTGGAACCCTACGGTCGGCGCGTCCATCTATTACGTCTACTGGACCTACCCCGACGGCCGCACGACGAACCGTTCAACCACAGCCACGGAGCAGATTCGCCTATCCGATACCGCCGGTCAGTACTGCGCCACCATCCGGGTCTACGACGGCGAGCGTTACGGCGCCCACTCTGCCGAACGGTGCACGACCATGGCAGGGGTCGAGCAGTTGCCATATCCGACACCGGCGATGCGGCTCGAAGGCAACGGGGTAATCGGCTCTTGGTCATCGATACCAAACGTGGACTTCTTCGAAGTCGAGTGGACCGATGATGGTTCAACGTTCGGCCCAACATCGGCTGTTGCAGTGATGAACGGCTCACGGGCCGACATCGGAGATGATAGGTCTGGCCAGATCTGCCTCAAGGTGAAGTCTCGCGGTTCAGGGGCCTTCAGCGACTCACCATGGTCGCCAGCAAGTTGCCTCGAAGTAGCATCGACCCGGGCACTAACGAAGCCGTCGCTATACCCAATATCCGGAACTGCACCTTCGTTGAAGGTCAGCTGGTTTGCAGTGGCGAATGCCGATAGCTACAACGTGCAGTGGACCGATGATGGCGACGCATTTGGACCATCCTCGGCCACGGAGAGAAGTTCCTCGGTCAACCTCGGTAGCCGAGCAGGTTCGATCTGCGTCAGAGTCCAGGCCAACGGGTCCGGAGATTACACCGACTCACTCTGGTCACATGAGAAGTGCCGCACGATTGAGTTACCCAAACTCGCAACACCGGTCATCTCGAATCCGGCAGTGAACAGTAGCGACGTTGTGTTCTCCTGGGCTGCTGTGCCGGAGCGGAGCGAGTACCGCTGGGCGGCTATCCACCCAGACGGGCGCGTCGTTCGCGGAACAACCACCTCGACATCACAGGCGGTGCCCATCGGTGGCCAGCACGGCGACTTCTGCTTCGAGGTACAAGCGATCCTTGCCGGACGCGACTCAGCTCTCAGTGCACGCAAGTGCGCTGTTGTGCATCCCCCGTCACCGGCGCCGGTGATCGTGTTACCGACGCCGCCTCCCCCACCTCGCGTCGACACCACACCACCGAACTGGCAGCACAACGTCGCCGGGATCCATTTTGGCAATGTCTATGTGCTGCCCAATAGCTACAACGTCCCGATCACGTGGGACGCCGCCCTGGACTACGACGACCGAGACGAAAACGGCGTAGCCAATTTCAAGGGTGTCGAGTTCTACGAGATCTACCTGGGCAGCGACCAAGTGGCGACCGTGCAAGGCGGAAACCCACGGGAGTACACATTCCAGGGGCTCAGCTACCGCACCCAGTACACAATCAGAGTTCGGGCCGTCGACGACACAGACAACAAGTCCAGCTTCGGCGAAAAGACGGTCGAAAAGTACTCGCAAGACTCGGCCCTCGGGTTGGGGACTGAGAGGATCACCGGCACACCCGTGAGCGTGCCTGCGCCACCTCCTGCCGGTACAAACTCTCCGGGCACTCCTTCCGATCCCCCACCGGTGGGGCAGAACTTTCCAACCGTGCCAGCAGGCCCGGGTCCTGGCGGACCGACGAACCAGGAGTCCATCGTCGATCAGCCTTCAACTGTCTCGACACCGAACCGGGGGGCAATGCAAGGTCTTATGCAGGACGCCCCCGACCTGTGCGGCGAGCATGGTGCAACCGTGCTGGACCACAATGGTGTCGGCAAGGTGTTTGTCCGTTGGAACCGCACAGGGACCTCCGAGACCGACGAGTTCACTCTGCGGCGCATTTCTGCAAGTGGCAGCATCGTGCTGACGTCGGGGAAGGTGCCAGCGCAGAGTGGTGGCAACCTCCACCAGTTCATCCTGTCCAACATTCCCGACGCGTTCTTGCATGGCGAGTACCGGTACGAGCTGGTTGCGCACAAGACCGGATCGGGCAGACGGAGCGAGGTTTGTGAAACATTCCGTGCCGACGAGATCACGATTCGCTCGCATCCAGCCGAGGCTTACATCACCGAGATCGCCGCAGAGATCGGGTTGACCGGTGGCATTCCGGGGAACCCCTGGTTCACCGGCACGCCTGGCGATGTGCAATCGATGAAGCTGCGTGACCTTTCGAATAGCCAAGAGACGGCACTGCTGGCGGCCATCGAGAGACGGTCAAGTTTTCACAGCGATGTGCAGGCGGCCGAACGGCAGTACAAGAGCGATGACCTCCGGTACGAGAGCTACCTGTACCGCATGGTTCCCCTGCAATTCATGCTCGGGTCGAAGGTGCTTGCCGACGAACTCGCACGGAAGGGGCAATCCCGGCTTGAACGAAGCGAAGGTCTCGAAATCGCCGTTTCCACTGCAGACGCCATTGAAGAGGGTCGGCTCAGGCCGAACTCCGGCTTGCTACGGGGCGAGATTCCAGGGGTGAAGCTTTCGCTGGGAATTATGGCGGTCTACATGGCTGCGTCAGACCTCGTTGGCATCGTCGGTGAGGTCCGCGCAATCGACCAGTCGGCCATAAACAGCATGCAAGATGGTGTGGAGATCTTGGGCTTTGCAGTGGGGCTCTACGGGCTCCTGGCGCTGACCCCCTGGGTACCCGGCGCACCGCTCGCAATCTTCGTTGTCGCTATTGGTCTTGCCCTTGCCGAAGCATTCTTGGGTGACAGCGGTCGCTTCGACTATTCGTATACCGAACGGCTCAGTCAGGTCAACGATAAGAAGCATGCTGCGGAGACGTTCATGCTCATGACCCAGCGAGACAATCTCGAGGAGATTGAGGACAAGATCGATGACTGGTTCTTTACCTCGATTCCAGGGTCGAATCTGCATCTTGTGAGCAGCCGTCTCCTTTGGCACAACTCCCGGGCGACCGACCGAGCGGCGCTATCTGTTTGGACCGCCGTTGAGCCGATCACGAATCAGACCTACGGCATCGGGATGTCGATCTTCTGGAACCGCAACAGCAGGCCAGGAAACATCGATGCAGGCACGCTCTTGAATCCGGGCAATCACGGATCCAACTTCTTCTGGGAACTGGGCAACAGCGCAAACTTTAGGGACATCCACAATCCGGACAACAAGCCGCTCCTGTTCGGGAACGTCAAGACTGCGTGGCGCGACGTTAGCGCGGAGATCCTAAGCCATTGTGCGTCGACAGCAGGCTCACTAAGCAGGGAGCTCTGCGACGCGGCAAGGCCGTAGTTCCGGAGCTACTGACGAGCGGTGCGACCGTCCACCAGTTGGTGGATGGTCGCCGCTCGCCAGCCTCAGAGCATTTACCGCGGCGACTGCCATCCAGCGTGGGTTACAGCTCGCCAGCGACTGCGTCTGGCAGCGCGGATGGGTCGTTGTTTTGGGCGCGGGCGACCTTCGCGACAAGGTCGGTGAGATTGGCGCGTTCGGCGTCGGTGAGCATGGAGAACGTGTTTGGCCCGCTCCACAGCTTGTCGGGAATAGTCTTCTTGAATCGCCGACCCTTGGCTGTCAGGACCAGGTTCTTGACCCGGCGGTCGGTGGGGTGTGGCTGTCGCTCGATGAGGCCCAGCTCTTCAAGGCGATCAGCGACGAGGGTGACGTAGGAGGGGTCGATATTCATGCAGGTGGCGAGATCCTTCATTGGCATCGGACCATCCACGCTGCGTAGTGCCCAGTAGTCGGTGTTGGTCATGCCGAGGCCATCGAGGCGGTCATTGATGTGCTCGGCCACCATCGGCATGACAATAAAGAGCATGTCGACCAGGTTGGCCGTGTCAGCCGCTTGGTTTCGGTCAGTAGCCATCGGCCCATTCTAACTGCATACCGGCGTTCTGTTGACACCACAGATAGTGAACTTCCAAGAAGGTTGTGTTATTCAACTATTTTCTGGCATGATGATTCGACGTAATAGCGCGGCCGAAGCCGGCACCTCATCTCGTAACGATGGAGACCTACATGTCAGTACTGGAATGGATCACAACCGCGATACTCGTGCTCGCAATGGGCGGCATCGGAGCCATGAAACTCGTCGGCAACAAAGACGGCATCGAACAGGCAGTTCGACTTGGCTACGACAAGATCCGCATCCCGATCGGCATCGCTGAGGTGCTGGCCGCCGCAGCCGTGCTCATCGGCGCTGCGGTCACCGACCTCGAATGGCTTGGTGCGCTCGCTGCAGTCGGGATCATCCTCATGATGATCGGTGCCGCCGGACTCCACATACGTGCCCGCGACAAGTTTGAGATCCTCCCCTCAATCGTGGTCGCGGTGGCCGCCGTGCTCTACCTGACCGCTATCAACGCCAGCTGAATCTCGATCTCTGAAGGAGCACTCACATGACCTTGACCCTCGGCACCGGCCCACTGGCGGCCGGAGCACCAGACACCACGAACTACAAACTCGATGGGCCTCAGCACAAGCTGCTGTTCTCTGCGTTCCCCCGCCGCATCAGAGCAGTCCTGGCCGGACAGACCATCGTCGATTCCGAGCGAGTGATGCTGCTCCACGAGAGCAATATCTTCCCGGTGCTGTACATCCCTGAGGACGATGTCTCGATGGAACTACTGACCAAGACCGACCTCTCGACACACTGCCCATTCAAGGGTGACGCCTCGTACTGGACGATCACCGCCGGAGACATCGTGGCCGAAAACGCGGCTTGGGGCTACGAAGCACCGATAGATTCCGCCCTATGGCTGCGGGGCTACATTGCCGTCGAGTGGAGCAGCATGGATCAGTGGTTTGACGAGGATGACGAGATCTTCGGACACATCCGAGACCCGTACCATCGGGTCGATGCCCGGCCAACCAGCCGCCGCTACCAGGTCAGCATCGACGGCCAACTCGTTGCCGACACCACCAGCGCATTCATCGTCTCTGAAACCGGCGGCCCAAACCGCCACTACATTCCAGCCGCCGACATTCGGACCGACAAGTTCACCCGCTCGGACACCACCACCCACTGCCCCCACAAAGGCGACACGGTCTATTGGAGTCACCGCGATACCCAAACTGTCGACGTGGCCTGGAGCTACCCCAAGCCACTCGAAGAAGCCACTAGAGTGGCTGGCCACTGGTGCTTCGACGGCCCGAACGTCGAAGTCACCCGGCTCGACTAGGGCAACCCCTTCGGGTTGCGCTCAGAATCATGTCAGACCCCACCGAAGACATCGCATACACCAGCCTCGACGCCAACCAGATCGACCAACTCCGACCTTTCGGGAACGTTCTGGAGGTTTCAGAAGGCGATCTGCTCTTCCAGGAGGGCGATACCGATCTGAGCCTCTTCGTCGTGCTTGAGGGTGAGCTGGCACTTTCAGCAATCCAGGTACGAACCGGGCAAGACCTCGAGCTGGGAATCGCCACACCGGGACACTTCATCGGCGAGTACAACGTACTCACCGGCGGGGCCACGTTCCTTCGTGCCCGCGCTACCGCTCCCTCGACGGTGCTCGCCGTGGCCGAACCAGCGCTTCGGGAACTGATGGCCACCGACAGCGATCTTGGCGAGCTGCTTTTTGCGGTTCTTGTGGCCCGCCGCGAAGTGGTCTTAGGCAACGACCTGACCACCACTCTGACGATCGTCGGCTCGCGCCACACCAGCAGAACCTTGGAACTCATTGGCTACACCAGACGAATGCAAATCGCCCACCGTTGGGTTGACCCCGAAGACGATCCGACGCTCTACGACACCCTGATATCCGCCGGTATCGGTCGTGACGAACTGCCGGTTGCAGTCACCCCGTCCGGGATGCTGCGAAGACCAACAGTCGAGGAGCTCGCAGGACATCTCGGGTTGCTGTACCGGCCGACGAGCCTCCATATCCACGATGTGGTCGTCGTCGGAGCCGGTCCGGCAGGTCTTGCCGCCGGGGTCTATGGCGCTTCCGAGGGCCTCGACACCGTCGTGCTCGACTCCCGCAGTGTCGGCGGGCAAGCTGGCACCAGCAGCCGAATCGAGAACTACGTTGGCTTCCCGACCGGGATCTCAGGCGGAGAACTGGCCGAGCGGGCCGCACTTCAGGCTCAGCGTCTTGGAGCCCGCATCACCACGCCAGCCTCCTGCAAGTCCATCGACGCGGTCTGTGACGGCTACCGGTTGACACTCGAAGACGACAGCACGCTGATGACCCGAACCGTCGTCCTGGCCGTCGGAGTGCAATACCGGAAACTCCCACTCGACCGGCTCACGGACTTCGAAGGCGCAGGCGTCTACTACGCAGCTACCGAACTCGAAGCCCGAGTCTGCGGAGACGGGCCCGTCACCGTCGTCGGGGGAGGAAACTCCGCTGGCCAAGCGGCGCTCTACCTCGCCCAGCAGGGAGCGAAGGTCACCATCGCCATCCGAGGCGAGTCACTGACCGCCTCGATGTCGACCTATCTCATCGATCGCATCGACGCCTCGCCCAACATCGATGTCGTCCCCAGAACCGAGGTCAGTAAACTCGAGGGCGACCGACACCTGGCCACGATCACTCGCACCAACCGCGACACCGGAGAGAACAGCAGCCACGACTGCCGCGGCCTGTTCCTGTTCATCGGCGCAATCCCCTACACCGACTGGCTCAGCGAGCTCATCGAGCTCGACCCTAAGGGATTCATCCTCACCGACACCTCGGTCAGCGACACGTCCGGCTACCAACCGCTCGCCTTCGAAACATCACAACCTGGCGTCTTCGCCGCTGGCGACGCGCGGGCAAACTCGATGAAGCGCGTCGCAGCCGCAGTCGGCGAAGGATCGAGTGCCATCCGATCCATTCACCAACACCTCGCCCCCTGAGCATCGACAAAACGACCTCGGATATCAGAGCAGGACCTGCTCGTTCCGGCGCCATGTTCCCGGCGGGGCATCGAAGTGTTTCTTGAACGTTGATCCGAAGGCGGCTTCGGGTCGCAATCGCGAGGAGACCACTCCCTATTGATTTTCGCCAACCGTGCATGATCTGCCAGGATCGAGGCGTTCAGGGTGGGCACCGGTGCAATCCGTGGCCGCCCGGATGACGCACCGACAACGGGGGTTGAAATGGCCGAACTTATCCGCAGCACCATCGACGGCGCCGTCGCCGTGGTGACCATGGCGAAACCGCCGCATAACCTCATCGATGGAGCGATGATCGATGAGCTGATCGCCGCCTTCGAAGGAGCGGCCGACGACGGGGCACGAGCCATCCTGCTCAACAGCGACATGAAACACTTCTGCGCCGGCGCCGATGTGGACGGTCTTGGCGACAGCGACCGTCAGCGGCTGCCCTCGGCCGAAGTGCTGGCTCGCCTTGAAGGGGTGTCGCTTCCGACGATCGCCTCGGTTCATGGACTGGCCCTCGGCGGAGGCTTCGAGTTGGCGCTGGCCTGCGACTTCATTCTGGCCGGGTCATCGGCCCGCCTCGGTTTGGTCGAGACCACCCTCGGACTGGCGCCGCTGCTCGGTGGTGTGCAGCGGGTCGTCGAGCGAGCAGGTGCCACCCGCGGCAAGGAAATCGCCATGTTCGGACGCCGCCATGACCCCGAGACGCTGGAACGGTGGGGCATCATCAACGTGGTAGTCGATGACGACGAGCTGGCGAACGCGTCGATGTCGTTCGCCCGCCAACTGGCCGCCGGCCCAACGGTTTCCTACGGAGCGATCAAGCGGTTGGCGGCAATCGCGGTCGCCGACGGGGTAACCGCGGCCGACCAGGCCCAGGATCGAGAAGTCGAACCGGTTTGGGCGTCGGAAGATCTCCAGACTGGGTTCCGAGCGTTCGCCGAGACCGGTCCCGGCACCGCAATTTTCCTCGGCCAATGAGTGGACCACTACAGGGGATCAAGGTCCTCGACTTCACCAGGGTGCTTGCCGGGCCCCACTGCACAAAGACCCTCCGAGACCTGGGTGCCGACGTCATCAAGATCGAGCCGCCGGAGGGTGACGGCGGCCGAACCGGCCAGCCGATCCTCGGCCCGATGTCGCTCTATTTTGCTCAGCAGAACTCGGGCAAACGGGCGGTCAGCCTCGACCTGAACTTCGAGGAAGCCCGCGACGTTGTGCGCAAGCTGTGCGCCGAGACCGACATCCTGGTCGAGAACTTCCGGCCGGGTACTCTCGATCTTTTCGACCTGGGCTATGACGAGGTGAAGGCCATCAACCCCGCGGTGATATACGTATCACTGAGCGGCTACGGCCAAACCGGGCCGTGGCGTAACCGACCGGCATACGCGCCAACGATCCAGGCCGAATCAGGCTGGACCGACATCGTTAAGCGACACTTCGGCGACACCCTGACGACGATGGAGAACGACGCATACAACCACGGCGACGTCTACAGCGGAATCCAAGGGGCGGTGGCCACGCTGGCCGCGCTGCAGCACCGAAACCGCACCGGCGAAGGCCAACACGTCGACGTGGCCATGACCGCAACCATGCTGTGGGTCAACGATCGGGTCAGCTACGAGTTGGCAGGCATCGACGTTGAAGGAGAGCCGACGGCGCTGAGCGCTCCCGAGTCACCGATGTTCGAAATGCCAGACGGTCGCCACGTGACCATCGCCGCCAGCCCGGTATCCACCAACATCTTCTCCCGATACTGCACCATGATGCGGCGCAACGATCTGTTGATCGACCACCGTTTTGTCACCGCCGAACTACGGCGGGAGAACCATGAGGCCCTGCTGGCCGAGATTCGATCGTGGGTGCTGACGTTCCGTTCGATCGAAGACCTCGAAGCGCAGGTCAGCACGGTCGGTTTGGCGGTCGGCGTTGTCCGCACCGTGTCCGAGATCGCCGAGTCGGAGTGGGCCAAGGACCGGGGAGCGATACGCGAGGTCGACGACCGGTCCGGTGGTACGGCCAGGATGCCTGCCCCACCGTGGATCTTCAGTGCGGCACCGCTTCCCGACGCCGGTCTGCCCCCGTTTCAGGGCGAACACAACAGCGAGGTCTTGGCCGATATCGGATTCGACCAGGCCAACATCGACGCTCTCGACGCCAAAGGCATCACTATCGAACGGCATCGACGGTAAGGCGAGCCTCACCGCGCAAGGCCACAACCGGACTCGGGCTCAGCTCCGTCCGACGAGTGTCTAGGCGCACATCAGCACACCGGGTTGTGGCCGAGCAGGCAAAGTCCGAGTTCCATAACGCCGCCGACGCAGGGGTCGATGAGCCGGTAATAGATGCGGTTGCCATCGCGGCGGGTCGCGACGATCTCCTGATCGGCCATTCGCTGAAGGTGGTTCGACACCGCCTGGGTGCTCGAGCCGATCTCGGCAGCGATCTCTGACACCGCTGCCTCCTCGGCGCGAGCGATGGCGTGCAGGATCCGTAATCGTGTGTCGTTGGCGAGCACACGAAAGAGCGTGGCGAGCTGATCGACCTCGGGCTGGCCGAGAAGCTCACGCTGAGCCAGTGCAGGGGGAATCGTGACAGGTGGCACGCTTGACATATCTCTCCAACTATTACATAGTTCAGTGTAACAGTTGAATTCTACCTCTAGGAGACCCTAATGTCCAGATTCCAGCTCTCGTTGAATGTCACCGATGTGGACGCTGCCGTCGAGTTCTACACCAAACTCTTCGGTGTCGCTCCGGCCAAGCACAACCCCGGCTACGCAAACTTCGTTGTCGCCGATCCGCCGATGAAGTTGATCGTCATCGAGGGCGAAGGCCAACCGGGATCGATCAATCACCTCGGCATCGAGCACAACAACGCAGCCGACGTGGCGGTGGAGACCCATCGGGTGACCGACGCCGGGCTGGAAGTTGAGCTCGATGACCCTCACACCTGCTGCTATGCGACGCAGGAAAAGGCTTGGGTACGCGACGACGAAGGCCTGCTCTGGGAGATCTACACCGTGGTTGAGGACACACCGAATTTTGGTGCCAGCCCCCGCGGCGGAACACCGCTCGACGTCATCGCCATCGAGCCGACCAGCGCGTGAAGACATCGACTGCAGCCGGAACCTTGGCCGGTGCCAAACACGATTCTGGTTTAGGCCGATCCGACCGGTGGCAGCCGTTCATGCTGATCGCTTCGATCGCCGCCGGGCTGGCGCTGGCCAAGGCCGCGCCGAGCCTGGCTGAGTTGATGGGCTCGCTGGTCTCGGTCGGCGTGTTCATGTTGATCTATCTCGTGATGTTGGGGGTCGACCTCGGCGGGGTCGCAGGCGCATTCAGGCAACGAACATTCCTCGCCATCGCGGTTGGCATCAACTTCGTTGTCAACCCGCTCCTCGCCTGGGGCCTGGGCGCTGTCTTCCTCGACGGCGACCCTGAGCTCTGGGCCGGACTCATCCTGTTTCTCGTGACCCCCTGCATCGGCTGGTACCTGATCTTCACCGAGCTGGCCGGGGGTGACTCCACTCTCGGGGTAAGCCTGCTGGCGATCAACGTGGTGCTGCAGCTCCTCCTGCTGCCGGTGTATCTGCTGCTGTTCGCCGGCCGAGTCTTGACCCTCGACATCGGGACAATCGCTGGCAGCGTCACCCTCTACCTGGTGCTCCCACTGGCCGCTGCGTTGCTCACTCGCCGCATCTTCCGCTCGAAGGGGCGCACCGCCGATTACGCGTTCGGTATCGGTTCAGGACACCTCAAGACGATCTCGCTGATGGTCGTCATCGTCTCGATGTTCGCATCCCAGGGAGAGGTTCTGTTCGAGAACCCGACCGTGGTTTGGCGTCTCGCCCCTCCGATCATCATCTTCTTCGCCATCACGTTTGTTGTTGCTCTCCTGGGAGCCCGGCTGGCTGGACTCCCCTATGACCAGGCGGCGCTGCTGGTGTTCACCACCACATCACGAAACTCCGAAGCCTCCCTGGCGGTCGCGGCGACTGCCTTCTCCAGTCCCCTGGTGGCCCTCACGGTGGTCATCGGACCTGTCCTCGAGTTACCGCTGCTCATGGTGATGGTTCGACTCCTCCTCAGACTCCGTCCTCACTACCCCAGCCCGACACGGGAGATGCCATGACCGCAGACCTCAAAGATCGATACGTCGACAACGACGGTGTGACCATCCACTACATGACCGCGGGCAGCGGCCCACTGATCGTGCTCATCCATGGGTTCCCGGACTTCTGGTACACCTGGCGCCACCAACTAGACACCCTGGCCGAGACCCACACCGTGGCGGCGGTCGACACCCGCGGTTACAACCTCAGCGACAAGCCAGCTTTAGAAGAGCACTACGACATGGAGTATCTCCTTGACGACGTGGCCGCTGTCATCGCCAACGAGAGCCGACAGTCAGCAGTCATCATCGGGCACGACTGGGGAGCTGTCATCGCATGGACGTTCGCAGCCAGGAGGCCCGACCTGACCGAACGGCTGGTCATCCTCAGCATTCCGCACCTCAAGAACATCGCGGCGGTGCTCTCCCAACCAGAGCACCCTCAAACCGTAAGCTTGGCCTACATTGAGGACTTTCAGAAGCCGGGATCCGAAGATGCGTTCGACCCCGCCGGGATGGCCAGTTTTATGTCGCCCGGCAACGAAGAAGTTCGAAGTCGCTATCAGGCGGCGTTTGAACAAACCAGCTTCGCGGCGGCGATGAACTACTACCGACGAAACACACTCAAGAGACTGGCCGAAGAACACGCCGACCTCGACCCGATCGGCGTGCCGGTTCTGCAGTTCCACGGGCTAGACAACCCGGCGTTCCTCCCGGAGGGGCTCAACAACACTTGGCAGCACCTCGGCGCCAGCTGGACACTGGTAACCATCCCGAACGCCGGACACTGGCCGCATCACGACCAGCCGGAGCTCGTCACCGCGACCATCAGCGACTGGCTAGCCCAACCTCACCGGCCGCAGCCTTCGACCCGCTCAACCGGTTCTAGCCACGGTTCGGTTTTATGAGTTCATCAACCACCCCTGTTTCCCTGCAGACACAACAGTGGAACCCACAGGGCGATCGCTCGGTGCTCCTCGTGCATGGTCTTTCCGCTTCGTCAGGTACGTGGTGGCGGGTTGCCTTAGAGACAACGCCCCGTATCGCCATCTCGCCCTACTAGAAAGCCTTGATGTGCCAACACTCGTGCTCGGCGCCGACCCATCGATCGGGACCAT
>JBOEHD010000223.1:0-19187 GCA_050633745.1 Acidimicrobiales bacterium
ATGACCGGTTGGGGCCAGGAAGGCCCGCTGGCCACCGCGGCAGGCCACGACATCAACTACATATCGCTCACCGGCGCGTTGGCGGCAATCGGAAGCGCTGGCGGACCGCCGGTGCCGCCGCTCAACCTGGTCGGCGACTTCGGCGGCGGAGCGCTTTACCTGGCGTTCGGCGTTTGTGCCGCCCTACTCGAGGCCAAATCGTCGGGCGAGGGGCAGGTGGTCGACGCGGCGATGATCGACGGGGCTGCATCGCTGCTGAGCTCGGTGTTTGGGCTGTACGCCTCCGGTACCTGGGGTCTCGATCGAGGCAGCAACTTCCTCGACAGCGGCGCCTACTTCTACGGCACCTATGAGTGCGCAGACGGCGAGTGGATCTCGATCGCCCCGATCGAGGGCAAGTTTCACGCCGAGCTACTAGAGCGGCTGGGCCTATCGGCCGCCGACATACCAAAGCAGCATGACCGCGACCGCTGGCCTGAACACAAGGCCCGCTTGGTAGAGATCTTCAAGGGCAAAACCCGGGATCAGTGGTGTGAAGAGCTCGAAGGCACCGATGTCTGCTTCGCTCCGGTGCTCACGATGGAGGAGGCAAAGGATCATCCTCACATCAAGGCCCGCGAGACCCTGATCGAAGTTGAAGGGGTGGTTCAACCAGCACCGGCGCCGCGGTTTAGTCGGACCCCAGGGAAAGTTCATCACCCGGTTCCGGGGCCAGGTCAACACAGCCGAGAGGTGCTGGCCGAGTGGGGCTTGGATGATGCAGAAATACAACGTCTGTTGGATGTGGGGGCCATTACCCAGTAAGGCCGTTTCGGCCTAAGCAATACTCCCTCGATGACTCAACATGTAGGTTGAAGGTGATCGCCTGAGGTTAGCGTCGCCAGCAAATACGGCTGCTAGCCAGCGTTACCAAGCGGGCGGCCACGCCATAGCGGTAGCTCTGGAAGCTGTCCGTGTTGAGAATTCCCTCGAGTAGAAATGGGTGACGGTGAGACAGAACGGCCGATTCGCTGCATTGTGGAAACGCGTTTTACTGCTGAGCACAGGTGCCATCATCTCGTTTGGCGTCATGGTCTGGGCTGCGGCTCAGGGTGCTCCAGCTTCGGTGCAGGCCGGAGCGGACGGCGAAGTCGAGGAAGGTTTTGACGACCCAACTCGCCTTGACGACGAGGGCCGATTTACCGGCCCCGGAGGCGAGTGGCCACCGCAACCAAAGGGTGCGATCGACGTCGCCGAGCGCCCCGATCTGGCCCAGTCGATTGTGACTGAAGATCAGACGCTGCAGCGCATACAAACCGCAGACGAACAGGGTCTGTCGCCTGCCGAGGTGGTGGCCGCCGATCAGTCCGTGGCTGACGCCCTCGGCGCACGCAGCAATCTCATCGCCGCCGAAACCCAGGACGACGACAGCGTACGGTTCATCTACTACAGCCTTTCGAATAACCAGACGGTTGACGTGACCGTTGCTGGACAAACGGTCTCCGACCTTGAGCTCATCGCTCCCGGCCAGTTCCAACCCGAACTGTCAGACGCCGAAAAGCAAGCCGCCGTCGATCTAGCCCGGGCTCACTGGGATTTGGTCGGGGACGATCGAATCGACATCCTCCGGGGCTACAGCATTCTGACCCTGCAGCAAGATGGCTCGTACTTCGACACCCGCATGGTCTACGTCAGCTTCCATATCGATGAGGACTCACCGCCGGAGCTGCTGGCCTGGGTCGACCTAGCAACATCGGAGATTCAGAACAGCAGGGTCGACCGATGAGAAAACTACTCTTTGGCCTCCTTGCTCTGCTGCTCGCCAGCACCGCCACCGTGGCGACCACAACCCCACCAGCAGACGCTGCCTCGACCTTCCGCGGTTGGGAGTTCACCCCAACGGTGAGCGCAACACGATCCGATGGTCTGTCGCTCAACGACGTCTCGTACAACGGTCTGAAGATCTTCGAGCGAGTCTCGCTGCCGGTGATGAACGTGTTCTACGACAACAACGCCTGCGGGCCATACGTCGACCGGATCGGCGGCACTCGCTACACGAATGAGGGTCCAACCGAGTTCACACAAAATGGTGTGCGTTGGCTTCAGATTGGGCTTACGGACCAGCTCGGCGCCTACACCATCACCCAGATGTTCTACCTGAGCGAAAACGGCGACTTTGACGTCCACATGTTCAGCAAGGGCCTGCAGTGCAATATCCGCCACGATCACGTGCCGTTCTGGAGGCTCGACTTCGCCATCGCCGGTGACAGCAACGACCAGATTCGTCGAGCGACCAACAACGGCATGGTGGCCATGACCAACGAGTTCTCGATGTCGGCCACCGCCGCGGTCGATCACGGTTGGGAGGTGCACGACACCGTCACCGGTGACTATGTGACCATCGACTTCGACGACGGCAACTTCGGCCTCGGTAACGACCAGGTCATCCCCGAGACCGACTACCTGCAGAACAACGTCTTCGGTCGACAGTACCGCTCATCCGAGCAGGCCTGGCAAGGCGGAGCGACCTACGGGTTGTTCGGCGACAATGGCGAATCGATCACCGACGCGGTGCTCTGGTACAACGGATTTATGCCTCACTCGGCGGAGGAAGGCACCCAGCTGTGGCACTCGACCGGCATCAGAATGCGGGTCAACCCCGAGCCGGTGAATCAACAGGCAACGATTAGCGGTTCGGTGCTCGACCTATCTGGTAACCCCGCTCAGATCGATATCGACCGGTTCACCGAGAACCGGGTGGCCTACGTGGAGTCGACAACGTCGGATACAAACGGCGCATTCAGCTTCGACGTCGATCCCGGCTGCCACGTACTGACCTACATCGCACCGTCCGGCGCCAGTTTCGGCAGCGGAAGCCGCTATGAGGACCGCACGGTCTGTGTAGCAGCCGGCGAGAACTCCACCGGCAACGATGTGACGGTCGTGCTGCCGGGCAGCGGAGCGGCGTCGGTCGGCGATCGGGTGACCTACAGCGATGGAACACCAGCAGCAGGTGTCGGCATCGACCTCTATACAGAGAATCGGGCCCAGTACATGGCCTCGACGACGACCGATAGCAACGGGAACTACCGCTTCGACCTGGCCGACTCGATGTGCGGGGTCGTTACCTTCATCGCTCCCGCTGGCGAGGTCTTCTCCGCCAACGGAGGTCGCTATCTAAACCAGAGCTTCTGCGCCGATGCCGGTCAGGACCTGACCGACATCGATGCCGAGTTGGTAGTGGCAGGCCAGGGCGCAGAAATCGGTGGTCGGGTCACCAATCGTTCCAACCAGGGCGTTTCTGATGTACTGGCCGTGCTCTATCAGGCCACTAGCGACGGTTCTCGAGGTCAGTTCCTCGGCTCAGCCGAGACCGACAACCCAGGTAACTACCGGTTCTCGGTCACCGCAGGGTGTTTCGTTATCGACCTGGTGGCCCCCGGAGGACGGACCTGGGTTGCCACCGGCGGTCTCTATCAGCAGCTCTTCGGTTGCGTGGAAGCGGGGGAGACCGACGTCTCCCTGAACGGTGTGCTGAACTAGTTGCGCCTGCCCTCCCGGCAATGAGCGGGGAGGGCAGGATTGCTCGAATCGCACAAATCGGTTTGCCCTAATAAAGTTGGGCCCTATGGACCCAACGTATCCAAGCGAGTCGCAGCAGTACCGAGAGAAAATCCAAGCCTTTCTCGACGAGTACCTCCCGAGTAACTGGCAGGGCATCGGCGCTCTCGAGGGCGAAGCCCGAACTCGTTTCCAGAACGAATGGCGCGAGACCCTTCGCGATAACCAGCTCCTGGCCCCCAACTGGCCTGCCGAATACGGTGGTGGCGGCTTGACCCACCTTGAGCACGTGGTTCTCAACGAGGAGTTCTCTCGCCGAGGAGTTCCGACATCGGGTCCTAACGATGGCTTCAGCATCGGCATGGTCGGCAACACGATTCTGGCGTGGGGAACCGATGAGCAGAAGGCTCACTACATCCCTCGCATCCTTTCCGGTGAGGACGTGTGGTGTCAGGGCTACTCCGAGCCAGACGCCGGCTCCGACCTCGCCAACCTCGGTTGCAAGGCCGAACTCGATGGTGACGAGTGGGTCATCAACGGTCAAAAGATTTGGACCTCAAGCGGTCACACCGCCAACTACATCTTCACCCTGGCTCGAACCGATGCTGACGTGCCGAAGCACAAAGGCATCTCGTTCCTGTTGGTGCCAATGGAGCAACCGGGCGTCGAAGTGCGACCGATCACCAACATCGTCGGCCAGGATCACTTCAACGAGGTGTTCTACACAGACGCCACCTGCCCCAAGGAAAACGTGCTCGGCGGGGTTAACAACGGCTGGGCCGTCGGCAACACACTGCTCGGCTACGAACGAGGTGTCGGTGCCACTACAACCTCGCTTGGCTACCGGGCTGAACTGAACAGCTACATCGACATGGCCCGCGAAGCAGGCAAGCTCGATGACCCGTTGGTCCGACAGGAGATCGCTAAGTTCCACAGCAAAGTGGAGATCATGCGTTACCGCGGCATGCAGGCTCTCACCCGTTTCCTTGCCGATAAGCAGCCGGGACCGGAGACTTCCATCGGCAAGCTGTTCTGGAGCCAGTACCACCAGGAAATCACCGAATCGGCTATGAACGTGCTTGGCGCCGATGCCATGGTCGGCTTCGGCGAGGAGACCCGAGGCGGATTGGCGGCCCCGCCGATCGGCACCGCCAATACCGCGGCCAACTGGATGGCCAGCTTCCTGATCGCTCGCCCCGGCACGATTTACGCCGGAACCTCCGAAGTGCAGCGCAACATTATCGGCGAACGAGTCCTCGGCCTGCCAAAGGAGCCGAGGGCCGACACCGGCACGTGGAAAGAGAGTCAGGCTTCATACAACTAGAGCTGGCGGCTAGCCGGGCGAGTCCTCGGACCGCAGACCTACAACTAGCGACTTCCTAGCTGGTGAATTGATAGAGAATGCAAACGGCCCCGGGGAAAAATCCCTGGGGCCGATCACATGTTCAGCCCGGCGGAGAATCCGCCGGTCTTTTGGGGGGACTGAGAATCGGCTGCGAGCTTCAGCGCCGATCCGAGCTGATCGGTGCTAGCCGATCTGCCTTTGAGCAGGACGGTGAGACTGCGGGGCACCGGCGTACAGCGTCTTGGGAGCCGGAGCGTGGATTCGCTCGTCGAACAGCTCAACAGGGCCAAGGTCGAGGCCGTAGTTCGGCCCATCGGGCGATCCGCCAGCCATCAGCAGCTTGCGCAGCTCGTTCGAGGTAAAGGCCACATACACCATGGTTCGAACGTCACGATCGGAGATCGGACCGTCGGTGGAAAGCATGCCCTGCTCGATGAGGGTCGCAATAACCTCGACCTCGCCTGCATTGATAGCGGCATCGACCGGGCCGCTGGTTAGCCCGTTGACGTCGCGCAGGTCAATGATCGGGGCTAGCGGTGCATCGGCGTACTCGGTGGCCTGCAGTTCCTGAGAGGTAGCGGGGACCGGCAGCGACTCGCTGCTGGCCGCCGCGGCAAGCCGCTCCTTTTCCGCCTGGTAGGCAGCGGATGCCTTCTCGAATGGGTGCGGCTGTTGCACCGATGTTTCGACGGGCTTGGCCGGGGGAGTAGGCCACTCGTATTCGGGAGACTGGAGCTCATCGGAATACTCGAACTCGGCCGCTGGCACCGTTAGTTTGTCGTCTTCTTTAGCGCCGGCGATATCAACCTCGATCGCTTCGCTTCGCTTGCTGTCGATGTCTTTCACATCGGCGTCTACCGATTCGGTCTGTGCGATGGCGTCAG
Organism: Acidimicrobiales bacterium; assembly: GCA_050633745.1. Lineage (GTDB taxonomy): Bacteria > Actinomycetota > Acidimicrobiia > Acidimicrobiales > SZUA-35 > JAHELU01. Next base: position 5,770 of record JBOEHD010000223.1, read on the forward strand.
TTGCTTCGATGGCTTCCACCTCGGCGTCTGTAGTTTCCGCCTTCGGCGACCCGCTCACCTGGTTGGCAGCTGCGGTCAGCCGGTCTTGACCATCGTCGAAGATCGCCATGTGCTTCATCTCAGCGGTGACATCGCTATCCGGCTGGTCAGCACCCCCGATCGCAGGCTCGTAGCTACTCGGAGTGCTCGCCGCTACCTCGGCGGCATCGACCTGGCCCGCCTCATCGGGCGACTCGCCGCCACCGTTCATCTGGTTGGGGAACAGATCGACCAGGGTGATGTCCTTCGGGGGCGAAATCCCAACGGCCCTGACGGTCTCGGGAGCCGACGCCGCGACGGAGAGATGGCCGCGGCGGCCCGGTGATCCGCCGTTGGAATCGGCAGCCTCGACGACGGCCGACGACATTTCGGTCGTCGACGACGCTGTCGCTCCAACTTCGGCTAGCTGTCGGTCAGCTCGGGATTCCTCACCATCGGCTCCATTGCCGTTGGTAGTGGCGAGCGCCGGCGTCTTTGCCTGCTTGTTCGCCTCGGAATCCGCGTCAGCTACCGCGGTCAGTTCGACTTCGGCTTCCTGGAGTTCACCATCGAGAGCCTCGCCATCTTCCCCGTCCTTGTCGCCCCGCTTAGTAACGGTGGCCATAAATGCCGCAGTGGAGTTGGCAGGCACTTCCGAAGTGGGGATTCGCGGGTGGCCGCCAGTTCGTGCGGTCATCGCGTCATCGTCAGCTTGAAGCCGTAAATCACTTATCACGTACAACCCAAGGGCAGCCACGATAACCGCGGTCAGAAACCTGACTATGAGTTGTTCACCGCTAGTGAGGGCGCCAGCGAGGATTACTCCAAGGGCCCCAAGGGCGGTGAGGATAAATATTCCCGAGACGATGCGTTTGGTCATTGCGTTTGCCTCCATTTCGACACAATAGGTCGAATGAGGCACGCGTGCATACCCTCAATTGAGGTAAATAAGGATCAACAATCAGCTCAAGCATCGAGCACGATTGCTGCTCCTTGTGGATCCATGAGCGGGGGGTCCGTTGACCAGGGAAAATTGATCCACTGTGACGTCTTCTTCCAAATGAAGTCACATTTGACCAGGGAGTGAGGTTTTTCGTAGAGAACCGCAGTTCTGCTCTCAGCGACCACTCCCTGGCAAAATTCGAAGACTGCTTTGAGTGTGTGCCCGGTATCGGCGACATCATCTACGATTAAGATCTTCGCATCGTTAAGGTCGAATTTGTCGAGGTATGGGGGGAGCATTACGGGAACGTCGAGCCGTTCGTCAACGCCCGAGTAGAACTCCAGGTTCATTACATAGAGGTTCTTGACCGAGAGGGCGTAACCGAGAGACCCGGCTGGAAACAGTCCGCCTCTGGCAATCGCCAGGATGAGATCCGGGCGAAATCCGCTGTCGGCGACCTGGCCGGCCAGCTCTCGCGCTGCCTTTCCGTAGCCTTCCCATGTCAAGACTTCTCGCTCGTCGCTCTCGCTTGCCACTGCCGTCTCCTGTGGATGCCGTTGTGGGTCGGCTCAGCCCTGCCTCGGCCTGGTGGCCGGGGTCGAAAAAATTGCGCCGAAGAAAATTGGACCTTAGCGCCGTGAACGTGTTCAATCGCCACGGAGTGGTAATAAAGTAGATGTAGATCGTTGTTGGCGGAACTGGTCTGGTGTTGCGCAGTGCTGCGCTGTGCCTTGAGCAGTGACGCTTACCGAAAGCGTGACATTCTCTCGATGAGACCTTGTAGAACACAGTCTCCCAGGCTCAGCGCCGCCGCCCGCACCAACTCCGGTGACTCTTCGGGAGTGCAACCCCGACGAAAGACGCTCAGGCTCACAGTCGGTTCCGTCCTCGTCGTGGCGTTCGCTCTTAGTTCGCTGGCCGCCGCGGCCCAGGAGACCTCGTCGACAACCGCGACTACCGCTGCGCCGACTACTACGGCATCGACCGCAGCGCCTACCACGGCGGCACCGACTACCGCCGCGCCGACCACCGCCGCGCCGACGACTGCAGTTGCGACAACTTCGGCCCCTGCGACCACAGCGGCTGTATCGACCACAGCCGACACCGGCTCGACCACAACGATCGATGCTGCGGGCCGGCAGGAGCGGGCCAGGGCGGTTGCCAACCTCAGCCTTGCCAGGTCAGCCGATGTGGAGATCGCATCGTCGCTCAATGCGATTAACGAAGAGGCGAACCTGACGATCGAGAAGATCGCTCTGGCAACCGAACGAATAGAGGTGGCTCAGGCCATCGCCGCCCAGTCGGTCTCCGAGCTTGAACAATCGGGAGACAAACAGCGCCAGATCGAGACTGCGCTCACCGTTAAGGCGGTAGAGGGCTTCAAGACGCGCTCCCTCGGCGGCATGTCGACCATCTTCAGCGAGTCGTCGGTCAACGAAGCGCTTCGTCAGAATCAGCTACTCGACGGGGCCAACTCATCGACCACCGAGTTGCTGGTGCAGTTGAGGACTCTGCTCGACGATCGACGCTTCGCGAATACCCAGGCCGAGCAGGCCGCCATCGACGCTCTCGAGGCCGAGAAGGTGCTTCAGGCCGAACTCGAGAAGCTGAAAGATCAGCAATCGGTCCAGGTTGGTCTGAAGATCGAAGCCGAACGTCGGATCGGGCAGTGGGCCAGCGAGCTGACAGCCTATGCCGAGGAAGACGCCGGTATTCAGGCCCTCATCAACGAAAATGCTGCGCCTGCGGTGATCAACACTGCGATCAACAACCCGACCACCCCTTCTGCCCTCGGATTCCAGTGGCCCGTCGATGCCCCCGCCACCAGCGAGTACGGCTACCGAAACCACCCGGTGTTCGGGAAACGCAAGTTCCACAACGGCATCGACCTCGGTTCCCCCGGGGGTACGCCGATCGCCACGTCGAACGATGGTGTTGTTATCTTCGCCGGGGTTCGGGGCGGTTACGGCAACACCGTGCTGGTCGACCATGGCGGTGGCATCACAACCCTCTACGGCCATATGTCGGAGCTCGGCTCAACCGAGGGTCAAACGGTGGCCAGAGGCGACATCATCGGCTTTGTCGGCCAGACTGGAACAGCAACCGGCAATCACCTGCACTTTGAAGTGCGGGTCGATGGCGGACCGGTCAACCCCCGGAATTACCTGCCATAACCTCAGAGGGGTTTGCTGGCCCCAAAGGGGCTCTAGGCGACTTCGACGCCTACTTGGTGCCAGCCGCTTGCTCCGTTTGGGGCTGGAGCGGTGCGTTGCGAGGTTTGCGTCGTGCCCGTGCCGTCGGTTGCTCGCACCTGAATCACGTGCCGACCCGCGGTAGCTTCCCACGGCAGTAACCACTGCACCCAGGCGTCTGGCCCCAGCGATTCGCCGAGGGTGGCTTCCTGCCACTCGCCGTCATCGACCTGGACTTCGACTTTGGTGATGCCGATGTTTGGTGCCCAGGCGACGCCAGCGATGGGAACCGCGGTACCGGGTTCGAAGCGTTCGCCGGTCCGAGGGGTGTCGATGCGGGACTGGGTCTTGACCGGTCCAAGTTTCGACCAGCCGCGGGGTATCCAGTAGCCGTTGAAGTCTTCGATCGTCGTTAGTTCGATCTCCTTCAGCCACTTGGTGGCCGAGACATAGCCATAGAGGCCTGACACCACTAGTCGGGCCGGGAACCCATGCCGCAGGGGCAGCGGTTCGTCGTTCATGCCGATGGCCACCATGGCGGTACGGCCATCGAAGGCCGCTTCGGTTGGGAAGCCGCAGCTCCAGCCATCGACCGATCGGCTGGCGATCTGGGTGGCTCCCGGCTGCACGCCAGCCTCTTCGAGCAGTTCGGACAGGGGGACTCCACGCCATACCGCGTTGCCGACCAGATTGCCGCCAACGTCGTTTGAGACGCAGGAGAGGGTTACCGGGGCGATCGTCTCCGACCGCTGCAGCAGGTCGTCGTATGAGATGGTGAGTTCGTTGTCGACCATGCCTCGAATCGTTAGCGACCAGTTGGCCGGGTCGACCTGGGGCGTAGTGAGCGCGGTGTCGATCAGGTAGAAGTCGCCGTCGGGAACCACGATCGGTGTGATGCCGGGGGTTGAACCAACCGGACCCTCGTTGGCCGCGGCGATCAGTTGTTCTAACTCGTCGACTTCACTGATCTCATCAACCGGAACAGCGGCGAACTCAACCTCATCTCGAGCTTGGGCCGCCGATGAGCGGGCCCGAACCTCTCGAGCTCCTGTCGCGGCAACCGCGGCGGTCACGCCAACGATTCCGGCGAAGTTCAAGAAGCCCCGACGCGAGACCGGCGGGTTGGTCGGCGTTCCTGCAAGCGAGGCCTGGCCTTCGGCGGAAGGTGGCTGTAGCCCGAACTGGGCCACGCCGTGGCCGAGAAGCTTCGACCGGAGAAACTCCAGGGTGCCGATGCCAACTCCGGCCGCCAGGATCGAGGTGACGATTGCCATCACCCAGCCGCCCTGGGCGTCGGTGCCGATCGACAGCATGCCGAGTAGCCCGAAGAGGGCGAAGCCGAGCCGGGCGATGATCGGCCGGCGAAGCGATGTCAGCCCGAAGGCCGCACCCAATAGCAGCGAGATAATTGTGGTTCCGAGAACCAGGGCCGGCTTGTCTGCGAGGCCGAAGATCGTCTTGCCAAACTCGACGAACCAATTTGGGGCATTGTCGATGACCCGATTGGCCACCGCAATAACCGGCCCGGGGACGGGCGCAGCAAAACTGGCTACTAGCTCGCCAAACCCCAGGGCAGCGGCTGCAGAAACCACGCCAGCCAACGCCGCCTTGAGTTTTAGGCCGCCTGGTGCTCCGCCGTTTGCGACGGAGACGGAATCGACCGAGGACCTGGTCTTGCCGTCGTTCACCTGCATAGTTCTCTCCGAAGTATTCATAGCTAGTTCTCGAAACATAGATGTAGCAGCACCGATTCCGTGCTTGGCGTTCGTTAATCGAATGTTCAGAACCGCAGATAGTTCACAAAAGTGACGATTGCGGGGAATTGTCTCTTGGGGTCGTGGGTTTCGGGACAATGCTCAGTTTTGCACAATCCAGCCGAATGGCTGCGATCGCACTGGTTGTAGCGCTGTTTGCGGCTGCATGTGGCACGGATTCGACGACCGTTGAGTCGTCGAGCGCGGCCAATGCCGACCAAACCGAAGCCTCCAGCTCCGATGACGCCGCAGCAGGCGCCGACGGTGCCGATGAGGAGGAGGCTGCCCCGGCAGCCGATTCGGACTCCAGCTCGGACCCGGAACCGGCGGCCGAAGGCCCCGTGGCGGTAGCGGATCACGAATTTCCCGATCTCGGCACGGTCAACATTGTTGACGGATCGGCAGTAAACCTCGCCGATCAACTGGCCGGGGGTGACACTCCGGTGTTGCTTTGGTTCTTTGCTCCGCATTGACCGGCTTGTAACGCCGAAGCACCGGTGGTTGAGCAGTTTGCTCAGCTCTATGAAGACAAAGTGCGAGTAGTAGGTATGGGAACTCAGGACAGCTTTGGTCTGGCCGAGGAGTTCCTGGCCCGTCATCAGGTCTCGACGCCGCTGATGACCTGGGATGAGTCGTTCCTCACCTGGGACCATTACGACGTCCGCGGTCAACCGCAGGTGATCCTGCTCGACGAAAATGGCGGCAAACTCGGTCAGTGGTTTGGTCTCACCCGTGAGGCCGCCGACCTAGTTGAGAACTACTAGCCAGTCGAGAACTGCTAGCTAGTCGAGCAGTTTGATGAGGGTCTTGGGGCCGACCAGCCGATAGGCGGTGTCGAGCACCTGGGCGATTTCGTCTGGATCGGGGTCGATGTCGACCCTCATCCCGATCCAACCTCTGTGCCCGACATAGGGCGGCACAAAGAACCGTTCCGGCTCCTGTTCGACCAATTCGCCCTGTACCCCCGGCGGAGCGGCGCACCATATGGCCAGTCGGTCATCGCCGTGATGGTCGCTGAACAGATGGCAGAGCACCTTCTTGTCGCGGATAAAGAACGTCGGAGCCCCGTGGCTCAGCCGTTCGTTGACCTCGGGAAATCGTGTGGCGATATCTCGCACCATCGTGAGGACTTCATCGGCGGACTTCTCGGACGCCGAGGGCTTTTTCTTGGCCATCGGCATATTCTGCCCGATAAAACGGAGCCATGAATAAAAGCCTGGCTACCAGTTTGAGCGATCGAGTTGTCCTTGTCACCGGGGGTAACGGCGGCATCGGCCTCGGCCTAGCCGAGGGCTGCGCTGCGGCAGGAGCCAATATTGTGATCTGGGGAACCAACCAGGCCAAACTCGACGGCGCCACGACGGTGCTTGAGGATCTCGGCGCCACGGTCTTGGCTCAGCGGGTTGATGTCGCCGATGAGGAGCAGGTCGTTACCGGCTTCGCCGAGGCGGTAGCGGCGATGGGCAAGGTCGACTCGGTATTTGCCAATGCTGGAGTCAGCGGCGGTGGTCCGTTCATCGATCAGACTCTGGAGGACTGGCGGCGGGTGCTGTCGGTCAATCTCGATGGAGCATTCCTGACTCTGCGAGAAGGTGCTCGCCATATGGTCGGTCGGGGAGGGGGCGGTTCGCTGATCGGGATCTCGTCGGTCTCGGCGGTACACGGTGCGCCAATGGCTCAGCCCTATGCCGCCAGCAAGGGGGCGATGCTGGCCATCACCCGGGGTCTCGCAGTAGAGCTGGCCCGCTACGGCGTGCGCTGCAATTCGATCATCCCTGGATGGACCGAGAGCGAAATGACTGCCGCCGGGCGAGAGAACGAAAAGTTCCTGGCCAACACAACCGCTCGCACTCCAATCCGTCGCTGGGGCGTACCGGAGGACTACCGCTCGCTCGGCGCTTTCCTGGCTGATCCGGAGCAGGTCTATCACACCGGCGACGAAATTGTGATGGACGGTGGCTACACCAGATACTGATCGTTGCGCTGGGCGGCTACGGTTGTCGAAACTAGACAAACGGGAGTAGCAAAATGAAGGTAGTAGTCGACTTCGACCTTTGCGAGAGCAATGCGGTTTGTATGGCGATCGCCCCCGAGGTCTTTGAGGTCAGGGACGATGATTTCCTGTATGTCCTCAACGAGAACCCAGGCGACGACATGCACGACAAGGTCCGGGAAGCCGCTGAGCGCTGCCCAAAACAGGCCATTACTCTTGCCGATTAACGTCCTGGCACCCTTGCCGGCGAGCGGTCTGGCAGTTCGATGAGTCGCATCGTTATCGTCGGCGCATCGCTGGCGGGAACCCAGGCGGCCCAGACGATAAGACGAGGGGGTTTCGACGGCGACCTAGTGATGGTCGGCGATGAACCCCACTTTCCATACGACCGCCCACCGCTGTCGAAGAATTACCTGGTCGATGACGAGGTCGACGAAGAGCGGCTCCGGCTTCGCCCCACGGCCGATCCTGAAGCGCTCGGTATCGACTGGCGCCTTGGGCGGGACGCGGTGGCTCTGGACGGCCAAAACTCGACGGTCGAGCTCGACGATGGTGAGCGGTTGGCCTATGACGGCCTGATCATCGCCACCGGGGCCCGACCGCGTCGACTGCCAGGATCCGATGCGCTTCCGGCGGGGGTCTGCGAACTTCGTACCCTCGACGATGCGCGAGCGCTACGGGCAGCCCTTTCGGTCCCCGATGTTCGGGTCGTCGTTTGCGGGGCCGGCTTCATCGGCGCCGAGGTTGCCGCCTCAGCCCGAGAACGAGGTCTGCAGGTCACGCTGATCGATGCTGCGGCGTCGCCACTCGACCGAGTGCTCGATGTTGCGGCGGGCATGGCGGTAGCCGACCTGCATCGAGGTCACGGCGTGGATGTGCGGCTCGGGGTCGGCGTCGCCGGTTTCGAGGCTGATGACACCACCGGCCGCGTGGCCGGGGTAACACTGAGCGACGGTTCGACGGTGCCTGCCGATGTTGTCGTCGTCGGCATCGGAGTGATTCCCAACACCGAGTGGCTTGCCGGATCTGGCCTGGTCGTCGGTAGTTCTCCAGCCGACGATGGGGTGCTGGTCGACGAGACATGTCTGGCTGCTCCGGGGATCTTTGCCGCCGGCGACGTGGCCCGCTGGCCAAACCGACGTTTCGGTGGTCAGCAGATGCGGGTCGAGCAGTGGGACAACGCAGTCGAGATGGGCATGTACGTCGGCAAGCGCATCCTGTCCGAACTGGAACAGACCAGCGACGAGGAAAGTCAGGCCGCCGAGCCGTTCCAGCCGGTCCCGTGGTTCTGGAGCGATCAGTACGATCGCAAAATCCAACTGGCGGGCCTGACCACAGCCGAGGTCGAAGTCGTTCAGGGTTCTTTGGCCGAGCAGCGGTTTGTACAGCTCTATAGCGACGAACAGGGCATGCTGGCCGGAGCGCTGTGCTGGAATCGGCCCCGCCAGGCCATCCAAGCTCGACAGCTGGTGGCCGCTGGCACCACGATGGCAGAGGCTCGCCAGCAACTCGGTGAATGAGACCCGATAGTTAATGGGTCCCGATAGCGAACTCGTCGAGGTGGTTGACATCGCGGGAGCGGTAATCGATATCGTGCCCCGCCACCGCATGCGTGCCGAAAAGCTACGGCATCGCTGCACCTATGTCGCGGTGGTGCAGGGCCCAGCGGACACCGACCTTACGGCCGTTTTCCGTGCCGACAGCTCGCTCCGTGCCGACAGCTTAGTTAACGCCGAAACACTGCTGGTCGTGCATCAACGGGCTGACTGGAAAGATACCTACCCGTCCTATTGGGATGTGGCCTTCGGTGGGGTGTGCGGAGTCGGCGAGGAGTGGCAAACCTCGGCTGAACGGGAGCTGGCCGAGGAGGCGGGCATCGACGGGGCGACCCTTCATGAGCTCGGCCCCACCTCCTATGAGGCCGATGACAATCGAGTGATCGGTCGCCTCTACATCGCTGCCTGGCCCGCCGAGCCGGTCTGTACCGATGGCGAGGTGGTGGCTATCGACCATGTGCCACTCGGCGAGCTGCAGTCGTGGGCCGAGACGGTAGCGATCTGTCCCGACTCGGCTGCGGTTGTAATCCCTGCGCTGCTTCGGCTCATCGCTTGAGCTGGCTGCTGTCACCTGCACTGAACTGACTGAACTGACTGAACTGAACTGAACAAGTGATTAACTCCGGCTGGTCGGGGCATGGCGACGAGCATGGTGAGGGTTCAATTGTCATGACCGGACTAGGTTGCTGACATGGAGCAAACGAGGCCAAACGTGCTGATCGTCGACGACGAGTCGCAAGTGCGCGACATCGTTGCCGATTACCTTGAGCGCGATGGGTTCCACGTTCGCACCGCCCAGGATGGCGAGGAAGCGTTGGCGGCGATCCGTAGCAAACGCCCCGATGCGATGGTGCTCGACCTCATGCTGCCCAAGATCGATGGTCTGGCGGTGCTCCAGACGCTGCGAGATGGTGGCGACGACGTACCGGTGATCGTGTTGAGCGCCAGGGGCAAGGAACACGAACGGGTCGCTGGCCTGGAGCTCGGGGCCGATGATTACCTGGCCAAGCCGGCGTCGCCGCGGGAGATCGCAGCGAGGGTCCGGGCCGTGCTGCGCCGCTCCCGTCCTGTTGGCCCATCGACCATCACCTTCGGTGACTACTTTGTCGACCGTGCTGCCCGGTCGATCACCAAAGACGGCGAAGAGCTGGTGTTGCGGCCAAAGGAGTTCGACCTGCTGGTGCACATGGCCAGCCGGCCCGGCGAGGTTATGACCAGAAGCGATCTGCTGCGGGATGTGTGGGGATCGAGCCCCGACTGGCAGGACCCCGGCACCGTCACGGTGCATGTTCGGCGGCTGCGGCGCCTGATCGAAGCCGACGCAGCCAGTCCAGACCATATCGTTACTGTTTATGGCGTTGGATATCGCTTTGATCAGTAAGGTCCCCTCCGTGCTACGGCTACCTGAACTACAGCTGTTCGAGTTACGGCTCCCCGAGCTGCAGCTGAGCGAACTGCGGGTGCCCGGGCTTGGGCTATCAGCTGCTCGGTTCGCGGTCGAAACCGAAGCCAAGAGCGGCATGGACATGATGGACGACGGCCCATCGGTGGCGCTGTTCCTGAGCCTCGTCGCCCTGCTGGTTGTGTTGGCCATAGCACTGCTGCCCCAGGTGTTCAGGCGGCTTACGTTGCGAAAGGCGGTGCCCGGTCTGGCCCTCGTCGGCCCACTGCTGGCGTTGATAGGGGGAATCATCGGAACCGGAGCGATGACCCTGTCTGGCCGCGACATTTGGTATTCGCTGGTGGTCGCTCTGGCCGCGGCGAGCGCGGCCATCATCGTTGGTTTGCAGCTGGCGATTCCCGTCGCTCGCGACCTGGAGAGCATCGGCTCGACCGTCAAGGCTGTCGCCGGTGGGGATCGCTCCGCCAGAACCGACATCGATCGCTCCGACGAGGTTGGGGTCCTGGCCGCCGCAGTCGACGACCTGAGCCGATCGCTGGCCGAGGCCGAAGCTGAACGGGCCATTGCCGAAGAGGAACGCACTGCGGTTGTCAGCGCGCTGAGTCACGATCTGCGGACCCCGCTGGCCTCGCTGCTGGTCAGCATCGACGCGGTCGAGGACGGCATCGGCGACGCCCCTTCGCACCTAAAGGCCATGCGGGGCAACGTCATGGCTCTCGACCATCTGGTCGAAGATCTGTTCCTGCTGGCCAGGGCCGACAGCGGCGCGCTGGCGCTCAACTTCGAAACGATCGACCTTGCGGAGTTGATCGACGACGCGGTCGAGGCGCTCCGTCCGCTGGCGGCCACCCGTATGGTGGCCATAGACAACTCGATAACCGAACCGCTGCTGGTCAGCGGCGACCACACCGCGCTCGGCCGGGTGTTCCGCAACCTGCTAGACAACGCGCTACGCCACTCTCCGCTGAAGGGCACGGTGGCGCTCAGCTTCGCCAGTGACGCCGGCCGGGTCAGAGTGTCCATAGCCGACCAGGGCAAGGGTTTCGACCCCGCCTTCGTTCCCCGGGCACTCGACCGGTTCACCCAGGCCGATGATGCTCGAACGGTTCAGGGGGCCGCAGGTCTCGGATTGGCCATCGCCGACACGCTGATGCAGGCACATCGGGGTGAGGTGGCGATCCATCCTGGGCCGGGCGGCAAAGTCGATGTGAGCCTTGCTTTGGTGGCCCCTGCAGCCCCCAGCAGGCTGACGAGCGCCTAGAGATATTACGGTTCTGAGAGTGCCACCGTTGAGAGACGGAGGCCAACTACTGTCCTCGTTGGCGGAACGGATGTCAGGCCCCAACTAAGGAAAGTAATCCCTAATCAATGGCGACCAAAACCAACCCGCGCCCACCTGCAGGACCAAGTCCAATGCAGGACCGAAGTCACGTTGTCTACGCCCGCCATCAATGGTTCGGCTTCGCAGTATTCGGCACGTTATCTCTGGTCGCCGGCATGATCTTTTCCAAGTGGGACCCGACGACCACCGACAGTCGATGGTTCTGGATCGTCGTCGGGCCGATCGCTGGCGTGGTGGCGATGTTCAAGTCGCAGACGCTGTTTGGCGACGAAGGCGCAGACCGCGATGCCGGACCGTACATCGGCATGCTGGTCGGGACCACAGCTGGTGCGTTGGTGATCGGCGTGCTCGGACTCGACGGTTGGGTGCTACCCGGAGTCTTCTTCTTCGTGGCCGGATTCTTAGCCTTCATGGCTTGGCTGGAACAGAGCGGCATCGGCATGACCACCGCACTTACCGTTTCGGTTCTAGCCGCAGCCACCGCAGCCGCCACGCTTCAGGGATCGGGCGTTCTGATCTCACTGATGATCGGCGTCATGCTTCTGTCGAGCTCGCTGGCACTGATCGTCTGTGGCGACCAGAGCGAAGACCGCCGCCGACTGTAAGTCAGGCCCTGGGGCGGGAAGCCGAACGCCAATCCGCCGCTACTGCAGTTTGGCTTTGACCAGATCTGCGACGGCGCGGCCATCGGCCCGCCCTGCAACCTTGGCGTTGACGGCTTTCATCGCCTGACCCATATCGGTCTTCGCCGTCCAGCCGTTCTCGGCCAGGGTTGAGGTGACGAGCTGCTCGAGTTCGTCGTCGGTCATGGCCGCAGGCAGGTACGACTCAAGAACTTCCTTCTCGGCCCGCTCGTTTGCCGCCCGGTCGTCGGCGCCACCGGCGTCGAACGCCTCGGCGGCTTCGACTCGGCGCTTAGCCTGGGCCGAGATCACCTTTAACACCTCATCGTCGGTGAGGGTCTTGGCCTCGGGGCCCGCTACTTCGGCTTCCTGCACCGCGGCGATTATCGCTCGCAGCGAGCGAAGCTTCAGGGCGTCGCGGTTCTTCATGGCCTGGGTCATGTCGGCTCGGATGGTGTCGATCAGCATCTTGTTCCTCCGGTTGCTCAACCGGCCTTGCGGAATGGGCGGATCCAAGCAACGTAGAACGAGGATGCCATGATGGCGAACGAAATAAGCGCGATCAGGCCACCCCAGAACCAATAGGGGAGTAGCAGTACCTCGGCGATTTCCTGCGTGTCGGAGTCGATTCTCTGGCCATCGCGGTCGAAGTTCTTTGTAAACATGTAGTCGAGGGTTCCCCAGCTGGCGAAGCAGAACTGGATACCGATCAGCTGAGCGGTGAATATCTTGACGACTTCAGGCCCGTAGACCGAGATTCCTGCTAGCGCGGCGGCGATCAATCCAAGGGTGATCCAACCGAACATGTTTCTCACTACGAACACCAGTGACAGCGCCAGCACCACTCCAAGACCGGCCAGGACCCACCGAGCGGTCGACTCGCGAGAGCCGAGCACGATTATCAGCCCGCCCGCCAGTGCCGGACCGAGCAGTCCGCCCGCCGAAACAAAGGCCCGCCCCAGCGAGCCAACGCCGCTGGAGTACGCGGTGCCGCCGAGGTTTTGGTAGATCACCAGTTTGTTGAATGACCCGCCGGCTAGGACTGCCACCACACCGTGGCCCATCTCGTGGGCCCAGGTTCCGAGCAGGGCGAACGGGTACAGAGCATTGCGGCCGTAGGGAACCCTCGGCAGGATCAAGCTCACCGCAGCAGCGATCCAGAAGAAGACCATAAGTCGGTTGTTGCTAACGCCGGTGAGGTTCCCGGTAATGCCGTCGGCCAAGCCGCCTGTGAGATCGTCCGGGATATCCACCATCTAGTCACTCTAGTTGGCGGTCTGGCCCTGTGTCCCTGCGGGCCCCTCGGTTCGGCCGCTTCGATTGCCCATCTTCGATTGGCATGTGTGTTGCGGCAACATAGAACTAATCCGAATGGCCCTGGTCGGCTGGGCAAATCTGTCCCACTATGGATGAGTACCACGACCAAAGAATTCCCTTTGATCGTCACCATCGTCGGTGACAGAAAGGCCGTTCATGTCCGTCCGTACACGCAATAACCGCCAGCAAAAGCCGGGGGTCTCCTCCGTCAACCGCCCAGCCAGATTCGATCGCCGCGTTGAACACCGCAGGGTTCGGCGGGCCGCCCACCTTGAACT
>JBOEHD010000223.1:19263-34150 GCA_050633745.1 Acidimicrobiales bacterium
TGGTCGGCAGCATACGAGGACTGCATGAGACCACGAGCGCCGCCGCGCACTAAGCTTCGCCTATGGAGCAGATTTGTGCGGACCTGACAGCAGAACACGAGGCACTCGACTCGATAGTGGCCGACCTCTCGGAGCAGGCCTGGAACGCCGTGACCCCGGCCGAAGGCTGGGATGTCAAAGACACCATCGTTCACCTCATCCAGGCCGATGTTGCGGCCAGAATTGCGGTGTCCGATCCAGAGCGGTTTGTCGAGTTGAAGAACGCCAGCACACGCAGCCTTGACGTGTTCGGCGCAAAGGACGACAAGACCGGGGCGGAGATCCTCACCTGGTGGCGCGACGAGCGCCGCCAGATGGTCGATGCGTTCCTGTCTCGCGGTCCGAAGGAACGTATCCCCTGGTTCGGTCCTGACATGAGCACGCTCTCGTTCGCCACCGCTCGGCTGATGGAAACCTGGTCACATGGCCAAGACATAGCTGACACGGTCACCGCTCCGTGGGAGCCGACGGACCGGCTTCGTCACGTCGCCCATATCGGGGTTTCGACCCGTGGTTGGAGCTATGTCAACCGAGGCATGGAGCCCCCTGAAGGTCCTGTGCGGGTTGAGTTGACGGCACCGTCGGGCGAGGTCTGGACTTGGGGTCCAGAGGATGCCGCAGACCGGCTGACCGGTGAGGCCGAGGAGTTTTGCCTTGTCGTGACCCAGCGCCGCCGGGGCGACGAGACATCGCTGACCGCCGAGGGTGCTTTGGCCACCGAATGGCTGGGTTTGGCTCAGGCCTTTGCTGGCCCACCGACCTTTGCGCCATCCGATCGTCTGGAAACCGTTCGTCGGTGATCGCGGCGGTTACAGGCGCCGCTGGACAAGGCGAAGTTGCCCAGATTTGGCCTGTGAATAGAGAGATTCTCCCACGCGGCCAAGTTAGGCGAACATTGTTGTTGCAGCGTGGGTAGCTTGATTGCTAGAGACTTCTCCGGCGGTCGGTGGCAGGTCTCTCCTACGCCGTTTGTTATCAGGGGCACATGATGATTGAGCCTGAGTGGCTGCCAGACAGCGACTTCAAGTCAGATTTGCCGGTTTGGACGCGTGCGCTTGTCGGAGAAATGCTGCCCGAGGTGGTCAGCCCCCTCGGCTGGAGCATGGTGTGGGAGTCCTGCGCCGCTCTTGGGTGGCGCGACGCCATGGTTCGCCGCATGGGTTTCGACGAGGATGAGTTCCACCAGGTCTCGCCTGAGACCATTGGTCTCATCGGTGGCTACGGATATCTGAATGTCAGCCACCTGCGGGTTTGGGCCGACCGTTCGCCCGACCTGACCGTCGATCACATCGATCGCATCCTGGTGAACAACGGCTCACCTCTTCCCGGGCACGCCTATATGAGCTGGCATAACCCGGACGCCGTGGCCACCGGCATGCTCACCCAGTGGTATCGCTGGGTGATGGAGAGCCGCAACCAAACCGAACTCGATCACGGTCACGCCGAGTCGATTGCCTGTCGCGACAGCCGACCAAACTTCGCCGAGTTGACCGACTTGGATCTGGCTCGACGGGCAAAGAGTTTGCAGCCGCTGTGTCGTCGACTGTTCGAGCAGCACGCAAACCAAATCCTGGCCTCGACTATCGGGCCTTGGGTTCTCACCGAGATCTGCGCCGAGATCGGCCAGCCAGCACACGCGCTGCGTCTACTGAGCGGCATCGGCATGATCGACTCCGTCTCACCGACGTTGGCCCTCTGGGATCTGTCGCGCATGGTGCGGTCATCCGACGGTCTGACTCGGGTTTTCGATCGTGAGCAAGAGGGCCTGGATCGGGTTCTGCGGCTGTCTAACCATGCCGAGTCCGTCGGTCTAGTAGCGGGCATGGATGCCCTGACGAACGAGGTCGGTTACCGGGGACCAAACGAGTGGGACCTGTCGTCGCCAACCTGGGACGTCGCCCCAGACATCATGATCAAGCTGCTCGACTGCATGCGGCGTTGCGACGACGACTCCAGCCCACGGTTAAGAAGAACGCACCTGGAACAGGATCGTGCCCGGCTGGTCACCGAGATCTCCGATGCATTGTCCGGTAGCCAGCGGGAACGATTTGTGGCCGGGTTCGGGGCGTCGACCGCCTTCATCCGCGGCCGTGAGCTCTCACGAACCAACGTGGTGCGGGTAATCCACGAGATGCGATTAGCGCTCCGCGAACTGGCAGCGCGCGGTGTTCGCAGGCACGACTTTGAAGAGATCGACAACATCTGGATGCTCACCGCCGCCGAGCTGGAGTACTACGCCGACGGCGGTCTAGGCGAGGTGGCCGAGATCAGCTCGAAGCGACGGATTCAGTACGAGGACCTTCGGGATCAGTCGGCGCCGCCGAGCATGATCGGCTCCGATGACGGCTGGATTCCGGCGCCGAGTGACCCGCCCGCCTGGGCGTTTGAAGATGGGGTGCTCGAACCGGGCGACATGATGCTCGGCTCACCCGGTAGCCCCGGTATGGCCCGTGGCCGAGCGCGGGTAATCGAATCCGACTCCGACCTCAACCTCGTCGAGCCTGGTGAAATCGTTGTGCTGTCGCGGCCTGACCTGGCAGCGACTCCGCTTTTCGTCGCCGCCGGAGCCGTCGTTACCGACCGTGGTGGAACGTTTACCCACGCCGTTGTCGTCGCTCGCGAGCTCGGCACACCGATGGTCGTCGGGGCTCACCTAGCCAGCGAACGAATCGTGACCGGAAGCACCGTCAACGTCGATGGTCTCACCGGCGTGATTTCCATCGAAGCTGAATAGGTCTCGCTCAGACGAGGCTGCGGTCTTTCACCCACGGGTGTGAGAGGCAGCGTTGATCGAGCGGGCCGGGAGACCACATGGCCCACAGGCCATTGAGGGCGCCGCGGCTGTACTCGGTCCAGACGATGGCATCCGGCCTCATGATCCGTCGAACAACCTGACGGATGCCTCCTTCATAAACGGCGTAACCGGCCCAGACCCCCGGCCAGTCCTTGGTCGACCCGACCTCGGTAACCAGGACATCGCCATGAAGTCGAGATCGATTTCGGTGGGTGTGGCCAGAGCTGACGGCAACCGGACGCTGCATCTTGTTGAGCTTGGCTAGGAAGCGATTCGCTTCCGAGACGTTGATCCCAATCGGCCAATAGCGGGGGAGTCTTGTGGCCTGGAGCTGATGATGCAGCCCAATAAACACCGGCCGATCTGAAGCGGCTGCAACATCGAGAATCGCCGGCGCGGTGCGGGCAAGGTCGCCTCGGCCGTGCATGGGAATCGAGGTGTCGGCAACGATCACCTTTGCGCCCGGCAGATCGAAACTGTCGACACTGCGGGTATAGGGCAGCTGCCGTTCACCGACCGTCAGCGGGATCGAACTACCTGCACCGTGGCCCTCGCCGTCGACGTCATGGTTGCCCGGGATCAACAGCATCGGAAGCTGCCGGTGTTCGTCTACCAGCCGGCCTAATTCGGCAAAGTCCGACGCCGTTTCGTGCTGTGCGGCATCGCCCTTGATGATCAACATCTCGGCTCCCCACGACAACGCTTCTTCCACCGCGGCCGACGCGCAACGGTACGGGTGAGCAACCTCGTAGTGCGCCTTCTCGATCATCGTGTTGAAGGCGCCCCAGCGGTAGGCCCCGAGGTGAAGGTCGCTGATGGTGGCGAATCTGGCCAGCAGCTCACCGGGGGGTGTTGGCATCGTCCTGGCGTGCAGGGTGGTGCCACCGCCGTCCCATGTCAGGGCGATCTCGATGGCGCTATCGGCTTGAAGCCCGCCGACGTTCATCCCACCCGGGCCGCCAACGTGTTCGATGGTGGTTTCGGTGCTTTCGGTCTTGGCGGTGATGTGGCCCGGGGGGAGCCTCCCCCAGGTGATCTGAACCTCGTGATCTTCGACGGCCCACACCTGCGGCGGTGAGTCGGTCGGGCCGAATCGAATCATAGAACCAGGAACTGGCTCAAACCCTGGGCTTCTCGTTCGCGCAACGCCACCTGAACTCGCTGGTTCTCGAGGATCTGGACCAGGGTTTGGCTGCCGGTCGGCACGTCGTGCGTGGCGAAGAACTCCGCAGCCGACTGTTGATCGGACGCATGGTTGAGCGTCGGCAGGCCGCTGAGCATACGTACGATGAGCCCATCGGCGAACAGTTCGTTCAGCTTGTCCCAGTTTTCGGTGATGAACGCCCAGGTTTCGCGGCTGGCGTGTTTGTTGAGCAGGGCTCGGCCGAGCAGCATGGGGGCGTTCTGGCTCCGGATCTCGCCGTCGAGAATCAGGGTGTAGATGCGAGCCACGAGGTCGGGGTCGGGGAAGTCGGCCAGCGCGTACAGGTAGCGGATTTCTTCCTGTGGGGTCTCGGCGGTCTTCCAGGCGTCGACGAAGTCGTTGAAGTCGGTCTCGTCGCCGCAGGCTGCCACAACCCCTACCGAGGCTGCCAGGAGGGCGGCATCGAGGAGCTCCGGTTCTCTACGGGCAACCGAGATGCTGCGCTTTGCTTCTTCCTGGATCTCTGGGTCGTTGGCCACGGTGCCTAACGCCCGCACCAGATCGCCGCGCAGCTGACGAATCTGGTCATCGTCTTCCGGCTCGGGAGCTAACCCAAGGTGAGCCAGCGCCGGGGCGATGGCGTCGTGAGCGATCTCTTCCAACCGTTCTTCGGCCTCGCCGCTTAGCAGGCGTTTGAGCTGGGCGAAGCCGGTGATGATTCGCTGCCACACCGAACGGTCGGACTCGGCGGTCATGGCTTCGAGCAGGTTCAGGAATGCCCGGGCCGTGGTTTCGCCAGCCAGGACCGAAGCCCATGCGTCATCGATCAGTCCATAACGCTCTACCGCGCTCAGCTGTTCCTGGCCAAGCTCCGCCAGGTCTTCCAACATCTCGTCGGGGTAGGCGGTCCGCAGGAAGCTGGCCCCGGCGGCGTTTACTAGTAGCCACTCAGGCGTTTCCCCGACATCGAGGCTCAACGGTTCGGACGAATCCAACAGCAGTCGGCCAGACTGCGGGTCGGCGGAGTCCGGATCCTTCCAGCGGTACTGGACCGGTATGGCCCAGGTCTGATCTTCGGCCGTGTCCCCACCGAGGTAGCGCATACGACTCTGCGACAGAGAGAGACCGGAGCGTCCAGCAGTCAGGGTAACGAGGGGGTAGCCACCCTGGAAGATCCAGCTGTCCATGATCCGCCGGACCGGCTCGCCGGTTTCCTCTTCGAGCGCGTCCCACAGGTCGGTGGTCTCGGCATTGCCGAATTGGTGTTTGGCCATGTAGCGGCGAATACCGGCCCGGAACCGGTCTTCTCCCAGGTACTGCTCAAGCATCCGTACTACTGCCGCGCCCTTTTCGTAGGTCAGAATGTCGAACATTCCGTCGGCGTCGGCCGGGCTGACCACTTCGTATTCGATGGGTCGTGTCGAAGCGAGCGAATCGGTGTCGAACGCTGCGGTGCGAGACAGACCGAAGTCGGTCCAGCGATGCCAGCTGGGGCGGAATGCGTCGGTACAGCGCATTTCCATGAAGGTGGCAAACGCTTCGTTCAGCCAGAGGCCGTTCCACCATTTCATGGTCACCAGGTCGCCGAACCACATGTGGGCCAACTCGTGGTTGATCACATCGGCCGCTCGTTGCAGCTCGGGCTGGGTGGCGCTGTCTGGGTCGATGAGAAGCAGGACTTCTCGGAAGGTCACGCAGCCGAGATTTTCCATCGCTCCGAAGGCGAAATCAGGGATGGCCACCATGTCGATCTTTTGATCGGGGTAGGGGAGACCGAAGTACTCGGTGAAGTAGCGGAGGGCGAACGCCCCGGCTTCTAAGGCGAAGTCGGTCAGGTGCGCCTTGCCAGGGATGTGTACGATTCGCAGCGGCACACCGTCGACATCAACCGGGTCGGTAATCTCCAGCGGCCCGGCGACGAAAGCAACCAGATAGGTGCTCATGATCATGGTCGGCGCAAAATCGAAGCGCACAAGACCACCATCGACCTCGGTCTTTGCGATCTCTGGACTGTTGGCAACGGCGGTGAATGCCGAGTCGACGGTCAGGCTCAGAGCAAACCGAGCTTTGAATTCGGGCTCGTCCCAGCAGGGGAAACACTTGCGAGCAGCGGTGGCCTCGAACTGGGTCGTTGCCAGCTTCTGCTCGTTGCCGTCATCGTCGGTGAAGCGACTGATGTAGAGGCCGATCAACTTGTCGTTGAACACCCCATCGAAGCTGATCTCGAGCTGTATCCCCCCGGGGGTCAGCGCCTCCGGAGGATCGACACTCAGCCGCTCGTGTTCGGCATCGATCGAGTATTCGCATGGAGCTGGCGCACCGTCGCCAACGGCGATTGTGACCGAGGTGATGCGTAACTCATCGCTGTTGAGAACGACGCTCTCTACCGCTTCCTCGACAACCGCGTCGATTATGACGCTGCCGCTAAAGGTCTCCGCCTCAAGATCAGGCTGAATGGCGATTCGGTAGTCGGTCGGTCGGACCGACTTTGGGAGTCGATATGGATCGATAGACACCGATTGAGCGTATCGTTGACTAGCCCACCAGTGTTGTCATCTCGGGGTGCAAACCTTCTGTAGATGCCGGATTTTCAGGCCACGCGGAGCGAGTTCTATACATTTGAGCGCTGTGGCCCCAACTGGAATCGACCGCTTTGGCATCTATGTGTCCTGGCGCTCCAGGGCGTTCGGCGGCAACAGAAGACAACGGCGCACCATCCGGTTTGCAGGCAGAACAGGGCTGGGTGCCGGCTCGAAGCGCTGGTTCGATGCCCGACTAGAAGGCCTGGGTTCGGCCGAGTTCCGAGGCATGCTTATACCTAATTGTTGATGCATCTACTTTCTTCATTGTGGAAGTTTTCTCGGCATGTATTCTTTTCTTCACCGGGCGACCTGTCTATATTCTCAGTCATGAAGAAACTTGCCGCCGCAGGTAGCCCCCCTCCACTCGACCGATACGACGAAGGGATCCCCCCGATCGACTTGCAGTCGCTTGTCGACGGAATCGCCATCCTCGACCGATTCGATTCGGTGTTGGCTGGGGTCGAGCAATCCCTAGGGTCCGACGCTACCTCGGGGCCCGAACAGTAAGCCCACGGTGGATTGGTCGGATCATCGTGATCAGTGATCAGGGCTGTGGTTGCCCGTCGGGTTGCGGCCTGTGGCCAGAGCTGTGGCTGCCGATCGCCTCTAAGGTTTGTTGAATTCGAAACCTTATGGGGATCGACGCCCTAGAGGTATCCGCCGCGATACGTCCAGGGCGTCAAGATCCGCCGCACAGGGTTTGAGTTGCAAGAGTGCAAGTCTCGCCCTGAATAGAATTCAAGCTGAAATGGGCAATAAGTCAATGCTTCGGGCGGAGACTCAACACATTTGCAACAAGACCGACGGATTTGAGCTTGCTTGTCGAAGCAGGTTGGGCGCGATAGCGTAACTACTGCTTGGCGGGTGGTGAACGGGTCGATCCGATGGGGTGGGCGGTCCGGGGTGTCGGCATAGGTAAAGCAGGATCTCTTCAGATCCGCTTGATATCTGTGGTGGCGATCGCGGGGAAGTCATATGGTCAAGGTTTCGACTAGTTCGCTTGGGCGGTCTAGCGATGATGTTGTCGGTCCGGTGGCGGCGCAGGGCCCCAAACGGAAACGGCCCATAGGGTTCGTCCACCGTTTCTCCCTGCAGCGTGACCTACGCAAAGAGGCGATGTCGATCGCCATCATCGCGACGCTTCTCGGTAGATCTCCGGCCGATGGTGCGCGTCGGGATCCCATGTGGGTCTGTGCGCTTGACGATCGGCTCGTGGCGCGATTTGCCGAGCCGGTATCGCTGGCCAAGGAGGATTCGGTTTGCGCACCGGCGGCGCCGTGGGAGAGCGACGACGGCGGGTTGAGTTGGTCGCTGTCTCGGTCGACGTCACTCGCTCGGATTATCGATGCGCCAACGACGGCTGCTTCGAGCATGTTGCTGGCCGTCGCCGATGGCCTATTCGTCGACCTCGCGGCGGCCGGTTCCCTGACCGTCGCTGGAGATAGACCCGGCCTCGACATCATCACCAGGTCGCTACTGGAGCAGTTGAACCGGCGCCCGGAGACCCACGGGGTGCAGTTCTACAAGGCTGCTCCGGACTCGGACTGCCCGGGAGATTCGTTGGTGCTGGTAGCGCCGAGCTTCCAACATCTACCAGTGGACCTCGGGGGAGTGCAGCTAACGGTCGACCAGATGACAGTCAGGCTTGGCCATGCGCTGCCCGCGCTCACCGTCGCTCCTCGTCTGCACGCGGTGTCTGACTCATCGCCCGGTTCCCGGCCCGAGATATCACCCGACCCATCACCCGATACATGGCCCGATACATGGCCAGATGCATGGTCCGATACATCGCCCGGTTCCTCGCCCGCTCTTGTCGGCGACAAGCCTTTGGTCGGGGGCGGTCCGATGCTGAATCTGCTGGGTCCGATCGAGATGAACGGGTTTGGCGGGGCTTTGACCGCACCTGATTCGGACGCCGCTTGGTGTTTGACATCGCAACAACTGGCGTTGATCTGCTTTCTCGCCTGCGCCGGACCGGTCAGTGGAGCGACGGTGATCGATGCCCTGTGGGACGGTGAAGCGATATCGGCCAGCCGCTTTCCAAATCTGCTGGCCGAGGTTCGAAGCCGGATCGGCGCTTGTCACTTACCGAGGGTCACCGGCGGGCTCTATCGATTGCAGGGAATCGGAACCGACCTCGAGCGTTTCGAAGCGGTGGTCGGGCAGGCATCGAGGTGTGGTGATCGCTCGACAGCTGAGCTGATTCAGGCGATGGAACTGGTGCGAGGTGTTCCACTTGGCAGCGCTGGGGGTAGGTACTGGTCCTGGGTCGACAGTCACCATCGCATGCCATCTCAAATCGAAGGCGTGATAGTCGAAGCTGCGGCGTGGGTCGCGAAGGTATGTATTGAGCGGGGAGACCTCGACGGTGCACAGGTGGCCTACGAGAGAGGGCTGTTGGCCTCTCCGCTTGATGAGGGCCTCGTGGCCTCCTCGGCGCAGCTGCTCGTCGCTATGGGTCGCATCGGGGCGGCCATGCGGCACGTTGAGAGCTGGGAAGCGAGGGTTCGGGCGCTCGACTGCGGGGAGCCACCCAACCGCCCTCGTTCAGCGCTGCGGGCGGAGATGATGTCCAGACGTCAGAGTCAGGGGCCGGCGGCCTAAGCCTCGATCGGCACCGCAGTAACAACCACGTTGTCTCGATACGAGTTGCGGTCGCTGTCGAAGGTGCCGCCGCAGGTGATCAGGGTCAGTACCGGATCGCCGTCTTTGCGGAACAACTCAACCGCAGGCAACTCGGTCTTGTCGTAGCTCTGGTTGTCTACGACCCTGTAGCGAAGCACCGAACCGTCGGCCATCTCCACTTCCAAGGTCTCGCCCAGTTCAAGCTGGGCCAGGTTGAAGAATGCCCCGGCCCGGCCGCCGTAGTCGACATGGGCTGCCAATACCGCCGAACCTGCCGACCCTGGGGTCGCGCTGTACTGGTACCACCCGACGGTGTCCGCTGCTGGTACTGCGAACTGATTGTTCTCGTCCACGCCGACCGAGATAATCGGTGCCTGCAGCCCCAGGTCGCCGATACGAACGGTGATTGGGAGATCGGAGTCGTCGATGCCTGACGCCTGATTGTCGAGTAGGGCTGAGCGCAGAGGCACCTGTGCTTGAGCGGCGTTAACCGCTCCCGCACTGGCCACTGCTGAAGAGCCCAGCTTGGCCTCTTCGGCGCCAGCTGGAATCTTGTGCGCCGTCACCGCAGCACCTACGAGGGCCAAGGAAATGGCCATCACGAAGACGCCGGAGATGAGGCGTTGGTTCACAGAGTCTAAAGTACCCGACGGTTTCGCCTGATCATGAGCAGGCCACCGGCTGCTGCCATGAGCGAGGTGAGGCCGCCGAGGATGTAGAGGCCGGTTGGGTCTTCGCCTGCGGCCAGCAGGTTGCTATTGCCGGTCGGTACGCCAGCCGGAGCTGCCGAGAGGCCGGTGTAGCGCTGGATCACAACGTCGATCGAGTCGGCCTCGGCCGCTCCGATGATGGAGATGCTGGCGACTTCACCGTCGGCCAAGCTAATCGTTGCGCTCTTGACCGGCGTGCCATCGGCAGTTGAGGTTTCGATGGTGTGTTCGCCTGCGGCGAGTACCAGCGAGGTTGCCTGGCCGGGCTCGAGCAGTCCGCCAGCAGATACGCCGTCGATGGTGGCTTGAACCGCGGGAGCTGCGGCGAGGTGACGAAGCTGGATTCGACCGGTGGCCGGAGCCTCCATGGCATCGAGGTTCTCGGCAAACGCCGAGATCACTGCCTGGCCTTCGCCGTCGAGGTGAGCGACGAGGGTTGCCGGGTCGGCACCAACGGTGACGGTCTCGGAGATCAACGGATCATCGTCGCGGTCGGCCGCTGAGGCTGGTGCGCTGTCGCTGGCGGCGTAGAGGTCGATGTCGTAGGTGCCAGGATCGAGCTTGGCCGGACCGGCGATGGTGCCAAGGGTGAACCCTGGAGCAAGTGCCTCACCGTTTACGTAGACGTCAACTTCGGCACCGGGGATGCCGTGGAGAACCTGAACGCCTGCGTCGCTAGCAGAGATCGGGCCGGTCACCGTGTTTGCCGCGGCCGCCGGGGCGATCGTCGTTGCCGGCGCCTCAGTTGTTGTAGGCGCTTCGGTGGTTGTCGGGGCCTCGGTGGTCGCCGGGGCTTCGGTGGAAGCCGG
This sequence comes from Acidimicrobiales bacterium, assembly GCA_050633745.1. GTDB lineage: Bacteria > Actinomycetota > Acidimicrobiia > Acidimicrobiales > SZUA-35 > JAHELU01. The sequence continues at coordinate 29,967 of JBOEHD010000223.1, forward strand.
GGCTGGTGCCTCGGTGGTGACCGTGGTTTCGCTCGAAGCCGGGGCTGGAGCTTCGGTGGTGACCGGGGCTTCAGTGGTTGGAGTCACTTCAACCACAGTTGTGGGGGATTCCACTACCTCGGTGGTCTCGGCTGACTCAGCGGCTTCGGTGGTGTCGTCGCCCGAGTTGAGCAGGTTGTATGCCACAACGCCGAGACCGGCGGCCAGGATGGCGCCGACCAGGATGCCAGCCTTGTTGCCGCCCTTGCGTTCTGCCTCAAAGCGCTGTTCAAAGTCGACGGTCCGGGCTGCAGCCGGGAACTCGTGGTCGTCATCGGCCACGGTGTCTTTGATTTCTTCGCTATAGCGACGTGAGTCGAAGACCGGTTCTTCGGTCTTGATTTCGGCGTCGCCGATTTCGCTGGTAGCAGCGGCCGCGGTTTCGACCGTGCCCGCAGGGATCTCGCCGGTCTTGATGGCGTCCGGTGCGATGTCGGCTGTTTCGGTTTCGTCTAGCTCGATGCCTGCGTCGGCCACTTCGATGTCGGCCGTTGGCTCATCGTCATTGCCCATGATCGATGCGGCGGCGGCGACGCCTCCGACTGCTGCGGCACCTGCTGCTGCTGCAGCGACGCCGGAACCGGAGGTGGATGCCGAGGCGGCTGGTGCCTCTGAAGGCACGTAGGCGGCTACCGCTTCGGAAGCGGTCGATGCCAGGTCGTTGGTCTCGGCCGTTGCGATAAAGGCTGGGCTGTAAGTCTTGCGGTCTTCGCCGAGGGCCTCAGCAAGAATGCTGGCGAATTCCAGAGCTGATGGCGGGCGAGCCTCAGGGGTGTCGGAGCTCGACCACATGATGAGGCGACGAACCGAACGGGGAACATCTTCGAGGGAACCACCGAGGGAGGCGTCGAGGATCTTGCCGAGTGAATAGACATCGGATCGCTCGGTTGCTTCGCCGCCGTCGACGACCTCAGGGGCGACCCAGTGGGCGTAGTCGCTGGACGGTGTTCCGCCGAGGCCAAGGCCGACGCCGTTGACCGCTACGTCGTTATCGATGACGAAGATCTGATCGGGTGAGAGTGAACCGTGGAATAGACCCCGAAGGTGGGCCTCATGGGTTGCTCGGGCTGCGGCTTCAGTGATCGCGGCGCAGTCTTCCCATTCTGACCCGGACGGAGGGATGCGATCAGCAAGGGTGGGAGAGTCGACGACCGGGGTGACTGCGAACGGCTTACCGTCGCTGGCGAAATCGCTGTCGATGACCGGTACTAGACCGGGGAGGTCAGCAGACTGGCGGAGCCTCCGCAGATGGGCCTTATCCCACTTGTCGGATGATCCGATGGTGACGTTGACCGAGTTCGAGCCATCGCTGAGCCGAAGTTGGTCGAAACCGCACCAGCTGGGACCCGCAACCGAGTTCCCCGCCATCTCGTCTTGACTGTTCACTATTAACCTCCGCCGGCACCGCGCGTCCGTCACGCACGCCGAAAACTACCAGCTACAACCACATATTACGTGGTGTTGCCCTGATTGTTAAATATGTGACGCCCGTCACCAATACGCCTCGGGCTGCCCAGTCACCGAGGGTAGCAAACAGTAGGACCCGTAGCGAGAATCAAATGATATTACCCAATAGAAACTTGGACTATATTCTCGCTGCTGCTTCAGAAGTCCCCAACGGTGCGGATCTATAGCCCTTCATGGCGTCGCAGCTGGATTTCAGTCGTCGGTCCAGCGGTAGACGTAACCCGCTTTTGACCGCTCGAGGACTTCGATGCGGTCCAATGCTCGGAGGCAGTACGCCAGCTTTTGCGCCGCGTCTCGCGTAATTTTTCCCTCGGTGGCGATATCTGCCGTTGTGAAGCGTTCGGGTAGCCCGTCCGGCATGAGGCCAACCAGGTCGCCGGTTGTGCTGAAGCGGTGGCTCGACTCGATCGAGCGCAGCTTCTTATCCATCGTCCGCCAGCCGCCCCGACCCCGTCTGGCCTTTGGATCGTGCTTCTGAAATTTGTCGACCGTGACCAGCATGACATCGAGGGTCAGGTTCGGGTGATCCAACAACGTCGGGATGCTCACCAACTCATCCAAAACCGAATAAAGGCTGCCTTTGATGGGGGAGCGGCGAGGCTTCGATTTGGGTTTGTGTAGGTAGGTTGCGATAGCAACCGGATGCACTAGCTGAATGCAATAGCTGTTCAGCAGCCGGTCGAGCTTTCGTCCCATCGCTCCGAATGACCCGGTCTGAACTTCGATCAGCAGGTCGCCGCGGCGGATGTCGATGACAAATCCATCGAGTTCTACCTCGAACTCGTCGCCGGGCACAGCCAGCTGTTGTTTCAGCTGAGCATGTAGCGAGCTCTCGTTTAGTGTTCCGATGTCGGGGATGTGGCCAGGTTATTACCCGCTTGGCGCTGCACGACGGATGCAGATCGTATGGCGAACACGTGTGTATCGCCCGAGATCGGCTACCGCTGTTTAAACACTGGGCCAATGATCCACTAGGTTACGAGTCGTTATGTTTGAGCCTGTAGTCACGCTGCCAGACCACCTCCAAGGGACCCCGGGGCGGTGGTTCCTGTTCGACAGTCGCAAGCAGCTGCTGTTGGTTGACGGCGCGCCGCCGGTCTATGCCGAAGCGCCAGACGGCGCCACCGAAGTGCATGTGCTCGGCTTCGACGACCAGGGCCCGGTTTGGACCGCCAACGTTGGCCAGGAATTCGAGCCGCACCGTGACGCGCATTTCGCTGACCTACGTAAGGCATTCGCGGTGCTGCCGGAACCGGAGTGGATTCTCGCCGGGCGAGCAGCCCAGGTTCTGACCTGGTACGCCGATCATCAGTTCTGCAGTCGCTGTGGCAGCCAAACCGAGTTGGCCGACTCCGAGCGGGCGCTCAGCTGCGCGAAGTGTCGACTCATGGCCTTTCCTCGGTTGACGCCGGCGGTCATCATGCTCGTCGAGCGCGATGACGGTCGGGCCCTGCTGGCCTGGGGTCGCCAATTTCCCGGCCGGTTCTTCAGTGCGCTCGCTGGGTTCGTCGAACCGGGCGAGACCCTCGAACACTGCGTCGAGCGCGAGGTCCGAGAAGAGGTGGGCGTCGAAGTCGACAACGTCCGCTACTTCGGCTCACAGCCGTGGCCGTTCCCGCACTCGCTCATGGTCGGCTTTAACGCCGACTACCGGTCGGGAGACCTGAAGATTCAGGAGAGCGAGATTGTCGAGGCCGACTGGTTCACCCACGACCAGCTGCCCCCGGTGCCAAAGGGGAGAATGTCGATCGCCGGTTGGTTGATCGAAGACTGGATCTCCAGGATGAACCGCTGAGTTCTCGGTCAGTCGTTCGGGCCCCAAGCAATGAAGGTTGAGGCCTGATGAACGCTACTCCTTGGTGGCCACGGCGTTCGGCGTGACGTTCATCTTTGGCACATACTCCGGTGCCTCGATGTCTTTTGCCTCAGGCATGTAGGTGGCGCGCAGCTCAGCCGAACATGAATCGCAGGGTCCATAGAACCGGCCCTCGGTCGCAGTTGCGCAGCGGGGACACTCGAAGGACAGCGTTGGGGTCGATTCGCTCACCGATCCAGTATGGCAAGTTTGTGGGCTTTGCGCCGCCTGTGCCACAACGGCGTCAACTAGCTCATCAGACCGGGCGTACCGAAGTTGCTTGGGGTAAGATGCAACTCGACTCAATCTATTTGCGGTAGGGGAATATTTGTGGCTGGAGTAACGCTAGAGCGGGTGAACAAGGTCTATCCGAATGGCTTCAAAGCCATCGAGGACCTGAACCTCGAGATTCATGACGGCGAGTTTTTGGTACTTGTCGGCCCGTCTGGCTGTGGCAAGTCGACCGCTCTGAGGATGGTTGCAGGCCTTGAGGAGATCAGCGGCGGCGAGCTGCGGATCGACGATCGGGTCGTCAACGACGTACACCCCAAAGACCGCGACATCGCCATGGTGTTTCAGAACTACGCGCTATACCCCCACATGACGGTTGCCGACAACATCGGGTTCGCTCTCAAACTGGCGAAGCTGCCCAAGTCGGAGATCGCCGATCGGGTGGCAAAGGCGGCACAGACACTCGACCTCACCGAGCAGCTGCAACGTAAGCCCGGCCAGCTCTCTGGTGGCCAGCGGCAGCGGGTGGCTATGGGGCGAGCGATCGTGCGTCAGCCAAAGGCCTTCCTCATGGATGAGCCGCTGTCGAACC
>JBOEHD010000224.1:0-17394 GCA_050633745.1 Acidimicrobiales bacterium
GGTCGGACAGAATCCTCGCCTTGGTCTCACTGACCTGCTCTCCGTTCGAGAAACGGATGGTCGTGATGTTCTGGTTGTTGGCGTTCTTGTGCCAGTCGTAATCGATGCCCTGCTTGGCGGTGCCATCGACGAAGCCGAAGGTGGCCTCGACAACACCGTTGAATGGCTTATCGATGTAGCCCTTCAGGTTGGCGATTGTGAAGCCGGCATCAATCTCTTCGATGTCGGTTGTCGTGAAGTAAATTCCGGGCAGGTTGGCCTGCTGCTCGTCGTCGTAGATCGTGACCCGGCCGGTTCCGTCGCCGATAACGGCGCCACCGGTCGGGTTGGAGATCACGACGTCGAGATACTCAACGCCGGTGTAGTCGTCGTCCCGGTTGATGATCACCGGCTTCTCGGCGATCTGCTCACCGGGGAGGAAGGTAACCGTCGGCGATGCGACGTTGGGGTCGTAGTCGCCTTCGGCCACGGTCAGGGTTCCGTCGATCGGCTGGTAGTCAACCGTGACGGTGGTGTCGTGGGGACGATCGAGGAAGAACTTGATGGTGGCATTCTCGGTGCTGGTATCGCCGTTCTCACCGTCGATGATGTCCATCACGTTGACCGTCGGCGTACCTACTGGCAGATCGGTGTCGAGGATCGTCATGATCCCCTCGCCGGTTCCGCCTGGTACCGCGCCCTGCACGTTCTGGAGTGCGATTCGCCACACTTCGTTGCCCTCGAGCAACGTGTCGCCGTTGACCCGGAAGTTCCGCTTGAGGATCTGCTCGCCCGGAGCGAACCGGAACGGCATGATCAAGTGGGTGGTCGGGTCGACGAAGTCGTTGCCAGCCAGCGTGGCGTCGTTGATGCCGGTGTTGCCATCGAGAGCAGCCACATCGAACAGCACCGGAGCGCCGGAAGGCTCATCCAACATGAAGGTGACTTCCATATTGTTGAAGCCGACGTTGCCGCCCTCCTGCTGCGTGACGTTGGCCACGAACAGTTGCGGACCGTCGCCAGGACCGACCTCGGAGTCGAGGATGGTCAAGATGCCCTCGGGGTCGATGATGTTGGCGTCATCGGCCGTGGTCGGGGTGGTATTCGGCGTGAGGAGAATCCTGGCCGTCTCGTTGCCCTCGTAATCGAGATCACCGTTGATCTTGATGACTCGCTTAAGAATGCGGTCGCCAGGAGAGAAGACCAGCGGCAGGTCGATGATCGGCACATAGTCACCGTCGCCGGGGCCAGCACCGCTGGTGGCGGTGACGTCGACCATGGTGGCGGTGGCCCGGATGGTGTTGAGGCTTTCCTGTTCGAGCACGAAGATCAGTTCGACGTTGCTCTGGTTGGCATCGCCCTCGGTGACGAAGATGTCTTCGACCCGGATGTTCGGCAGTGATGGATCGACGTCATTCTCGACGATCGTCACCGTGGCCGTTCCGTCCAGGATCAGGGCGTTGACCGGGTTGGCCAACGTGACCGTGAAGTCCTCATTCGGTTCGAAATCGGTGTCGCCGATGATGTCGACGCCGACGGTTGTGGTGTCCGAACCGGTGGTGAACGTAGCCACCACACCGTTCAGAGCCTGGTAGTCGGTGCCAGCGGTTGCGGAGCCACCGCTGGTGGTCAGCTCAACCGTCACCGTCTGGCCGACCGGCACATCGGTGGTCAGAGTGAGGTCTAGCGTGTCGGTACCGGCGTCACCCTCGGTGATCTGAGCATCGGCGATCGAGATCAGTGGGAAGGCGTCGTTGTCCTCGATGGTCACCGTTCCGGAACCAGCCACGATATTGCCGTTGACCGGGTTGGACAGGGTGACCGTGAGGTCTTCGGTGCTCTCCACGTCGACATCACCGAACACCTTGACAAAGATCGGCGGCGAAGCCGACGTCGAACCGGCAGGGATGGTAATGGTTTGGCCCGAGATGATCTCGTAGTCGACGCCACCGGTGGCTGAGCCGTCGGCGGTAGCAACATCGACGCTGATCGGCAGGTTCGAGGCCTCGCTGAGGGTCACCTGGAGGGCGGCGAACAGGAAGCTGCTGTCGCCCTCGGTGACTGTGGCCGATGCCGCTATCGAAATGTCGGGGACAACCTCGTTGTCCTCGATCGTCACCGTGGCCGACATCGTGCCGGGATCGGCGTTGGCGCTCTGGTTCGACAGGGTGACGGTGAAGGTCTCGTCTGGCTCCGGCAAGTTGTCGCCGTAGACCTTGATGGCCTGGGTGACCGAGGTCTGCCCAGCCGGGATGGTCACCGTCTGAGCGGCCACAGCCTCATAGTCGGTGCCCGCCACAGCGGTACCGTCTGAGGTGTCCAAGTCGACCGTAACCGGAGCGGCAGCCGGGCTGTCGAGGCTAACCACAACGTCGGCGTTGATGAAGTCGCCCGGCGGCGAACCGTCGCCCTCGATCACGGTCAGATCGGCTACCGAGACCTTGGGTAGGTCGTCGTTGTCGTCGATCGTGACGGTGGCCTGACCATCGGCGATGCCGACGGTGGGGCTCTGGTTCGACAGGTCGAGCAGGAAGTCGCGGTTGCCGTCGAGCACGTCGTTGCTGAACACCTTGACCTGCACGGTGGCGGTGGTGGCGTTGGCCGGGAAGGTGACGACCTGAGCCGTGATGGCTTCATAGTCAGTGCCGGCCACTGCGCTGCCGTCAGCGGTGTCGACCTGGACGTCGACCGCGGTGGCGACCGGGATGTCGAGCGTCAGGGTGGCGTCGGCCAGAACAAAGTCGGCCGGAGTGCTGCCGTCGCCCTCTAGCACCGTCAAGTCGGCGATCGAGATTCGAGGCAGAGTGTCGTTGTCGACGATGGTCACCGTGGCGTTGTCATCGAGGAACGTTGCGTTCGTCACCGCGTACAGCTGGACGTTGAACTGCTCATCGTTCTCATCCTCGGTGTCACCGAAGATCTTGATGCTGACGGTCTTCGTCGTTTCTCCCGCAAGGAAGGTCAGCAGTGGTCCGCTGGTCGGGCTGCCATTGACCCGCTGGAAGTCTGCCGGTGAGGCGGTGCCGCCGATTGCGGTGCCGTTGACCGTGCCAAAGCGCACGGTGATCTCTTCGGTACTCGGCTTGTCGAGCGTGATGTTGAGCAACACGCTCTTGAACGTGTCGTCGGTCTCTACTGCGCTCACGTCGCCGATCGACATCAGCGGCGGGCTGTCGGCGTCGTTGATGGTCACAACGCCCTGTCCGTCGAGAATGGTCGCATTAACCGGGTTCGACAGATTGACGGTGAAGTCCTCGTTTACGCCTTCAAAGTCGTTGTCGGCAATGACCGGGATATCGACCGTGACGGTCTGGGTGTTAGCCGGGAACGAAACCGTCTGGGCCACCACTGCGGTGTAATCGCCGGGGGCGACCGCGGTGCCATCAGCGGTGTCGACCTGGACGTCGATCTGCTGACCGATGGTCCGATCAAGCGACAGCGTCAAGGTGGCGTTCTGTCCCTCGGTAACGGTGACGTCGTCGATCGAGATCTCAGGCGGACCGTCGTTGTCGACGATGGTGACGACGCCTACGCCGTCGGCTACCTCAATATTGCTGGTGACGTTGAATAGGTGAACCTCGAAGGTCTCGTCGTCCTCAACCAAGTTGTCGCCGTAGATCTGCATGGTTCGGGTGCGAACCACGGTCTCGCCATTGGCCTCAGGCATCGGAATCACTACCGGTAGATCAACCGCAGGGTTACCGGGGTCGACCGAACGACTGTAGGGATAGTCGTCTGCTGCGGTGTCACCCTGGCTAGCGCTGCCGGTGGGGATGGTCTCCCACATGAAGTTGGCCTGGCCCGTTGGCTTGAAGTTGCCTGCTGCTAGTTCAAAGGTCAGGACGACGTTCTTGGTCGCAGTCGGAGGCGCACCATTGCTCTCTTCCACGCTGACATCAAGGATGGTCAGCTGTGGCGGCAACGGGATGAGTCCGTCGTTGTCGGTGATGGTCACGGTCGCTGAGCCGTCGAGAATGACGGCCTGGGCCGACTCGTTCGAAAGTGTGATCGTGAAGGTTTCGTCGCCTCCGGCCGTCTCATCGATCAGATCGCCAATGATGGTGATGTCCTGGGTGGCCGAGAGCTGCCCGGCTGGGATGGTCACCGTGGTACCAGCCAGCGCGACGTAGTCGCTCCCTGCCAGCGCGGTGCCGTCGGCGGTAGTCAGATCGACGGTCACCGGCGCAGCGTCGGTCTCATCGATGGTTACCGTCACGGTGGCGATGGTGTTGCTGTCGCCCTCGGTGACGGCGATGTCGCCGATGGAGATCTCGGGAACGCCTACCAGCGGATCATTGTCATCGATGGTCACCGTTGCCGTGCCGTCGAGAATCTGAGCATTGCTGGACGGGCTGGAAAGCGCCACCTGGAACTCTTCGCTCTGCTCGAAGACGGTGTCGCCGGTGATGTTCAGGGTGTGGGTGACCGAGGTGACATTGGCCGGGATGGTGACCGTGGTCCCAACCTCGGCGGTGTAGTCGCCGGGGGCGATTGCAGTTCCATCGACGGTGTCGAGCTGAACGGTGATCGGGGTGGTCGATGAGATGTCGGTGCTGATCGTCACGTCGACGGTTGAGGGCCCATCGGTCTCGGTCGTCGTCACGTCGGCGATCGAGATCTGCGGGATCGGCGGACCGTCATCGCCGAGGATGGTCAGCACACCGAAGTCGTCGGCCGGGTCGACACAGCTGCGTAGGTCTGCCGACAACCGCACGATAAGCGACTCGTCGCCCTCTTCAAGGGTGTCGCCGTTGACTCGTATCGGGAACGTGGTGCTGGTCGCTCCGCCGGGGATGACCACCAGCTGGTTAGTCCTGGCGGTGAAGTCGGTCGGTGCGGTGGCCGAACCGTTCTCGGTATTGATGCGGAACCGCACGCTCTGACCACCGGGGTCGGGGAACGGGATGCTGTAGGTCATCTGCACGTTCGTGATACCGGAGTCGCCTTCAACGACGCTGAGATCGGCCACAGTGACCTGGGGCACCGTGCCGCAGACGATGCTGCCGTCGTCATCGATGATGGTGACCGTTGCCGAGCTGTCGAGAATCACTGCCCCGACCGGGTTCGACAGGTTGACGAAGAAGGACTCGCTCGCCGCTTCCTGAACGGTGTCGCCGATGATGCCGATCGACACGACCTGGGAGGTCTGGCCAGGGTTGAAGGTCACCGTGGTCGGACCGGCGGCCGTGTAGTCGCTACCGGCCAGCGCAGTGTCGTCGGCGGTAGCCAGATCGACCGTCACGACGCTAGTGGTGGCCAGATCGAGGGTCACCGTGACATCGACGGTCGAAGTGGTGTCGGTCTCAGTGGTCGAGACGTCGGCGATCGAAATCTGGGGCACGACCGGGTCGGTGTCGGCCACGGTGACCGAAGCGATGCCGTCGCCGATGATGGCGTTGGTCGGGTTGCCGAGAGTGAGGGTGAATTCCTCGGTCTGTTCGAAGAGCGTGTCGCCGACGATCGTTACCGGCACCGTCACCGATGTGGTGTTGGCCGGGATGGTGACCAGCTGGCTGGCGATGGCTACATAGTCGGAGCCTGCCAGGGCGGTGCCGTCGACGGTTGAGAGCTCAACGGTCACGACCGAGGTCGACGGAGTATCGAGGGTGATGGTGGCGTCGACATCGAAGTTGGTGTCGGTCTCGGTGGTGGAAATGTCGGCTATCGACAGCCCCGGTGGCGGCGGCTCGTCATCGACGATGCCGATGGTGGCCACGTTGTCGCCGAGCAGCGCATTGGTGGGGCTGGAGATGAAGACGCTGAAGGTTTCGGTCTGCTCGTAAACAAGATCACCGATGATGCCGACCGGGACGTTGACCGAGAGGGTGTTAGCCGGAATGGTCACCACCTCGTTCACTGCGGCCACGTAGTCCGAGCCGGCAACGGCGGTGCCGTCCGAGGTGCTCATCAGCACCGTTACCTCGTTGGTGGTGAGGGCATCGAGGGAGATGACGACATCCACGGTTGAGTTGCTGTTGGTTTCGGTGGTGGAGGCGTCGGCCACCGAAATGGTCGGCGGAGGAGTCTCGTCGTCGTCGATGGTGACGGTGGCCGACGCGGTGCCGAGCAGCGCGTTGGTCGGGGCAGAGATCGAGGCGGTGAAGGTCTCGGTCTGCTCGAAGACATCGTCACCGACGATCGTTAGCGGAACGGTGACCGACGACGTGTTGGCCGGGATGGTGACAAGCTGACCGGATACAGCTACATAGTCGTCGGTCGCAACAGCGGTGCCGTCGGCGGTGCTCAGCAGCACCGTGACCGGGTCGTTGGTCTGGCTGTCGAGCGAAACGGTGACATCGACGGTGGAGTTAACATCGGTTTCGGTGGTGGTCGCCCCGGCGATCGACACCGAAGGTGGCGGCGGGTCGTTATCGACGATGGTCACCGTTGCGGTGCCGGTACCGACCAATGCGCTGACCGGGTTCGACAGGTTGACGGTGAATGTTTCGGTCGGCTCGAACACCAGATCACCGACGATCCCGATCGGAACCGATGCGGTCAGGTTGCCTGCCGGGATGGTCACGGTGACCGGGCCGGCGTTGATGTAGTCGTTGGTGGCCGTTGCGGTGCCATCGGCGGTGGTCAGCTGGACGGTGACCTCGTTGAGGCTGGCCTGGTTGAGCGAAACGGTGACGCCGACCGATGAGGTGGTGTCGGTTTCGGTCACGCTCACATCGGCGACCGAAACCAGCGGGTCGGGTCCGCTGTCATTGTCGACGATGGTGACCGTTCCGGTGTCGTTGTTGGGATCGATGCAGCCCCGAAGTGGGTTGAAGGCCTGGATATCGAAGGTCTCGGTCAACTCGCCGACGGTGTCGCCCTGGATCTTGAATGCCAGGGTCTTTGTGGTCTGGCCGCCCTGGATCACGATCAGCTGGTTGGTCTTGGCGGTGTAGTCACCGGGGGCAACCGCTGTGCCATCGACCGTGTTGACGTTGAACCGGGTCGAGAGGTTGGTCGAGTACGAGCGCCGGAACGTGACGATGGCGTTCTGCTCGAACTCGGTTTCGGTGATGGTCAGATCATCGATGGTGATCAGTGGGTCAGAGGTACAGGCCGGCGCATCGTCGTCATCAATCGTGACGGTGGCTGAGCCATCGGTGATGATGCCGTTTGACGGGTTGGACAGGTTGACCGTGAATTCCTCGGACGACTCGGAGACCTCATCACCGATGATTGGGATGGTGACGGTCTCGGAAGTGTCGTTCGGAGCGAAGGTCACCGTTACCGGGCCGGTGGCGGTGTAGTCGTCGCCGTCGAGGGCGCTGCCATCGGCGGTTGCCAGGTCAACGGTGACGGTGTTGCTCGTCGGCTGATCGAGGCTGACGGTCACGTCGACCGTCGAGGCGCTGTTGGTCTCGGTTGTGGTGGCGTCGGCGACCGAGATGTTGGGCGTTACCGGTGGTGGGTCTTCGTCGTCGAGGATGGTGATGGTGGCTGCCCCGTCGCCGATGATTGCGTTGGTCGGGCTGGCGAGCGAGACGGTGAAGTTCTCTGTCGGCTCGTAGTCGTCGTCGCCGACGATCGAAAGTGGAACGGCAACAGAGCTCGTGTTGGCCGGGATGGTTACCAGCTGCTGGGTAACCGCGACGTAGTCGCTGCCTGCGATGGCGGTGTTGTCAGCGGTCGACAGCAGCACGGTCACCGGCGATGCGACCTGCTGGTCGAGGCTCACGGTCACGTCGACGGTGGACGCGCCGTCGGTTTCGGTTGTGCTGGCGTCGGCGACCGATACTGCAGGCGGTGCCGGCTCATCGTCGAGGATGGTCACGGTTGCAGAGCTGGTGCCGAGCACGGCGTTTGTGGGGTTTGCCAGGTTGACCGAGAAAGTTTCGGTCGGCTCGTAATCGTCGTCGCCGACGATGCTGATCGGCGCCGTGGCGGTGAGGTTGCCTGCTGGGATCGTGACCGTGGTGGCGGCCTGGGCGATGTAGTCGGTGCCGCCGTTGGCCGAGCCATCGGCGGTGCTCAGCTCGACGGTGACCGGGCTGACGCTGGTGGCGCTAAGCGAGACGGTCACGTCGACCGTTGAGGGGCCGTCGGCTTCGGTGGTCGAGGCATCCGATATCGAAACACTGGGAGTCGGCGGACCGTCGTTGTCGACGATGGTGATGGTGCCGCTGTCGTTGTTGGGATCGATACAGGCCCTGGTCGGATTAAAGAGCTCGATCGTGTATGACTCGGTTGGCTCAGCGACGGTGTCACCGGCGATCTTGAAGGCCAGAGTCTTGGTGAAGGTCGTGGTGCCGTTGATCACGACCAGCTGAGCGGGCTTTGCTACGTAGTCGGCAGGAGCGGTGGCGGTGCCGTCGACCGTCCTGGCGTAGAACCTGGTCGACATGTTGGTAGGCGTGGTGAACGACCGGGTGAAGGTCACCAGGACGTTCTTCTGGCCGTTGGTCTCGGTGACCGTCATGTCGCCGACGGTCACGTATGGTCCATCGCTACAGGCCGGGGCGTCATTGTCGTTAATGGTGACAACGCCGGTGCCGTCGACGATGGTTCCGCCAACGACGTTTGAGATGGTCACGTTGAAGGTTTCGGACGGCTCGCTTGTGGTGTCTTCCAGGATGGAGATCGTCTGGGTGACCGACAGGGTGTTGGCCGGAAGGGTGACCGTGCTAGTACCGATGGCGGTGTAGTCGCTGCCTGCGGTGGCGGTGCCGTCGCTTGTGGCCAGATCGAAGGTGACCGGGGTGGCGGAAGTCTCGTCGGCGGTGATGGTCACCGTTGCTGTGCCGTCGCCCTCGTCGACCGTGGCGTCGGAAACCGACAGGTCCGGAACGCCGGGGGGCTCGGGGTCATTGTCGGTGATGGTCACCGTTGCAGAGCCGTCGGCGATGGTCAGGCCGGCTGAAGGATTCGACAGGCCGACGGTGAAGGTCTCGGTCGGCTCGAAAACGGTGTCGCCGACGATGGTGATCACCTGGCTGGCGGTTGTGACGTTTGCCGGGAAGGTGATGGTGCTGTTGACGGCTAGGTAGTCGGTGACATCGTTTGCTGAGCCGTCGGCGGTTGCGAGGTCGACGGTGACCGGTGTGGCCGACGCTTCGGAGAGGGTCAGGTTGACGGTGACCGAACCGTTGCCATCGCCTTCGGTAATGGCTGCATCAGCGATGGAGACCGCGGGGCCTGCGGGCGGAACGTAGTTGTCGTTATCGATGATGGTGACGACGGCGGTGCCGTTACCGATGGTGACGTTCGAAGGGTTCGAGAGACGGACCTCGAACGTCTCGGTTGGCTCGGGCTCGGTGTCGCCGTAAACCCGGATGGCCCGTGTGACCGAACTCTGGCCAGCGTTAATGGTGACCGGAGCTGAGAAGTCGCGGTAGTCAAGGTCGGCTGTCGCGCTGCCGGTGTCGAAGGTGTCGTAGTCGACGGTGACCGAACCGTTGCGAGCGCCTGTAACCGAGAAGGTGATCAACACGTTCTTGTAGGCGACGCCCGGCGTGCCGTTGATCTCGGTGACCGAGACATCGGCAATCGACACGACAGCCAGTTCTTGCCCCTGAGCAGCGGGCGCGGTGAACCAGACCAGCGTCGTAGCCATCAACGCGAACGCACTAATCACCCTCAGACTCTGCTTTAGACCAAACCTGGTCAATGGAAAAGATCGCATAGGTCGCTCCGCTCTCGCACCAAAAACGTTCTCTAAATGGTGACAGCCAGCTGGGCGCCAAATGATGGGCAAATCCACACCCAAGACCGCCAGATCCCAGCCTTTACTGTCTATATCGGTTTCGTGACGAACGGACCGGGCAGTATTGCCCAAACCTGGGTTGAAGGGTTGGGACCGGCTCCAGCAGGCGCTTTACCCATTGCTCCCCAAACCAAGTGGACCATTCGACCTGCAGCGACACCTGCGTCGACATCGTAAAAAGCCCCTCATTACCTGTCGTCATACTATTGACATATCTCGCTAGGGTGGCCAAGATTCAAACGGCTGCGGGTAGCAGTCAGTAACGGCGAACGGGACATAGCGGGTTGATTTGTTCAACCCCGACCCCACCCCCCAAACGGCGCGCGGCCTAGGAGAAACCTGTGATATTCCCATTTTTGGTGCGACAACGGTATGCACCACTTGTCGGACTTTTTGTTGCTGCAACCCTGATAGTGACGGTTGCAGTAGCCCAAATCCAAGGGCCGACTAGCGCTGCGGGAGCGACGGTCGCAGATCCATCGACGGCGTCAGACACCGTCGATGCTGGCTGCACACCTGGCGGATCAGACTGCGCCAAGCGTATTTCCGACACAATCCGGGACAACCGCACTCGGCCGCTGAAGGTCACCTTCGGGCAGAACAGCCCGCAAGGCAGCGTCTTTACCTTCAACAGCACGCTGAGGATGGCATCAAACGTCGCCGTCGAGGGGCTGAATCAACCGGTGGTCAAGTCGAACGCCACGATCCTGGCTCGTATCGGCGGCCTGTCGAATATGTCGTTCCGTAACTTCGACGTCGATCTCGAGCGCTGCAACTCGACCAAGAACGTCTTCTTTAACGGACCAGACCAGAGTTTCGACAACGTTCGTATCTCCAACATGAGCCTGTTCGATGGTGACGCCCACACCGGTGGCGGCGGATCCTGCGTGTTCTTCGCATCACGTGGCACCGGCAACAACCTCGAGCTGACCGACATCACCGCCGACCGACTCCGCCGTGTCGTCTGGTTCAACACCACGTCGAACCACGAGCAGGTCTCAATCGAAAACATGGCGGCCACCGAATTTGGTTACCAGGCGCTTTCGTTTGACGGTTACGTCGAAGACGTACTCATCGAGAACAGCAGCTTTTCCCGCCACGCCAACAACGTTAAGGGCAGTCACATCATCGCCTTTTCGCCTGCCGAGACGCTGACCGAAGTCAAGTCCCGCAACGTTGTCGTGCGAAACTCGCTCCTTGAAGGCTGGCCCAATCGACCGCATATCAAAATCGACGGGGTAACCCAGCCAAACGGCGCCTCCGGCGACCTGATCGCTATCCGGGGAACCGACGGGTTCCTTCTTGAGAACAACACCTTCCGCCACGGCGGCGAGGTTGGCATCACCCTCACCGCTGGAGCCAAGAACGGCATCGTCCGCGGCAACGAGGTCTCATACACCGACACCACGGGCATCGTTATCGGCAACGGAAACACCGTCCCGGTGAAAAATATCGACGTCTACGACAACGACCTGTTCCAAAACTCACTCGACCGGAATAACGAGCTCCGGACCCTGCCCGCCCTGTCGGTTTGGGGTGTTAGCGATTCCTGTGTGGTTCACAACCGGATCTATGACAACACCAAGGCCACTGGCCTGTGGGTATGGAACGGCCACCTGCCACCCCATTGGCCCCGTTCGGTGTTCAACATGTACATCACCGAGAACGAGTTCAGCAACAACCTGTTCGACTTCGTGCAGTCATCACGACCGACCCGTAACTTCGAGCCGGCATCGAGCAACGGCGGAACAAACTGGACCTCCACCTTCGGCGCCCCCGACAACGACGGCGACGGATTCGGATCACCGTGCTCAAGCGAAACCAATGACAACGATCCCTGCGTTCCGTACACAGGGGCGGAAGCCTGTGGCGGCCAGGGAATCACAACCACGACGGCACCGACCACCACTGCGCCGCCAACGACACCTTCAACCACAATTCCGTCGACAACCGGTCCGTCGACAACCGGTCCGACCACCACCGGGCCAAGCACAACAGCGCCTAGTACAACCGGACCAA
This sequence comes from Acidimicrobiales bacterium, assembly GCA_050633745.1. GTDB lineage: Bacteria > Actinomycetota > Acidimicrobiia > Acidimicrobiales > SZUA-35 > JAHELU01. The sequence continues at coordinate 11,699 of JBOEHD010000224.1, forward strand.
ACACCACGCTGAGCAGCACATCGACGACGGCCCCGCCAAACGGCCCACTCTGTGACGGCAAGCAGGCAACGATCATCGGTACTCCCGGCGACGACGTGTTGATCGGAACCAGCTTCGACGACGTGATCGTTGGACTCGGCGGCAACGACGTGATCCACGGCGAAGGTGGCCTCGACACCATCTGCGGCGGCGAAGGTGACGACGAGCTCCGAGGCGGCCGAGCAAACGACCGCATTTTCGGTGGCCCCGGCGACGACCTGATCAAGGGTGGTTGGAACAACGATGTCATCTTCGGTGGCGACGGCGACGACACCGTCTTCGGTAACAGCGGCCGCGACACCATCTTCGGTGGTGCCGACAACGACACGATCCGCGGCAATGACGGTCGCGACAACCTCGACGGCGGCTCAGGCGTCGACTATCTAGCGGGCAACCGCAATGTTGACGATCTGGCCGGAGGCTCGGAAAGCGACACGCTTATTGGCGGGTCGCACAACGATGCCATCGCCGGGGACTCGGGCCAGGATGCCTGTAACGGTGGGGCTGGAGCCAACAACGTGCAAACGTGCGAAAGCTCGAGCAACCTCGTCGATGAGTACGACACCAAGGTTGACGACGGCGAATTCGACTAACACCTTTGGAAGTCGGTCGGCCTGCGTTTCTGGCAGGCCGACCGACTTTCGGGTGATACTCGGGGAGACACAATTAGGGGGATAGTCAATGACGTCGTTGCCGTACCGCGTTCTCGATCTTTCCGACGATCGAGGCCAGCTGACAGGACAGATTCTCGCCGATCTCGGCGCAGAGGTGATTCTGGTTGAACCGCCCGATGGTTCACCTTCACGGAAGCTGGGACCGTTCAGCGAAGGCAACGAAGGCGACCCCGAACACTCGCTTTGGTTCTGGTCGTACAACCGAGGCAAACGAAGCATCACCCTCGACGTCGATAGCGATGCTGGGCGAGCTGCCCTTCTGCAACTGGCGGCCACCGCCGATGTGATCATCGAGTCGGACCACCCCGGAGCGATGACGGCCCGTGGCCTTGGCTACGACGATCTGGCGGCCGGTAATCCGGGCCTGGTCTACACCTCAATTTCGCCGTTCGGGCAGACCGGCCCCAAGGCCGATTGGGCGGCAACCGATCTAACCCTGGTCGGCGCTGGCATGCAGCTGACGCTGATGGGCGACGGCGACCGGCCGCCGGTGCGGATCCCGTTCGATCAGGCCTTTCTGCACGCCTCAGCGGAGGCCGCTTCGGCCACGATGATCGCTCTATACGAGCGGAACCGCTCCGGTCTGGGTCAGCATGTCGACGTCTCGGCCCAGCAGGCAGTAACTCAAGCCACGCAATCGACCTCGCTGTCATACCTCTACAACGCCCCTGAGGGCACACGGATGAGTGGCGGCGCCAAGCTTGGGCCGTTCGAGGTTCGGCTCCGGTCACCGGCGAGCGACGGTTTCGTGTCGACGACCATATTGTTCGGCACCGCTATCGGCCCGTTCGGCAAGCGGCTATTCGATTGGATTCATTCCGAGGGTGGCTGCGAAGACTCCGACTTGGAGATCGACTGGATCGATTTTGTTGAGGGGGTGCAGACCGGGCGGATCTCGCTCGACGAGTACAAACGTATTCAGGACGTCGCCGCGGCCTTTACCGCCACAAAGACGAAGGCCGAGCTTCAGCAAGTCGCCTTGGAGAAGCGGTTGCTGATGGTCCCGGTGGCTACCGTCGGCGACGTTGCCGAGTCGGACCAGTATCGAGACCGTGATTTCTGGCGGGAGATCGACGTCCCTGCATTGGGCCGGAGCGTTCGCTTTCCCGGACCGTTCGCCAAATTCGGTGCCACTCCGCTACAGATCGACAAGCCAGCTCCGACGATCGGGGCCGACAACGACTCGGTCGTGCCTGAGCGCTCGGTAGCTACGGTTGCGGCGCCGACCCCTGACAGCGACCGGGGCGAAAATACCGGCGCTCTCGCCGGGCTGAAGGTCCTTGATTTCATGTGGGTTATGGCCGGTCCGGCCGCCACCAGGGTTCTAGCCGACAATGGAGCCCAGGTCATCAGGATTGAGTCGGCGACCAAGGTCGAAGCCGCCCGCACTATTCAACCGTTCCTCAACGATGAGGGTGGTGTCGAAAACGGCGGCCTGTTCCAGAACATGAACGCAGGCAAGATGTCGATCTCGCTCGACATGTCGAAGCCCGAGGCCATCGACGTTGTGCATGATCTTGTGCGCTGGGCCGACGTGGTCTGCGAGTCGTTCTCGCCGAAGGCCATGAAAGGTTGGGGCCTCGGCTACGAGGATCTGAAAGCCATCAAGCCGGATCTGGTCATGACTAGCAGTTGCCTGTTCGGCCAAACCGGCCCGCTGGCCAGCCTGGCCGGGTTTGGCACCATGGGCGCATCGCTGTCGGGTTTCTACACCTCGACCGGCTGGCCCGATCGTGAACCGGCCGGTTGTTTCGGGGCTTACACCGACTACATCTCGCCTCGTTTCCTTTCGTCGGCCATCCTGGCCGCGGTCGAGCATCGGGACCGCACCGGCGAGGGGCAATATATTGACCTTTCGCAGGCGGAAGCTTCGATCAGCTTCCTCAGTCCGGCGCTGCTCGACTATGTGGTGAACGGCCGGGATGCAGATCGGCCCGGTAACCGCCACCCGACGATGGCGCCTCACGGGGTGTTCCCGGTGGCGGGCGACGATCGCTGGATCGCCATCGCCTGTCAGTCCGATGATCAGTGGCGGGCGTTGTGCTCGGCCGCCGGGTTCGACGAGAAACTAGCCGGTTATGACGCTGCAGCCCGCAAGGCCAACGAGGATGAGTTGGAGTCGCTAGTCGCCGGCTGGACCGCCGGTCAGGACGGCAATCAACTGCAGTCTCGATTGCAGGAGGCCGGTGTGGCCTGCCATATCTCGCAGACCAGTACCGACCTTGCGGCCGATCCACAGTTAGAGCACCGGGAGCATTTCATCGCCGGTGAGCACGCTGAGAACGGTACAATGTACGTCGAGGGCAGCCGATTCAAGCTCTCACGAACGCCGTCGGCGATCACCCAGGCTGGCCCGACCATCGGTCAACACACGTTTGATGTGCTGCTCGGGGTGCTCGGCTACGACGACGAGAAACTGTCGGAGCTCGTCGTCGCCGAAGTGTTGGAGTAGGTATCTGAGCCTTGGGTCAGGCCTATCAGCGGTGGTTCGGTGCCTTCTCCAAGTGCCAGCCGGTGCGCTGCTGATAGGCATGACCTGCTGCCAGGACCAGGGCGTCGTCGAACGCTCGGCCAATTAGCTGTAGGCCGAGCGGCAAGTTGTCCTCGTCGAATCCCATGGGAATCGAGAGCGCCGGCGACCCGGTGGTGTTCCAGGCTGGGGTATGAAGGGCGGCGCTAGCGATGGCTGCGGGGTCGGCGCCGGTAAACGGAGCGGCGCCGTAGCCGGTGGTTGGGCTGACCAGCAGGTCGATGCCCTCGGCGTTCATCATCTCGATGATCCGGGCTCGGGCGACGTGGCGGACCCGTTCGATCTGGACGAGGTCGCCACCGCTGATCAATGCTCCCTGGACGATAGTTAGCCTGGTTGGGCGACCGTAGTCTTCCCAGCGGTCGATTAGCGTGGCCCGGTGCCAGGCGAACGCTTCGGCTTCCAAGGCAAGGAAAGCGCCGGTCGAAATTTCACCGTAGAGGGGGACTTCGACCCGCTTGATGGTCGCTCCCCCACGCCTGAGTTCTTCTACCGCCTCATCGAAGACCGCCATCGTCGTCTCGGAGCTGCCGTCGGCGATGTGGTGGTTGCTGATGACGCCGATGGTCAGGCCGCTAAGGCCGCGGTCGATCTCGGCGAGGTAGTCGTGCTGGGTTTCGGTCTCTGCGCCGGTTGCTATTTCCAGGTCGAGCGTTGTGCGGTCGGAAGGGTCGGGTCCGGCCATGACGTTGAGCATTGCTGCGCAGTCCCAGGCCGATCGGGCCATGGGTCCGATGTGGTCGTAGCTCAGGCCGAGCGGCACGCAACCGGATTTTGGCACCAGTCCGAAGGTGGGTTTGTGGCCGCTAATGCCGTTGTATGCCGCCGGTAGCCGCACACTTCCGCCCGTGTCGGTGCCGAGTCCTCCGAGGATCTGGCCAGAGGCGACACCGTTACCGGTGCCGGAGCTCGACCCTCCGGTCCACCGTTCGGTATCCCACGGGCAGCGAGGAATGGGGAACGGTTTTGAGAAGTCGGGGCGCCCGATGGCGAACTCCATGGTGGTGGTCTTGCCCATGATGATTGCGCCGGCTTCTCGGAGCCTGGTGATGACCGGGCCGTCACCCTGGTCGCCCCAGGTTGGGTCGAGGACCAGGCTTTGGGCGGTGGTCGGACCTTCGTCGGTGGCCAGGATGTCTTTGATCCCAAGGGGGATTCCGTGAAGCGGGCCACGATCTTCGCCGCGGCTCAGTTCGTCGTCGGCCTGCCGAGCTCGCTCCATGGCCTGATCGTCGAACCGAGCCAGCCAGGTGCCGAGGGTGCCATCGAGATCGTCAGCCGCTGTCTGCAAAGCGGTAACCAGCTCGACCGATGTCAACTCTCCCGAACGGAGCGCTGCTGCCGCGGATTCAATCGTCAGCGGTTGTGCGCCTTGGTCAATCGTTTCGTCAGTGGCTGCGTCGCTCATTGCGCTGCCTTGAAGACGGCGGCGGTGACTTCGTCCCCAACGTCGACTCTGTGGAACCGGTCGGCCGTCTTGCGTACCCCCGGGTACAGCCGTGCCAGGCGCTCGATCTCATCATCTGGCGGGCGAACTCCGGCGGCGCTCAGAAGGGCGGTTACCTGACGCAGGTTCTCAGCTTCGGTATCTTCCACCTATTTCAGCGTAGTAGTGGAACGAGATTGCTCGCCAAAGCCGGGGTGGGGAGGCAATACTGCTGCTACTAGTCGACTGAAGGAGTTGGACCATGGAGCTAGGTGCGTTTTCTGTAAGCCTCAACGTTGCCGATTTGGCTGCGTCAAAGGCGTTCTACGAGAAACTCGGGTTTACCGAAACCGGCGGCGATGCTGATAGCGGTTGGCTGATCATGGTCAATCAGCCAGCGGTGATTGGCCTGTTCTCAGGCATGTTCGACAAGAACATCCTCACTTTTAATCCCGGCCTGGTCCTGGGGCCGGATCAACCCGATGAATTCACCGACGTTCGAAAGATCGAAGCCAAGCTGCTGGAGGCGGGCCTCGAGATATCGGAACGGACCGATCCCGAGAACCCCGAGGGCCCCGCCCACATCTCGCTGATCGACCCCGACGGGAACCCCATCCTCATCGATCAACACCGTTAGTAAGCCCCGACCACGATCCGCTTCGCATCACAGCGACAATCTTGGACAGCGACAATCTTGGACCGCGCCCAGCTCCATCCAACTCAGATCCCGCCCGCTTCGCATCAGAGCGACAATCTTCGGCCGCGCCCAGTTCCCTCTGGCTCGAATCCCGCCCGCCCCGCATCAGAGCGACGAGGTGCGAGTCGGTCGGTGAAGGCTGGTCGGCGGAGATTGGCGGTTGAGACTGGCCGGTGAGCAGCAGTGGCTCCGAACGTGTCGCTCTGATGCGAGCAGAAGTCGCGACTCGGAGCACTGCGGGGGCCTGCGTGAGTTGTCGCTCTGATGCGAGCAGAAGTCGCGGCTCGGAGCGCTGCGGGGGGGTCTGCGTTGGTTGTCGCTGTTAGGCGA
>JBOEHD010000225.1:0-28465 GCA_050633745.1 Acidimicrobiales bacterium
GGCCGACGTTGATCGGCACCCCCGATGGGTCGAGTGTCACCCGCCTGATGACCGCATCGCAGCAGAGACGAGAAATCGATTCCGCAGCGATATCTTGCCCACCTTCGGTCTGCCTCAGCGAATCCCGATGCGAGCCGTTGATGGCGGTCTCGTGATCGACGACCACGAGTACCGATGCCATCGTCCGGCCACCGCTATTGCTGGAGGCAGTCTGGCTCACTAGCTCGATAAGAGCCTGGGCGGCCAAGTTTTTGTTCTTGGTGACCGCTTCCTCCGACGAAGCAGCGATTGAAGTCACTCGTCGCTCGATGGCGGTAGTCAACATCTCATATCGTTCCGGGTCCAACGAGCCGCTGAATCGGCCCATGCCAGTGCTGTGGTCGAACCAGTGCCGGAACTCCGATGCTGCCTGCTTGGCTTTGGTGTCGCCGAGGCCGCCGTCGGCCATAGCCGAATCCACGCACCGTTTCACGTGCCGGTCGAAGGCTTCAGGCAACATACGTTTGGCCCGCTCGACCAAGTCGCCAAAGTTGAACGATGCCCGCTGCTCGTCTGACAGCTTCGCTGTGTGGCGAGCAATAGAGTCAACGTGCTCGCCGGTGGTCTCGCCGGCCGACGCTGCTTCGCCCAGGCCTTCCACCCTCTCGGCCGCTTCCGCTCGAGCTGATTCACGGCGAGCTTGGCGAGCCCCGATCTTTCCGTCGCCTCGTAAGGCCTCCTCGGCAGGACGCGAAGTACCCTCGGCTGCTAGTTGATTGCACCGCACGCCGATACGAGTGACCAAGCCATCCAGACGCCGTTGTGTAGCCCGAACTTCGCTAAGCACAACTTCCAGGTCGGACTCACCAAACCCCGACACATCAAAGCCCATCAGCCGGGGCGAAAGCTCCCGCAGTAGCAGCAGAACACCGTCGACCTGGCCAAGCTCATCATTACTCAAACCAGATACAGCCAATTTGAACCCCAGACAGGCTCGGTGAAACGAGCCAGACAATCCACGATGGATTTCAATTTTAGGGGAGGCCGGTGCCTCGGAAGGCGGCCTCGACGGGCTGTGGCAGCCGGGCAAAGCCACGGCTACTAGCAAGTACAGCTACGTTATAGTACAATCGTTCGATCAGCAACCCCGGCGTCATCGATTCCGGAACAGGTCTTACTGCCGCAAAGTTTTCACCGACTCTGCGGAAATGTCGCCATGGATGGGTTCCGAGGCGCTATCCTGACGGTCGCAATCCGGGGTAGCTCAGCTGGCAGAGCAACTGACTGTTAATCAGTGGGTCGTGAGTTCGAGCCTCACCCCCGGAGCCAAAGTCTCACCTTCTTAGGCAGAGGCCAAACGCCCTCTCACCCATCCGGGGAGAGGGTTCTTTGTTTCTCGGATCGTCGATCGGCGCCGGTGCTGCTCGCCGCTTGTTTTACTTGCCGGTAAAGCGAGGTGGGCGGCGTTCCTTGAATGCGGCGACGCCCTCTTTGAAGTCGGCTGATGCCAGAGCCTTTGTTTGGCTCCAGCTTTCGGTGGCCGCGGCGTCCCATGGGTTGCCGGTCTGGCCTTTCAGCAGGGCTTGCTTTGTTAGTGCCAGATGCATCGGTGGCATGGCCGCGATTCGGCCCGCCATTTCCAGCGCATGGGGTAGCAACTGGTCGGGTTCGGTCACGGCCTGGACCATGCCAGAAGCGAGCGCCTGATCGGTCGGGATCTCCTCGGCCATATACAGCCATTCGAACGCTCGACCGAGCCCCACCGCCCGAGGCAACGTCCAGGTGATGAGGTCGTCGGGATGGATGGCCCGCTTCAGCCAGATCGGAATCAGCCTGGCGTCGGTCGAACAGATCCGCACGTCGCACAGCAGAGCGAAACCCAGCCCGCCGCCAGCTGCCACCCCGTTGATGGCGGCGATGGTTGGCTTTGGCAGCTCCAACAGATCGACACACCAGGCGAACGACGGATCATGGGAGGCGACGGGGACTGGAGATCGGTCTTCGGCGGTGAGATCAGCTCCGGAACAGAACCCTCGGCCGTTGCCGGTGATTACCAGCACTCGTACGTCATCGTCGGTGGCGACGGTGTCGATCATCCGTCGAATCGAACGGCGTAACGGCCCGTTGAACGCATTGAGCCGTTCTGGTCGATCGAGGGCAGCGACCAGAACGCCGTCTTCTCGCAGTGTCAGCTCAAGGTCGTCGTAGTCGGTGTATGAACCCATGCCGGAACGCTAGGTCGGCGCATCGATCCCGATCAAACGGATACCTGCACCACCGGCGAGGTCAACACGTCCCGCGAACTCTGACCCGCTTGGTGCGACCGTTCTGTAATGTCGCTAACTGACGAGACTGTCGTCCAAAACCGAGACGAGCGGCCAAACCCCGGACGAGGTGTTGGACAGGATCGTGTATGTGAGGCCGTCCGCTCGGCGGCGGCCGGAGTGGAATGACACCCCAGCGTCCATCCCCACCAGACTTACGATGCTTTCGTTGGCGAGCCAGAACCCAAGCCCATAGGGCGTGGCTTCTCCTTTCGTGGTCTGGCGGGGTGTTGTCATCTGCTCAGCCATCGACCTGCTTACGATCCGGCCTTCGAATAGTGCATGCCAGAACTGCGAGAAGTCGGCCGCAGTCGTGTAGGCGCCGCCGTCGCCGGTGCCGATCACCGGAAGATTGAAGATGTTGGTTCGGCCATTCTGCAGGTAACCCAGGGCGCAGTTCGCAGGCAGTTCATCTGATCGAAGGAACTCGGTGGCAGCCAGACCTGCAGGTTCTAAGACTCTGCTTTGGACCTGGGAGTGGTAGTTCTCACCCGAAGCTCGTTCGATGGCCAGCGCCAACATCATGTAGCCACTGTTGTTGTACCTGAACGTCTCACCCGGTGCCGAGACCTGAGGGTGTCGGTTGAGGAGTGGCAGATAGTCGCTTGGTCCGGTGAAGGTGTGGGCCGAGGCGCCAAGTACATAATCGTCGATATCGCCCCCTGCGTCCTCATCGATGTAGTCGCCGACCCCGGAGGTATGGCTGAGGAGTTGCTCGATGGTGACGGCCGAGTCGGCCAACGGGAGTGCGTCTCCGGTCAGCTCCGCCAGGGGAGTGTCCAGTGTGAGAGCCCCCGACTCGATCAGTGAAGCCACCGTTAAGGCGGTGAAACCTTTTGTGGCGCTGGCGGTGGCGAATTGGGTGTCGATGCGGTTTGGTCGCTGGTTGGCCCGGTCTGCGTAGCCTGCGACGATTTCGGCTAGCCGCTCGCCGTTTCGCTCAACAATCGCCACCCCGGAAAAGTCGGTCTCGGTCGACACCCGCTGGAGGTCGTCCTGCAGCGATGTTTCCGATGGCGGCGTCGGTGGTGCTCCCGAAGGCATCTCAAGAGCTTGCCACAGTTCTTGGGTCACGCCAGAGGTTTCTTGGTCCTCGATAGTTGGTGTGAATACCGCTCCGGCGGTTAGCTTCTGAGCCATGAAAGCTCTTGAGATCCAGTCACTGACCGGCCCGGACGGCATCGCCGTTGTGGATCGCCCCGAACCCGAGGACGATGGCAGCTCGATCGTTGTTGAGGTCAAGGCTGCAGGGGTGTCTTTCCCCGACTTGCTGCAGAGCCGTGGGCTCTATCAGATCCGGCCAGAGCCGCCGTTTGTTCCCGGTCTTGAACTGTCGGGCGTGGTGCGGTCTGCGCCCGCTGACTCGGGATTCAAACCCGGCGATCGGGTTTGCGCCATGGGAAATGGAGCGCTGGCCGAAGTGGCGATCTGCCGCCAGGGGCAGGTCTTCGCCCTCCCAGACGAGTTGAGCTGGGAGGAAGGGGCTTCGCTGGTGTTGAACTACCAGACCGCGGTGTTTTGCATGGTGCACCGAGGTGGGCTCAGCGCAGGCGAGTCGGTGCTGGTGTTGGGGGCATCCGGTGGCGTCGGTACCTCGGGCATCCAGGTGGCAAAGGCAATCGGAGCGTCAAAGGTGATCGGCCTGGTCTCGACCGCGGCCAAGGCCGAGATGGCCACCGCGGCAGGAGCCGACGAGACCGTCATCATCTCCGACACGTGGAAGGACGATGTGCTGGCGTTGACCGACGGCAGGGGAGTGGACATGGTTTACGATCCGGTCGGCGGCGATCGCTTCCTCGACGGCATCCGCTCGCTGGCCCGCTACGGACGGCTGGTGGTTGTTGGATTCGCGGCCGGAGAGATTCCGCAGGTCAAGGTCAATCGCCTGCTGCTACGCAACGTGAGCCTCATCGGCGCGGCTTGGGGAGAGGCAACCTACTTTGAGCCGGACCTGACCGCTCGAATCCACCAGGAGCTTCTACCGATGATCACCTCGGGTGCGGTGAAGCCGCCGGTCGGTTCGGTGCTAAGCCTCGACGATGGCGTCGACGCCTTCAGGATGATCGATGACCGCACCGCGGTTGGCAAGGTTGTGGTCCGGGTCGACCCATCGCAATAGCGTGCTGGCTCCGGACTTCTCTAGCGGCAAGACTGCAGTGATGGAGTATGAGCGACTTGAGGTCGAACGTGACGGGCCGGTGCTGCGGGTCTGGTTGAACCGGCCCGACAAGCGAAACGCCCACGATCAACAGATGATCACCGAAGTCGGCGACTTCTTCTTGCAGGCTGCATCGGAGTTCGAAGCCAAGGTAATCGTGCTCGGCGGTCGCGGCCCGACGTTCTGCGCCGGGGCCGACCGCCGCGAACAGCTAGACCCGCCGGCATCGGACCGAGAGGCCCGCTATCGAAACCAGCTCGGCCGACGGGCCACCAGAGCCATCGAGGAATGCCCCGTGCCGACGGTGGCCAGAGTTCAAGGCCACGCCGCCGGAGGAGGCTCGTGCTTCGCCACCTCGTGCGACTTCCGGATCACCACCGAATCGTGCGAGTGGTGGGTGCCAGAGGTCGACCTCGGCACACCACTACCTTGGGCCGCCACGCCAAGACTGATCCAGGAGATCGGCATGGCCAGGGCCCGCCAGTACGTGATGTTGTCCGAGCGGGTGGGCGGCGTCACCGCCGCGGAGTGGGGCCTGGCCCACGAATGTGTGGCTGATGATCAGCTCGACCAAGCGGTCGAGCGTTGGGTCGAGCGTTTGGCATCGCTGCCGGAGCTAGCGATGAATATGGCCAAGGCCCACTTCCGCGGTTACGCCAGAGGCGGAGCGTTAGGTGATCTGTCCGAGACCGACGGTGACCTGAGCAATATCGTTCGTCACACCGACGACTTCAAGCAGCGCTTCGCCGGTTTCTAGGCCGGGCCTTTTCGGAGCGAATCGAGTTTGGCGTAGTCGTAGCCGATCTCGATCAGCACCTCATCGGTGTGCTCGCCGAGCCCAGCGGCGTGCTGGAATATCCCTGGATCGCCGGAGCGAAACTTAATGGGGCTGCGCACCACACGGTATGGCCCTTCCGTGGGGTGCTCATGGTCCTGGATCAAACCGACGGCCTTGAAATGCGGATCTTCGCCAAGTTCTGACAACTCGGCGATCGGGGCCGCAGGGATTGAGTGATCGTCGCAGATCTGCATCCACTCGGCGGTGGTTTTGTTACCGACAACGCCCTCGAGCAGGCCATACAGAGGGTCGACGTTGGCCACTCGGCCATTGACGGTAGTGAAGCGAGGATCGTCGGCGTATTCATCGAGGCCGGAGAGGCGAAAGAAGTCGGCCCAGTTCTGGTCGCTGTATGGCAGGATGCAGACCCAGCCGTCAGCCGACTTGCGAGGCTTGCGGTGTTTGGTAAGCATGCGCTGGTAGCTGAAGCTCCCGACCGGGGGCCGGTAGGTGTGTCCGGACATGTGTTCAACGAGGTTGAACGCCGCCAGTGACTCGGCCATGGGAACCTCGATGAAGTCTCCCTCGCCGGTCATGGCACGGTGGAACAGGGCAGCCATCACCGCGTACGTGATATGAAGCGAGGCCACCTTGTCGGCCACGATCGTTGGGATGAAGGCCGGTTCGTCGCCCATCCAGGCGAACATCGATGCCAGCCCGGATGCGGCCTGTATCACGTCGTCGTAGGCCGCCTTTTCGGCGTATGGCCCGTCGCTACCGAATCCGGTGGCCGAGCAGTAGACCAGGTCCGGCCGCCGCTCCCGCAGGTCGGCGTCGGTGATACGGAGCGACGCCAGCGCCCGGGGGCGGAGGTTGGTCACAAAGACATCGGCGGTCTCGGCCAGATCGAGCAGCGCCTCACGGCCCGCCTCGGTCTTGAGATCGAGAACCACCGAGCGCTTGTTGCGATTGATGTTCATCGAAAAAGCGCTCATGTGGGGAGAGCGCTTGGGCTCAAAGTCGCGCATGAAGTCGCCCTCTGGCGGCTCGATACGGATGATGTCGGCACCCATGTCGCCCATCGCTCTCGTGGCCAAAGGACCCATCACCACCGTCGTGAGGTCAAGAACGCGCACGCCTTTGAGGGGACCAGTCTGTGACTTTGAGCCTGAACCGGGCTGAGCTCCGGGATTCGAGTTCTGCATAAGCGACCATGCTGGCCTATGGCGGCCCTGGTCGCCAATAACGGGGAACAAAGGCAGCCCAGCCGGTGCCACACGAAGGGTAAGGCCGCAACTTCGACCCGCTAAGATGTACTCTCCACCGTCGGCCCTTGAGCCATCGGAGGACTCATTAGTTGGGGCCCGTAGCTCAGTTGGTTAGAGCAAGCGACTCATAATCGTTCGGTCGCGGGTTCGAGCCCCGCCGGGCCCACACACCATGACTTCCCGCCCGACCTCCGAACGGATCTCGCTTTCGAGGTGATTGCGCCGCAGGGTTTCATGCTTTCTTGGGTTATCTGACTGGGGTTTCACCTTTTTTCGGGTGATTGTCAATGATGCCGGTTGCATACATCTTCTTAGATTCACTGCCCGAAGCAGCCTCCTAAGCTCTGTGCTGAAGCGCTTGGTAGGCGAGGTGGCGAACCGTTGATGGCTGTCTACCGAGTGGTTCGACCCGATACCCACGCTCCTTGCATGGACCGCATCGAAAGCAGAACCGACCTATGCCAGCGAATTGGTTTATCCGCACAGAACCGGGAAACCACCTCCGTTCTTCGCTCGACCTCAGCCACCGCTGGCAGGGTCGGTCGATGGCGTTGCCCCGAGCGTGGAGGGTCGGCTTGGCGGCCATGCTGCTCTCGGTTCTCGTGGTCGCCGTACCGCCGTCTCCAGCCCGCGCCGCCGACAACGGTCAGGTCGCCGCTGTGGTCTCCGACATCAACGCAAACGCCGGGAATCTGGCTGCGGCGTTGAAGAACGACAATGGGTTGTACAACCGAATCTTCAACAACCTAAAACGAATTCAAAAGGATGCCAGCGACGGGGTCTTCACCGATGCCGAACGGGCCAATGCATATGGCCGTTTGGAGGTCCTGATCGACCGTCATCCTCAGCTCCTCGGCCAAGTGAAACTCGACCGTGGTTTGACCAACAGGGTGGTCCACATTCGCGCTGTTCTGCGTGGTGCCATGCTGTCGCTTCTGACGGTGAAGCCCGGCCACCCCGACCACAACCAGGGCAACTGGCGGCGGTTGGCCGATGACTTTAGGTTCAGGACGCGGAAGTGGGAGGTGATGGTCGACTTCGGCATGATCATCGAGGACAACGATTCGTTGACCGAGGCCCAGCGCTACGTTCTTAAGCAGGGGCTTGCGTCGCGCGATCGCTCCAGCTGGCAAATCGGCGTCCTGACCTTCAACGACCTCCTCGAAGGCGACGTAACCGTTGATCCGGGCGGCTTTGACTACGTGTTTGGCCGGAACAACACGTTCAGCACCCCCCTCGGCGGGGCCGAGCATTCTGGCCCATTCAACTACGAGTTCTCGCGGGAAGCATCCGAGACATCGCAGTACCACATTGCGTTCTCCCACGAGATCGATCACAACTCTCTCGATAGTCCTCGGACCGACCGCTATCGCCAGTACGGGCGCTACTACCAAAATCGGAAGACGCAGTTACTGGAGCGATCGGTCGGCTCATCGAACGTGAAGTTCGTCAACGGGGGCTACAACGAAGCCGCAACGCAGGCCGCGTTCCGGAACGCCGGATGGTGGACATCGGACGAGAGTTGGCAAACGGCGTGGGATCGATTCTGGACTGACAGCAGGAAGAAGAACTTCCCCCGCGACAACCTGCAGGGCTTCTTGACAGCGCCCCAGGAGGCCTTCGCAACCCTCGGCAACCTTTGGTACACCGACAGCTACCTGTTCCTTCAGCTGGGCAAGATCCGCTACGACCGCGGTCAGAAGGACAACATCAATCAGTTCTTGTTGTACCTGGACTATCACTCCCGCAACCGAGACGGGATTCACTTCGTCACATCGGACCGGAATGCCAACCTTGCGTTCCGGAAGGTAAACGTGCAGCGGAACGGAGCCGGCCACGTGGTTGGGCTCGACTTCCGCAACGGCCACAGCGTGCAGTTCCCGGTTGACTCCAACGGCTGGGTCAACGGGAGCTTCAACGTGCCCAACTACGGGCAGATGCAGCAGAACATTCCCGGGCTCGAATACCCCGATACCGGCAATCCACCTCCGCCGCCTACGACCACGACCACCACGCCTGTGCCCCCACCTCCTGGTGACGCCCAGAGGTTGGTGGCGAAGCACAGCGGCAGCTGTTTGACGGTTCGTGAGAATTCAAGCGGAGCGAGCGTTGTCCAAGCTGCCTGCAACGGCTCCGCTGGTCAATCGTGGGCGTTCGAGGCTAGAGGCGGCGGCTATTCACGGTTGGCATCTGGCTCGAGCGGTTTGTGTCTCGACGTCGAGGGCGGGTCTGGCCAGGACGAGGCCAACGTGATCCAGTGGTCCTGCAGCAGTGGTGACAACCAGTTGTGGAGGCTCGAGCCGACTGGCGACGGATACAACAGGCTGGTGGCAAAGCACAGCGGCAAGTGCCTGGATGTAACTGGCTCCTCTTTTGCTGACGGAGCCAACGTAATCCAGTGGACCTGCGGAGATGGTGCCAATCAGCGCTGGAAAGCCACGACCGCTCCGCCGCCTTCGACGACTACGACACGTCCTACGACTACAACACGTCCTACGACTACAACACGTCCTACGACCACGACACGCCCTACGACTACGACTACGCGGCCCGAGACGACAACTACCCGGCCCGCTACGACGACTACCGCTCCGGTTCCCATTGTTGTTGGTGGCGTGATTCTGAACGGTGACGGGTCGCCAGCGGTCGGAGCCAAGGTCGATCTGTTCGAGGCCACAGCGTCCGGTGGCCGGGGGAGCTTCATCGACAGTGCGCGGGCCGGGATCGACGGCCGGTACGACTTTGATGTTGCCGCCGGTTGCTATGTTCTGACCTTCGTCGCTCCCGAGGGCGCCACCTACGATGGCCGCCGTTTCTATCAACCCGGTGTATGTGTTGTTGCTGGTGAACCCGCTGATCGGGTTGACGCGATGCTCGATGCCGAACCGGAGGCCTCGATCGGGGGTCTTGTGAGCTTCGCTGATGGTAGTCCGGCGGCTGATGTCAAGATCGACATCTTTGAAGAGGCCGACAGCGGCGGTCGGGGTCGGTTCATCGACTTCACCGCTACAGGCAGTGATGGGCGGTACGACTTCGGCGTTGCTGCCGGCTGTTACGTGCTGACATTTGTTGGCTCTGAAGGAGCCACGTTCGACCGTAGCCGCTGGTATCAGCCGAGGCTCTGTGTCGCCGACGGTGAGACGGTCGATGATGTTGATGCTTCGTTCGACCCGGTTAGTGAATCACAGCTTGGCGGCAGGGTTACCACCGCAGAAGGCGCTGGTGCCCCCGGCATCGAGGTCACCTTCTTCAAAACCTCGGCTGACGGATCGCGAGGGGCATTTCTAGGAGCCGTCTCCACCGCTGCCTCCGGAGAATATGCCTTCGACGTGACCGCCGGCTGCCATTGGCTGGTCTTCGTGGGCCCCGACGAAACCAGTTTCGAACGAGGCCAGTACCACGAGGCATTCCGTTGTGTGGCGGAAGGTGAGGTAGTCAGCGACATCAACGCTCAACTCGCCCCGTAACGGGCCGCGCCGTTTGGCGCCGAAACCCCCAGCGGGCTCGCTCTGACCCCTAGGAGCGAATCGTTGATGCTTTGCTAAGGATGGTACCGATTCCAACCGATACGACGGAGAGTAGGCGTTCACTGACGAGCGTTGTTCTTTCGAGGAGCGAGTTGTGATCAAGGAATTGGCAGAGAAGCGGCAGGTCTTTTCACGGGTCCAAGGGATCAGTATCGAGGTGAAGATGCTGGTCATCGTGTCGGTGGCCGGGCTGTGCCTGCTCGCCACCGGCGCCGCAGCCCTGTCGCAGCTCAGCACGACTCGTTACAGCGGCCAGGAAGAGGGGACCAAGGAGGTCGTCGAGACCGCGCTGGGAACACTGCAGTATTTCGAAGGTTTGGAGCAGTCCGGGGCAATGAGCCGCGAAGAGGCTCAGGCCAACGCTCGGGCATCGGTTGAGACCATCCGCTATGGCGACGGTGACTACCTGTGGATCCATGACGAGCAGTTGGTCATGCAGATGCACCCGATCAAACCGGAACTAAACGGGACCGACGTGAGCGGATCTGAGGACCCGAACGGCGTCCGTCTCTTTGTCGAGATGAATGAGGTAGTGGCAGCAGACGGCGCAGGTCTTGTGGCCTACGAATGGCCAAAGCCTGGTTTCGAAGAACCTCAACCGAAGGTCAGCTACGTTTCAGGTTTCGAGCCGTGGGGTTGGATCATTGGCTCCGGTGTCTATATCGATGACATCGAGGCTGCAGTGGCCTCGGACCGTCAACTCGTGTTGCTTGGCGGTGCCGCCCTCCTCCTGGCAGCAATCGCCGGAACCTTGGTTGGGCGTTCACTGATTCGCCAACTACGAGGAATCGCAGCCTCAGCATCGCAGATCGCCGCTGGCGACCTCTCGGTCGAGCCGCTCCCGGTCCGCGACCGCGGCACGGTCGGTCAGTTGGCCACCTCGTTCAACGAGATGACAGATGTGCTCGGGTCGGTCGGGGTTCAGGCCAATCGCATCGCCGATGGAAACTACGCGGCGCAGCATGAGATCCCAGGAGATTTGGGTCTGGCCTTCGATGCGATGGGCGCATCACTGTCTAATGTCGTTCAGCAGCTGTCGGAGTCATCGACAGGACTGTCGAACTCAGCCTCTGACCTACTCGGTGTGGTCGATCGAATCGGCGACAGCGTCGAGCTGACTGCAAGTCAAGCTGACTCAGCTTCAGCTGCAGGCGACGACGTATCGGCTCGGGTAGAGGCTGTAGCACAGGCTATTCAGGAGATGAACGGCTCGTTTGAGGAAGTTGCTTCCAGCGCAAGCGCAGCGGCATCTGTCGCTACCGAGGCAGTCGAGGCGGCCAGGCAGAGCTCGGACAAGATCGGCAAGCTTGGCGAATCGAGCGAGCAGATCGGCGACGTCATCAAGGTCATCAACTCGATNNGAGCAGACCAACCTGCTGGCGCTGAACGCCACCATCGAGGCAGCCAGGGCCGGTGAATCGGGCCGAGGTTTCGCCGTCGTGGCAAACGAGGTGAAGGAACTCGCCGACCAGACGGCGAAGGCCACCGAGGAAATCGCAGTTCGTATCGAAGCCATCCAGGCCGACACTTCCAGTGCCGTTGCCGCCAACTCGCTGATCGGCGAGACCATCGATCGGGTAAACCAGATCTCGACCTCGATCGCTAGTGCGGTTGAAGAGCAGACGGTCACCACCGCGGAGATCGCTCGCAACGTGGCAGAGACCGCCGCTAGCTCGCAGGGCATCGCAGCCAGCATCAAGGATGTGGCAGCGGCTACGGACCAAGCGACACAATCTGTTCACGACACCCGGACAGCGGTAGGCAACATGCGAGGGATCGCCGACGAGTTGAACGAACTCGTCGCCAACTCACGCTGATCCATTCGGGCTGGGGCGTACAGACTGGATCGCTCAAGCTCATTCGATTGGCAGACGATTAAGGCAAGGACCTCTTCCAAGGAAGCTGTACGTTGCTCACCAGAATCGTTTCGCTGCTCACCACTTTCTCAGGCAAGACGTCAGCCTTGCCCCGCCGACCAAGGCGGAGCGGGCGACGGCTAGGCGCTCTGCTGGCTACGTCGGCGATTGTTCTTGCGGTGCTTTGGCAGCCGCTACCAGCAGCAGCGGCCGGTGTCGATAGCGATGGTGACCTTGTCAACGATGATGTTGATATCGACGATGACAATGACGGCATCCTCGACATCGATGAGTCCGAGGCGGATTTCCAGTGGGCTACCTACAACCCGATTTCGGGCACGAGCGCCACAGGAAGCATCAACTCGACTTCGTTTACCTACACGTCGAGTACCACCATTCTGACGACGACAGCGATGTATGGCCACGCCAATTTTCCGGCTTCCTACAACGTGCCAGATGCTAATCCGACCATCAAAAACGAAGTCAGCTCAACCAACACCATCACATTCAGCCAGCCGGTTCTGAACCCAATGGTCGTCTTTTCGTCCATCGGCAACCCGTCGACGCCGGTGCCGGTCCAGTTCGACCGGGATGTAGAAGTACTCTGGTCGGTTGACACCACAATCGACAGTCCCAGCCGGATCACCGGCAATGAGGGATTCGCAATACTCCAAGTGCCCGGCGAGCACAGTTCGTTCAGTTTCGATTATCTTGCCAACGAAATCTACGTCAACTTCGCATTCGGCGCCGACCCTCGTCAGGGCACCAACTCCGACAGTGACAGCGTCTTGGACCACCTCGACCTGGATTCGGACAACGACGGCATAACCGACAACGTCGAGGCCCAAACGACGGCCGACTACATCGCCCCTTCAGGTGTCGATTCTGACGGCAACGGGCTCGACGACGCCTACGAGAGCACGCCAGGCGCAGGCGAAGGCCTGACCCCGGTTAACACCGAAGGCACAGGCGAAGCCGATGTGCTCGACGCTGACTCCGACGACGACGGCACCGATGACATCGCCGAGCGGGATGATGGTCAACCGACTTCGGTCACCTCGCTGGTCGACACCGATAGTGACGGGCTGCTCGATATCTTCGAGGGCGCTGACGCCAACGACGGCTATGACCCAAACGACGAGAACCGTACCCAAACAACGATCAACCTGGCCAGCGACCTCGCTCTCGACGCTGATGGCACGAACGCCGCTCCTCCCTCGATAGACATCCTGTTTCGTGATTCGGTCGCCACCACCGATACCGACCTTGACGGCATTCCCGACACGATCGAGATCGGTGCCGACAGCAACAACCCGATCAATACCGATGGCCTCGGCCAGCCTGACTATCTCGACACCGATGCAGACGATGACGGCATCGCGGACTCGGTAGAACGGGGGATCGATGTCACCTCGGTCGACTTCGCCGCCGACACCGATGACGACGGCATCCCTGACGCCATGGACGTGACCATCACCGCTGGAGCAGATGCCAACAGCGACGGCATGGACGATACGTTTTCGCCGGTCGATACCGACAGCGATGGAGCCGCAGACTTTGTCGACACCGACTCCGACAACGACGGCACACCCGACGCCACCGACCCGAATCGGCTCGCAGCAGTGGCGTCGGCCGATACCGGCTCCACATCGCAGGCCGTTCCGGTCACGATCGATGTGCTGACCAACGACGACTTCACCGCCGCGGCTTCTATCAGCATCACCGACCTAGGCACCGGGTCCGGAACGGGGAGTATCACCTCCACTCCGGCCTCCGGCGAGGTCACCTACGCCCCGCAAGCCACTGAGACCGGTGATGTCACCGTCAATTATCGGGCTTGCAACACAGCGGTAGCTCCGACGGTCTGCGCCGATGCCACCGTTACGGTGTCGATCACACCCGATAGCGATTTCGATGGCAATCCTGACGCCACCGACCCGAATCCTTCGGTAGTGACCACCGATGATGACACCGGGTCGACAATCCAGGGTGTTTCGGTCACCGTCGACGTGTTGGCCAACGACGACTTCATCGCCGGCAGCACAGTCGGCCTCACTGATCTTGGCACCGGGACAGCGACGGGGACCGTAACTGCGAACGCAGTCTCCGGCGACATCATCTATGTTCCAGCGGCCAGTGAGACCGGTGATGTCACCGTCGACTACCGGGCGTGTAACACGGCGGTATCTCCTTCGGTCTGTGCCGACGCTGTATTGACTATCTCGATAGCTACGGACACCGACGGTGATGGATCGCCCGATTCAGCTGACAGCGACGATGATAACGACGGCAACCCGGACGTGACAGACCTCAACCCCCTCGTGGCTACGGCTGTCGACGATTCCGGTTCAACGGTCCAGGGTGTTTCGCTGACCGTCGACGTGTTGGCCAACGACGACTTCATCGCCGCAGGTTCGATCAGCCTCACCGATCTCGGCACGGGGACCGCATCCGGGACCGTCACCACCAGCCCGACCACAGGCGAGCTCACATACGCACCGGTGACCAGCGAGACCGGTGATGTCACGATCGACTACCGGGCGTGTAATACGGCGGCTTCTCCTTCGGTCTGTGCCGATGCTTTACTGTCCGTTTCGATAGCTACCGACACCGACGGTGATGGTTCGCCCGACTCGGCTGACACCGACGATGACAATGACGGCAACCCTGATTCCACCGACCCAAATCCTTCGATGGTGGTTGCTGCCGATGACACAGCGTCCATGCTGCAAGCTGTTTTAGTAGCGATCGATGTGCTGGCCAATGATGACTTCACCCCCGGCAACTCGATCAGCATCACCGACCTTGGAACCGGAACGGCGACTGGAACCGTGACCATCAGCCCGGCCTCTGGCGAAATCAGGTACGCGCCGGCGGCGAGTGAGACCGGTGATGTCACCATCGACTACCGGGCCTGCAACACCGCGGTTACTCCGGCAAGTTGCGCCGATGCCACGGTGACGGTCTCGATCACGCCCGATGGGGACCTCGATGGGAATCCTGACTCAACTGATCCCAACCCTTCGGCGGCGACCGCTGTTGACGACACAGGTTCCACGGTCCAGGGCGCTTCGCTCACCATCGATGTGCTGGCCAACGACGACTTCACCCTCAGCAACGCAACCACCATCACCGATCTCGGCACTGGGACGGCAACGGGAACGATTACCACCGACCCGGCTACCGGTGAACTCACGTACGTTCCGGCGGAGGGCGAAACCGGTGATGTCACGGTCGCCTATCAGGTTTGCAACACCACTGTCTCTCCAGCGGCCTGCGACAGCGCCACCGTGACCATCTCGATCACTGCGCTAACGACGATCACCGGTCGGATCTATCGTGACCTCGATCGAGATGGAGTGATCGATGACAACGAAGTCGACATTTCAGGAGTCGATGTCTGGTTGATGAGCGCAGGCACAGACGAAGCGTTCGGAACCGATGATGACATCCGTGTCGCTACGGCCACTACCGCGAGTCCGTTCGTGTTCCCCGCTGTGCCGGCAGGAACTTATCGAATCACGGTCGACGTGAGTACGTTGCCGCCCGGCATCGATGTCACCGACGACTGGGATGGCGGCAACGACCAGGCAGTCACGGTTTCGGCCGATGGCGATCCGGTCGACTTGCACCTCGGCCAGAACTATCGAGCAATCTCGGGGGTTGCCCGCGATGTCGACGGGAACCCGTTGCCAAACACGTCTGTCACCGTTACCGACGATGCAGGAAACACCTTTACCGTGACGACCAACGACGACGGGTCATTCTTTGTCGAGGGCAGTGAGCAGGCTCCTCTGGCAGGGGGAGACGCCACGGTCTCGATGGTCGACAGTTCGGGCCAGACGGTTACAACAAGCGTCTCGGTCTCAGGTGGACTCGAGCCGGTAGTAACGGTTATCGCAGCGACACCGTCGATCCCAACCGAGCTGGCCTACACCGGAACGACGCCGATGGGGTTGGTCTACCCAGCGCTCGGACTGATCTTGGGCGGCGCGCTACTCATCCAACTCAACCAGCGAAACGGTGTCTGGCAGCGGCGCTTCCACGGTTCTTCTTGACCACGTTGCTGATCCGGTTGATCAGTTGACGACTTGCCACGGCCTAGACCTCGGGGTTGTTGTTCCTCAGCCGGTCTCCAGTGTCGAAGCCGAGTTGGTTTGCGGCCTGAATCACCGGTTCGGAGACCGAGCGGATCGGCCGCTCGACCGGTAGCCACCGCATGGCCCAGTCGCCGAGTACCGCCATTACTCGGGCCAAATCTTGGCCCGATTCGGTCAGGTGATAGAGCGCTGGCTCTGCCTCATCGCGCTCCAGTACACCGATGTCTTGCAGGTGGCTGAGACGTCGGGTCAGCGTGTTGTCGGAGATGCCGAGGGCATCTCTGAACTGCTGATAGCGCTCCGCCCCGGCAAGGGCTTCACGCACGATCAGCATCGACCAGCGGTCCCCGAGTAGGGCGGTCGCGTGTCCGACGGGGCAGTGGCTGTGTGAGTCTGGGATCTGCACCTATGTACTCCAGCGTCTGTAGGCGCCGACTGCTGGGCTAAGGCCGTCGACCGATGAGGTCGAGATAGCGCGCTTGCAGCGGCGCATCATCGCTGACCGACCCAGACGCTCCCTCGCCAAACATACCGGTGGCTGTCAGCATGTCGCGTTTCGGCTCGGTGTCATCCCACAGGAACTGCACCATGTCGGCATTGAGCGTGTCGTCAGCACCGATCGCCTTGGCGAGGTCCCAAGCGTGGGCTGCGGAGTCGGTGACGCGGAACCCGATGAACATCGAGCGGGGGAAGTCGCCGGCCGGATGGGCGACCATGCCCTCCAGTCCGTCAGGCCCCGAGAAGCCTGCGACCATCTGACTCGCTAGATCGACGAACGTGGCGATCGGATCGACGTCGCCCGCCAGCATGTCGTCGTTCAGTCCGGCGATGACTTCATCGCGATCCATGCCGTCCAACACCTGGATCGACATCCGCGTGCCGAGCAACATGTGATTGACTAGGCCCCGCACATCCCACTCCTCACACGGGGTCGGCAGCGCCCACTGCTCGGGCTGGATCTGGCGCAGACGTGACTCGAACTCGGAGTTGGCTGTGTTCAATGCATCAAGAGCTTCCATAACGGAAGCCTACGTACTTCCAAAATGGAAGTCAAGCATATGTCGAAAGTCAAAGACTTGGCTTGCCNNGAATCCGTGTGCCATCGTCGCCGGGGTTCGGTGCTGATGGAAGAGCTTGCGCCGATGGCTGGCAAGGCGGGCTTTGCGCTGTCGTATCAAGCGGAGAACCTCGTCGCCGCTGCGCTCTATGCCCGCCTGGGGTTTGTTGAGACCGGAGAAGTCGCAGACGACGAGGTCGTGGCAAGACTCCGGCAGGCCTGAGCCTCGCTAGGCGTCGGCGAAAGCCGCTTCCAACTCGTCGACGATCACTCGCAGCTTGCGAGGCGTGAGTCCCTGAGCGGCCTCGACTTGAATACGGCCCTGAGATTGGTCGCCAGGAATGACATAAAGGCGCTGCACCGCGGTGACTGAATTGTCCCAGTCCGGCTTGGCTCGATAAACCGTCGGTTCCTCTCGAACCAATGCGGCTGCCGCCCCTGCCTTTGGCACGACATGGGTTTCCGAAGAGTTGGCGATTACGACCTCTTCCTCGGTGAGCCACAACGCTCGGCGGCTGAGGTGTCGGTCCCAGGCCCAGGCGATGGTTGCGAGGCCAAAGGCGGTCACAATCCCAGCCCTGCTTGGTCCGGTCCAGAGCATACGCACGACTTGCAGGCCGAAGAGCGCCCATATTCCCCAGCTCCACCGAGGTGGGCCGAGAAGCACTCTGACTTTGGAATCCACACTTCGATCATCGCGCACAACCAGCCCTATGAGGCGTCACCGACGGGAACTTTTACCTAAAGCTCACCATGGTTTATGCAACGCCTAGCAGCACCAACATTGGCCCGATATCCCGCTGGCTTGATGGCAGTACCAAGATCGGAGCGAGGCCGATCAGCGCCGCTCCGGCATCGGCCCGTACTCTCAGCTTCTAGTTCAGGTCGCTGGCGCGATACTCTCGCCTCGTGCCACAGAAATACTTGACCATCGGGGGTACGGCGACCCTGGTCCACCATCGCGGTGCGACGACGTTGCCTGGTTCCCCACCCAAAACCGAACAGGGATCCACCATCGTGTGTTTGCACGAAGCGGGGACAAACGGCGGCCAGTTCGCCGACCTCATGGATCACCTCGCCGAAAAACATAGTCCGATCGCCTTCGATCAGCCCGGCCATGGAAGATCCGCGGGGCTCGACGCGCTTCCGTCGATCGACGCCATGGTCGATCAACTACGATCACTCACCGAAGCGTGGTCGATCGACCATCCGGTTCTGGTCGGCGAAGGCCTCGGTTCGGTGGTGGCGCTACAGGCTTCAGTAAGCGACGCTGGCCACCCAGCCGCATTGGTGCTGATCGGCGGAACGGCATCAGCCTCCGACCTGGACAGCGAGATCGCTGCTCTGGCCGCAATCACCTCCGGCAAGGCACGTCGGGAATTCGACCGAGACGGCTACGCCCCAGAGACCGACAAGACCGTCTATCAGAAGGCCTTCGGTTACTGGGTCAAGACCGACCCTCGGGCCACACTCGGTGCCCGCCGAGCTCAGGCCGCCTGGTCGCTCAACGCTGCGCCAGCGGTACCGACGATGATCGTCGTCGGCGAACATGAAGATGCCGACGCATTGGCCGCTGCCGAAGCTCTGGCCCAACAGCTACCGAATGCGTCAGTACACAGACTCGACGGAGCGGGAAGGCGAGGAGTGCTGGAACAGCCAGCAGCGCTTGCCGCCGCCATTTCAGCATTTATCGAAGCCAACGTAACCAACAACGGCTCCGGCTCAGAACAGGCGGCATCATGAGTATCAGCGGAACAATTGCCGTGGCCGGGGTCTATGAACACCCGTCACGTTTCTCGCCTGACAAGACCGAATTCCAGATCATGGCGGAGTGCGCAAAGGGCGCGCTCGACGAAGCCGGCTTGAAGATCGGCGATGTCGACGGCCTCTTCGGGGCATCGATGACGATGGGCATGATGGGCATCGTCGACCTGGCCGAGTACCTCAACCTGAAACCCAACTACCTCGACGGCACCAACATCGGCGGCTCGTCGTTTGTAGCTCACGTCAGCCACGCCGCGGCGGCGATCAACGCCGGTATGTGCGAGGTGGCGCTGATTCTCTACGGCAGCACCTCGTCGTCGAACTCGGTTGCCATCGGAACCGGCGGGCGCGGTGGCTCTAACCCCAGCGAGTCGTTCACCTCGCCATACGGGATGACAACCGTCGGTAGTTACGCCATGTACGCCAACCTGCATATGCAGCGCTACGGCACCACGTCGGAACAGCTGGCCGAGATCGCGGTGGCCATGCGTCACCACGCCTCGCTCAACCCAAACGCCAAGATGCGGCAACCGATCACCGTCGACGATGTGATGTCGAGCCGAGTTATCTCGACTCCGCTGCATCTGCTTGACTGCTGCATCATCAGCGACGGCGGCGGCGCAGTTGTCGTCACCTCGCTCGAGCGGGCAAAAGACCTGGCAAAGAAGCCAGTGGTACTGCTGGGCGCTGGCGAAGCTGCCACCCACCAGGAGATCGGTAGCTCCGACCTGCTAACCATCGCGGCCAAGCAGTCTGGCGAGCGGGCCTTCGGTATGGCCGGGGTGACCCGGGAAGACATCGATATGGCCATGATCTACGACTCATTCACCATCACCGTGCTGGCCACGTTGGAGAACCTGGGCTTCTGCAAACCGGGGGAGGGTGGCGACTTCGTGAGCGGCGGCCGCATCCAGCTCGGCGGAGCTCTGCCGGTGAACCCCGACGGTGGTGGTCTTTCATCGAACCACCCCGGCATGCGGGGCATCTTCCTGGTCATCGAGGCGGTCAAGCAACTACGAGGCGAGGGCGATGCCCGCCAGGTTGCGGGGGCCGAATTGGCCTGCGTACACGGCACCGGCGGAACCATCGGCGACAAACACTCCGGCGCCACTCTGATTCTGGGAGTCAACTAATGGCTGAGATCCAACACCCCCTACCAAACGCCTCCTGGGAAACCCGTGGCTACTGGGAAGGCGCAGGCCGGGGCGAGATCGTCCTGCAGCGCTGTAGCGCCTGCGGCGTGGTGCAACACAAGCCACGCGGCATCTGCGTGAGTTGTATGGAAGGCGACATCGAGCACTTCGTCGCCAGTGGTAAAGGCACCATCTACACCTACACGGTCACCAACCAGAACCAGGCAAAGGGATTCGCCGAGGCCTGCCCCTACGTGATGGCCTATGTCGACCTCGAAGAGGGAGCTCGGGTGCTGACCAACATCGTCGGCTGCGATCCGGACAGCGTTTCCATCGGCATGGCGGTCGTTGCTGACTTCGCGTCGGCCGAACGTAAAGATGGCGAAGCGTTCGCTGTGCCTCGGTTTACCCCAGCTGGCAGCGCATGATCCTCGATTTACATACCCATTCGATCCAATCCGACGATGGCCGGGCCAAGGTGTCGAATTATTGCCAGTGGATTCGCAAGAAGGAGATCCCCATCGACGGGCTGGTGCTCACCGAGCATCGTAAGTTCGACGATGACTCCGATTATCGGGAGCTTGAGGACGAGTACGGTCTGCTGATCCTTAAAGCCAGTGAGGTTGAGACCGACTACGGCCACGTTCTGGTCTTCGGCGTTACCGACGAGCTGGTAAACAACTTCGACTTCGCCAACGTGGCCAACCCGCTGCCCGACGTCTTGGAAGCAGCAAAGAGCACCGGGGCGTTCGCCGCGCCCTGCCACCCGGGACGCAAAAACGTCGGGCTCTTCGCTCATTACGAGACCAAGGGCCCGGTCGAAGGGGTGCACACCGTCGAGGTATTAAACGGCGGAAGTATCCCCGGCGAGGATCAACTGTCGGTTGAGAAGGCGGCCGAGTACGGTTACCGAGGCTTCGGTGGCAGCGACAGCCATATCGTGAGCCGTATCGGCTACTGCGCTACCGAATTCGAAGACGACATCAAAGACATCGACGGTCTGGTTTCGGCGCTCTACGCCGGCACATTCAAAGCCGTCAACCTGCAGGAACCGAAGGACTGAGTCGGCAGGTCCGGCGCAAGGAGACACGTACGTGAGCGACATTGATCTGGCGGAAATGCGCGACCGGTGGGTCGGCGAAGAGTTTGACCTTTCGACCTTCAAGGTCGACGCCGAAACGATGGTGGGTTGGGCCGAATCGGTCGGCGAAACCGATCCCCGGTTCACCGATCCCACACACGCCGACTTCCAGGCACACCCGATCTACACAACGCACTGCGCAGCAAGCAAGATGCTGCCGGACGACTTCCCGAAGATAGGTGGTCGTGGTGGAATCGATGGCGGCAAGGCGGTAGAGGTCCACCAGCCGATTCGAGCCGGCGATGAGCTCCGAGCCTCAACCACGATCGCCGACATTTACGACAAGACCGGTCGCTCGGGCACGATGCTCTTCATCGTGCAACGGATGAGCTTTTTCAACCAGCGTGACGAGCCGGTAGCCACCGTCGACACCCGCCTGATCCGGAATCTCTAGGAGTACGAGAAGTATGAAGTACGAAGATGTGGAACTAGGCGACGACCTACCAGCGGAAACCCCCGACGTTTCGATGGCCAAGATCGTACAGTTCACCGAAGCGGCAAATCAGAAGTTTGTCCGGTTCACCAGCCACGAGGCGGCTCGGGCCGAGGGGCTGCCGGGTGCGCTCGTTCCCGGCATCATGAGCCAGGCGCTCCTGGCGGCCATGATTCACCGTTGGGCACCGGGTAGCACCATTGTGAAGCTCGACACCGTGTTCCGAGGTCCCGTGGTCGTCGATACCCAACCCACCGTCACCGGAGCGGTTACCGATACCGACGATGATGCACGAACCGCCGAGGTCGATCTGACGATCATGACCGAGGAAGGCCGTACCGGGGTGATGGGTACAGCCATCGTCTCGTTCGCCGACTAGCTCAGATCGGTTAGTGCCCCCTAGGGCGTCACTTCGATAGTGACGAGCCCGGTATCGCAGAGACCATTTTCGTTACAAATCCGGTAGACGATCGTCTCGGTTCCCTCGTAGTCCTTGTTGGACTGGTAGTGAATGTGATCGTTGTGGACCCGGTAGTCCTTGGCGTTCGAGGGTGGGGAAAGGATCTCCAGGGTGTCCTCATCGAATGCCGAGTTGCCCTGGTCGTCGTTGTCGAGCACCGGGATAGACACATCCTTGTCGTCCTGGACGCTCACCGAATCGTTGATGGCCAAAGGACTGCCGGGTGTTGTCGTGCTCGTTGTCGGGGCGGTGGTTGTGGTCGTAGGGGCCGTCGTCGTTGTCGTGGTGGGAGCGGTTGTCGTCGTGGTGGGGGGAGCTGTCGTCGTTGTCGTCGTACTGGTGGTGGGAGCGGCGGTCGTAGTGGTCGGGGACCAGCCGGTGGTTGTGGAAGTCGTCGTGGTGGACCCAGTGGTTGGAGGGTTTGCGGTGCCGGCGGTTGTTGGGGGCGGGTCAGGCCACAGGGTCATTGGTACCGTCGAAATCGTCGTGAGTGAGGTGACGGCGTCGGTTACCGGGTCGAGTTGCAGGGTCGACTCTGACTCTGCTGGCTGGGTAGAACTTGAGGTCTCGGGGGCCGCCGTGGTTTCGGTGGGCAGCGGCGCGACATCGACCTGCAACTCCACCGGCAGCTCCGAGACGGGGCCCGACCGGTCTGCTGGCACGGTGGCACCACCGTTGCCTGGATCGACCGGCTCGTCGTTTGCAGGTAGCTCGACCACTTCGACCGTTTCAGGGGCGGTGCTAGCCAGCTCCTGAGGGATCGGCGGTGGGACCATTGTTACCGAACCAACCGTTGCTGCGGTTCCGGCCACGATGACCGCCGTCGACTGAAGGTTGGCACCCAGATTGAGAATCTTCGGCAGCTCGATCAGCGAGGCCAGCGGGCCAGATGCCCAGCGCCGTCGAAGGGAAATATTCAGAAACGCTCGCACCACATCGGGATCGAACTGGGAACCGGCGCAGCGGATCAGTTCCTGACGGGCCGCCTCTGACGACATCGGCTTCTTGTACGAGCGCTTGGACGTAATGACGTCGTAGGCGTCGGCTACGGCCGTGATACGTCCAGCCAGAGAGATCTCGGTGCCTGCCAGGCCAGCGGGATAGCCGGTACCATCCCAGCGCTCATGATGCTGTGAGGCGGCCAACATCCAGTCGCCAAGCCAGCCCTGTAGAGGAGCCAGCATGTCTGCCGAGGCAGCAGGGTGACCTCTCAGCTGCTGCCACTCCTCATCGGTTGGTTTCCCTGGCTTGTTCAGGATCTCTGGTGAGACGGTCAGCTTGCCAATGTCGTGCAGCATGGCGCCCCAGGTGAGCAGGTCGCGGTCGGCGGCCGAGACCCCCATCTCCTCGGCGATCAACACCGCGTGAGCCCGAACCCGTTCGGTGTGCCCCCTAGTCAGGCGATCGTGGCTGCTGAGTAAGCCAATCAACTCGATGGCGTTTGCCGCCGCCACACTCTCGCTTTGAATCTCAGTCTGAACTTCGCTGCCAAGTTCACTGGGAATCTCGCTGGGCCCTGGCCCCTCTTCGTGGCCAGCGCCGGCTGCTAGACCGCCGGCCTCGACGTCGGCGTAGCGGGCCTGAAGCCGTTTGACCGTACTCGACCGAAGAGCGACGCCAAACCGAGACGGCGCCCGGTCGGGAAACACCAGTGTCATGTTGTACAACGACGCCAGCGGCAGCAGTCGGCGGGTGAAGTATTCGGTCGCCATGGAGACCGCCACACCGGTCATGAACGCTTGGCCCAGCCAGATTGCTAGTCCGAACGAACCAGTCGGCCGTATGAACAGGTCCGAGAAGCCAGCGATGGTGAACCAGGCCACAACGAACGGGATCGCAGCCGCCAGCACGCGGATCGTCACCGCTGCTACCGGCGAAGCCCCCCAACGCTGGTCCTGGCTGTCAACCGCGCCCTTTGTCGGCCCAACTGTCACCTCTTAGGCATCGACACCCGGTCGCCACGGCTTAAGTCGAGTGACGCAAGGCCGATATGTCGCTGCTGTGTTCCTGTTCGGTGCCAGTCCGGTGTGCCAGTCTCCGATGGCGGCGCCGACTAGGCCTTTTGTACCTCGACCTCGATGTCGGTTACATAAGTTTCGTTGTCCTGGGTGACCGGCGGCGTGCAAACGAGGTTCCACTCGTACGACGGGCCAGCCACCTTGTAGCCGTTGCTGTCTATCCAACCCATCACCGCAGCGTGAGCCTCATGGAGCCGATTGAAGGCACCGTGGTGGGTTACGCAGGCCACCTCTGTCGAGTCGATGGTGCGGACCGAAACCCCCTCTGGAGGGTTGTAGCCATCGGGCACCGGCATCGCCGCCTCGACATCGATCGAGCTGCCATCATCGGCGAAATAGTGATAGACGTTGCCCGCTGGGCCGATGGCATCGGCTGGGTCGACAAGCTGGAAGAAGCGATCGAAGACCGCTGAGATCTCGTCGGTGCCGCCGATCTGCTCCCGGATGTAGGCGAGCTTCTTGGGGTCTGACTTCTTGATTGTTATTTCTGGCATGGGATGTTCCATCCTTCGTTTAAGTTGTTGGAGTTGGGCTCGCGCCCGTCGTAGTTGCTCATCCAGATGCAGTGATTCCGACTCGAGTTCGGCTACTTTCGCTTCGAGCAGCGTTCGAAACTGCTCTGGCGAAAGCTCGTCGTCGAGCGCCAAGCGGATCTCTTCCAATGACAGGCCGGTCGCCTTAAGCACGATCAACTGTCTGGCCCGCTCGACACCATCGACGCTGTAGCGGCGGTAGCCGCTTGCCGGGTCGATCGAGCTTGGCGGTAACAGACCGAGGTCGCCGTAATAGCGAACGGTCCGAACCGACAACCCGACCAGGTGAGCAAATTCACCAATCTGGAGCAACATGAAGGCCATCCTCAGCCCTCCAGTCGCTGGAGAGTCAAGGGCTGGAGAACAATATTTGCACAGTAGCTGTTAGGTGCCTGTCGGTTCCAGGGGCGAGGCTGAGCCGGTGTTTGGCCCGCCTGCAGCCGGCCGGATATCGACTGGGTCGCCCGGAGCTGTGACTTCAGGCCGACCGGCAGAGGACAGATTGTGGTTCCAGTGGCTGCGAAGGGCCATGCCGCTGCGCCCCATCTCGGCTCCCGACTTAGCCAGCTTGATACCCAACACCTGATGGACCTGCGTCTGGCCGACGCTGAAGTTCACCGACGTCGCGGCCATATAGAGCCGCCAAACTCTGGCTCTTCCTTCACCGACTTCGGCAACCGCGGCGTCCCAGTTGGCTTCGAGGTTGTCGACCCAGCGATGCAAGGTCAGGGCGTAGTGCTCTCGCAGGCTTTCCATGTGTCTGGCTTCGAACCCGAGTCGCTGCATGGATCCGACCACATCGCCGATCTCATGAAGCTCGCCATCGGGGAACACGTAGCGGTGGATGAAACCGTTGCGGGCGACGGCCACCTGCTCCTTCTTGATGATGCGACCGATGGGTGGCATCGGAGTGCGGCCGATCTGATGATTCAGTAGACGCCCGCCATCGACCAGCAGCCCTCTGAGGATCTCGAAATAGTCGGTGAGGTGAGCGAGCCCGACATGTTCGAACATACCGATCGAACTGATGGCGTCGAACGGGTCATCGTTCAGGTCCCGGTAGTCCTGCACTCGGATCTCGATCCGGTCGGAAAGTCCAGCATCGGCCACCCGCCGGCGGGCCATCTCAGCCTGCGCATCGGAAATCGTGATGCCTACCGCGTCGACGCCGTGATGACGGGCGGCGTGAAGCACCATTCCGCCCCAGCCGCAGCCCACGTCGAGCAGCCGCATTCCGGGCTGCAGCTCCAGCTTGCGGCAGATCAACTCATACTTGTTGGCCTGAGCTTGCTCGAGGGTGTCACTTGGATCTTCGAACACGGCGCAGGAGTAGGTCCACGACGGCCCAAGCACCATGCGATAGAAGTCGTTCGACACGTCGTAGTGGTGGGTGATTGACTCTTTGTCTCGTTTGCGGCTGTGAGTCCCGAATCGGCCGCCGAGGTCGATTTCTTCAGGCGGGGGAGCAGGAGCGTTTCGAAAGACATCAAGGCCAAGCGTCTTCAAGAGGTTACGGACCTGGGCCGGGGTGAATCGGATACCGCCTAGGTCGCGCTGCAGGTTGAGCAGGGTCCAGATGTCGCCATCGATATCCATCGCCCCGGACACATACGCCCGACCGAAACCCAGCTCACCCGGCGATCGCACGAAGTATTTCAAAGCGTCGGGACTGTTGAACCGCACGGTGACGGGAGCATCGCTCCGCCCCCAGGTTTTGCCTCGCCAGTCCTCAAATTCGACATTGCTGTCGTTTCCCAGGAAATCCTCTGTAACAGCCTCTAAAGACATCCCTCTTCCCTCCCAGCGCTTGAGGTCAAGGTTATTAGAGGTTGAAGCACTGGCCAAGCAGTTTCAACCAGCTACAGGGGAGCAAAAGCCTCCATCGCCTGCCGTATTCGCCACTAGCCTTCTAGGCGATGAGCCCTACGAATCGCGCTGCAGAAATCCCCAAGGCCTACGACCCATCGGGGGCCGAGCAGGAGGTAACCCAGAAG
This sequence comes from Acidimicrobiales bacterium, assembly GCA_050633745.1. Lineage (GTDB taxonomy): Bacteria > Actinomycetota > Acidimicrobiia > Acidimicrobiales > SZUA-35 > JAHELU01. The sequence goes on from JBOEHD010000225.1 coordinate 26,524, forward strand.
TGGAACGAGGCTGGCATGTCGTCGGTAACCGCCGCCGACATGGTCTCCGATGGTAGTTCTGCCACTGCTGGGCAAGGCGCTGGGCAAAACACCTACTCGATCGTTATCCCGCCGCCGAATGTCACCGCTGCGCTGCACCTCGGGCACGCCTTGAACAACGCTCTACAGGATGTGCTGATTCGCTATCACCGCATGATCGGCGACCGCACGCTGTGGATGCCGGGTACAGACCACGCAGGTATCGCCACCCAGACGGTGGTCGAGAAGCGGCTTCTTGCCGATGGCATCAAACGGTTGGATATGGGACGCGAAGCGTTCGTCTGTAAGACCCAGGAGTGGAAAGACGAATACGAAGCGGTCATCATCGAGCAGCTGAAAGCTATGGGTGCGTCGTGTGATTGGGATCGTACCCGGTTCACCATGGATGAGATCTGCAGTACCGCGGTCCGCCATGCATTCTTCGAACTGTTCCGAGATGGTCTGATCTACCGCGGCAAACGTCTGGTCAATTGGGATCCAGCCACCAGAACCGCCCTGTCGGACGATGAGGTGGAGATGGAAGAGGTCGAGGGCCATATGTGGTACCTCCGCTATCCACTGAGCGACGGGTCGGGTCACGTCACCGTCGCCACCACTCGGCCGGAAACGATGCTTGGCGACACCGCGGTTGCGCTAAACCCCGACGACCCTCGAGCCGAGGCTCTGCGAGGTAAGTCGGTTGAGCTGCCGATCGTCGGCCGAACCATCCCGATCGTCGAAGACGACTACGTCGTCATGGCCGACCCCGAGTCGAGCGATGCCAAGGCCCAGTACGCCTCGGGCTTCTTGAAGGTCACCCCGGCCCACGACACCAACGACTGGGACATCGGTCTGCGCCACGACCTGCCGGTCATCAACATCATGGGCCCCGACGGGTCGATCAGCGCCGATCACGGGTGGGACGATCTCTCCGACGAGGCCAGGGCCTTTGTCGGCATGAGCCGAGAAGACGCCCGCGAGGCAATCGTGGCCTGGTTCCAGGCCAACGACCTGCTGGAAGAGGTTCGCGACTACACCCACTCGGTTGGCCACTCCTACCGCAGTCACGTGCCGATCGAGCCGTGGCTTTCCGACCAGTGGTATGTGGCGGTCACCGACGATCGGCTGCGAGGCGAAGCCCTCCGAGCCCAGGACCCAGCGCAGAGTCCGGCTTTGCCAGACGGTGTCCCGGCCAGGGGCGACCGCAACGGCGACGGTGGTATGACCTTCTACCCCGAGCGCTACGCCAAGACCTATCACTCCTGGCACGAAGGCATCCGCGACTGGTGCATCTCCCGTCAGCTTTGGTGGGGCCATCAGATCCCGGTTTGGGTCAAGACCGTCAGCTTCGACGATCTCGATCCGTCGGTCGCTGCGGCCCTGGCCGGAGCCGAAGTCGACCAGGCCTGCTCGGTCGATGGCCGCTGGGTCGCCGCAGGTGCAGCCCACCTAGCGCGCAAGGTCACCGATCTCGAAGTCGAAGAGGCGGTCTGTGTGCCTCCTGCCGCCACGTTGCGTCGACTGGATCGCGCTGACGACGCCTGGGATGAGGCGGCACTGGTCGCGGCGCTCGAAGCCGAGGGCTACACCCGAGATCCCGACGTGCTCGACACCTGGTTCTCATCCGGGTTATGGCCGCTGTCGACAATGGGCTGGCCATGGCCGGAGGACTACCCCGAAACGGTCGGCCTGCTCGAAGCGTTCAATCCGACGTCGGTCCTGATGACCGCCCGGGAGATCATCACCCTCTGGGTCAGCCGGATGACGATGTTCAACCGGTACTTCCTCGACGGCCAACTGGCGTTCGACGATGTGTTCATCCACGCCATGATCCAAGACGGACACGGCCAGAAGATGTCGAAGAGCCTGGGCAACGGCGTCGACCCGCGCGACATCATTCATAGCCACGGCGCCGACGCCATGC
>JBOEHD010000226.1:0-33906 GCA_050633745.1 Acidimicrobiales bacterium
GATCGAGTGGCGGCGTCGACCATGCCCATCACCGACGACGCGATCACTCGCGCTTCGAACGGATCAACACCGGCCCGTTCCGACTCGATGGCCACCACGTCGACCCAACGCTGATAGGCGGATTGAAAGCCTCGCAGTAACTCGGGGTGGGTGGCTGCTACGAGGAAGGCTCGCCGAGGAGGCTCGGGGTCGCCATCGACATGGCGGGCGATGGCCATCGACGCATCGCGTAACCGCTGCGACGCCTTCGGCTGTTCACCGTCGATGGCGTCTTGTTCCGCCAGTGCAGCCATGAACACATCGAGCCAGAGCAGCGGGTGAACGAAGGCCAGGTCTTCTTTGGCATCGCACCAGCGGTGGAGCGTTCGACGTGAGACCCCGGCCCGAGCGGCGATTTCCCCGCTGGTGACGGAGGGACCTTTCGACTCGAACAGCTCGACTGCGGCTTCGCCAAGCGCAAGCAAGGTCGAACGGCGTTGCTCTGCGCGGGAAGCCATCCGGCCACCATATCAATAAGTGGCACACTGCGACATATGGCATATTGCGACACTTATTCAAATCTGGCACAATGGGACACATGTTGAAAACGATTCGAACGGCCCGAGTTTGCTATCTGATTGGGAGCATTGGCTTCATCTTCATCGGTTTGCTGCACACGGTGACCCACTGGTTGGAACTGGCAGGCCCGGCGTTGCGGCAGCGCTTCGATGAAATGGGTTTGATCGAGGTCAGCGGCCAGGAGGTCACATCGTGGGACCTCTTCCAGGGAACCAGCCTCCTGATGGGATTCTTCAGCATGGCCATCGGGTTCGGGGCAATCGGAGCGCTTCGGGCAGTGGCGTCGGACGGCTTGCCGCCGCTGGGGACGGCGTTGACCAACATCGTTGCACTCCTCGGAGTCATGGCGATAGGCGTCGCCCACCTCGGTCCGATCCAGATTTGGGGTGGCCTGTTCGGAATCGCCATGTTCGCCCCGACGGTCCTGGCCAGCGTCAGGTTGCGACGGTTCGAACCAGGAGAATGACCGCAGCCAAAGCCGAAGCGGCAAGAATCGCCGGCTTGGTAGCGCCCCTGTCGACGAGGGGCAGGAGAGGACCGCTGGCGAAGAAGCCGGCGGTCGTCACCGGGAACAGGCTCAATCCGAGCAGCAGCTCTCGCCACCCGAATCTGCCGGCGATGGCCAAACCGGCCAGAGCCACCGGTGACGAGAGTATGAAGTAACTGGCCAGCGAACCTCGAACGGTCGGGCCCTCAGCGTCTTTGTAGACCAGAGCCATGGGTGGCCCGCCGATACCAGCGGTGGTTCCGGCGAAGCCGCCAGCCAGGGCGGCCAGGCTGATACTCCGAGAAGATGGTGCGATGTTCACTCGGTTGCCTGCCAGGAGTGCGACCATCACAAGCACCGAGATCGAAATCAGGATGGCCAAGCTGTCTGGCGACATGGCCCGAATGACGAAGATCCCGATGGTGGTTCCGGCTAGCAGGCCGACCACCGCGCCTGTCACCGGTCGTTGGTCGACGGCTTGTCTGTCACGCAGCATCACCAGCCAGCCCAACAGGGCATTGGCCAGCAGGATCGACCCGGGAACCAGGGAAGGCTCGAGCAGATAGACGATCGGTTGGGCGATGACGTTGGCCCCGAAACCGATCGATGCCTGGAACACCGCGCCGATGAAGACGACGATGATGATCAGAGCCAGGGTCCACAATTCCACCCCAGCACCCTAGGTCCCCAAGCAACGCAGACCTTCACGTGGTAGGTGCGGTCCTCATCACGACACCCTTTCGCGTGACAAGACCCTGTAATTTGAGCGAGGCTGAGACTATGACGATGACTCCCGAAGACGTAACCATGGTCCGTGGCGCAGTCCATAATCCTGCCGAACCCCGACATTTCATGCGGATAGTGCCGGCGGGCAAAGCCCAGGTGGCATCGGTCGCTGGCACCGTAATCGCCGACTCCGAGAGTGCCCTCGTCGTCAAGGAGGTCGCCCGAGATATCTACGATCCGGTCGTCTACTTCCCGAGGGCCGACATCAACATGGCGGCGCTGGCCAAGATCGAAAAGACCACACACTGCCCGCTCAAAGGCGACACCGAATACTTCGACATTGTGGTCGAGGGCGGTGTGGTTGAGGGCGGTGTGGTCGACGGCGGTCCTCTAGAAGAGGCAGCCTGGTCTTACACCGAGATGATCGTGGGCGGTGACGAACTAGCCAACCTGATCGCTTTTGATACCCGCAAGGTCGACGTCGGCCCCCGAACCGACTGAGCGATCGGCTGAACAATCCGAGGCGATATCTGAGCAGCCCGAGGCTACATCTGCACACCCTTTGTCAGGGCGCCATCGACTACGAGGTTGGTGCCGGTGATAAAGCTGGCCCGATCACTCGATAGGAATACCGTGGCGTCGGCCATTTCCTGAGGTGTGCCCATGCGACCGGTGGGGTTGAGGCCGAGAGCGGTGGCGAAAAGCTCTGGGTCTCCCTCTTCGATCTGAGTCCAGACGCCGCCGGGGAAATAGGTGTTGCCCGGCGAAACGCTGTTGGCCCGGATGCCCTCGCCAGCGTGATGGTAAGCAATGCCCTGGGTGTAGTGAACCAGCGCCGCTTTGAACGCACCGTATGGCCCAGAGGCGAAGTCGATCTCGCGGCCGGAAACGCTTGAAATGGTAACGATCGAAGGTGATTCGGACTGCTGCAGCAGATCCATCGAGGCGTTCACCAACCGGACCGCTCCCATGATGTCGACCTTGAAACTCTGTTCCCAGTTTTCGTCATCGGGCCCGATCGACAGGGCGCTGACGTTGGCCACGATCTTGTCGAGGCCTCCAAATTCGGCGCCCACATCGGCCACCCATTGAGTTAGCGCTGGCCCATCGGACACATCGAGCGCCCGACCGGTCGCTCGAACGCCCTTGGCTGCCAACGCTTCGACGGTGGCGGCGACTTCATCTGCATTGCGGGCACAGATGGCGATGTCAGCGCCTTCGTCGGCGAAGGTTTCGGCGATGGCTAGCCCGATTCCCTTTGTGCCTCCGGTTACGAGAGCGCGTTTGCCTGCTAGTCCGAGATCCATGTCAATCCTCCACTTAGTCTTGTAAATAGGTCTTGCTGATCGCTGCGCCGACGGTGTAGTTCGGGTCGACGAAGTTTCCGAGGCGGACCCTGCCGCACTGGCTGAGCATCATGTAGGCGTCCCAGCGGTCGTAGCCATATTCGGCTTCCATCCACAGGATCAGATTGCGGTAGGCGATCCGGGTGGCGTCCTCTAGCGGACGAGCGCTACCGATCGACATGATGACCTCGTCGGTCTCAAGCCGGGGCCAGTCGATGGTCCAACCCTTTATAAGGTCTACCTGAATGGTGGTGGTCGACTGGTATTCGATCGCGGTGCCACACACCTCGCCGTCACCTTGGCAGGCGTGGGCATCGCCGATGAACAGTCGAGCGCCGGGGGAGCGGACCGGCAGGTACGTCACGGTGCCCGGGCCCATATCCGGCAGGTCCATGTTGCCGCCGTGGCTGTCCGGGGTGAGCGAGTTGATCGAATCGATTTGGGGAGACGTGCTCAGGGTTCCGATATGGGGCCGGTATGGCAGGGTGACCCGATCGCTCCAGTACACCGATTCCTCGTCGACCTCGACCACTCTGACCAGTTCCGGCAACGGTTCATTGAGGGTGGCGGTGAGCGCGGTGCCGGTAAGGGCTCCGAATTCCGGGATCATGGCGCAGGCCCCGTGGAACTTGCCGTCGGAATCGGCGCCCCGGGGGTGCATGGAGTCGATGTAGACGGCGATAGTGTCACCGATCTCGGCCCCTTCGACCATGATCGGACCGTTTTGGGGATTGACGAATGGCATCGTCAACTTGGCCGACGGCAGATCAGCCTCGGTCTTGATTGCGCCTTCGAACGCATCGCGGGTGTCGACAATCACCCTGTCGCCGGGGGCGATGGTGAGCACCGGATCCGAGTACGGCCCGATCGTGTAATGGAACGTACCCTGCATCTCTTCGGTGAGATGGTGGGTCGCCCCAGCTTGGCCTCCCGCTACGCCCCGGGTTGCCATTATCGAGTCGTTCAGCCACGTCATCTCCGAACCCTAGCTGGCTAGGTAGGGGCTGGACAATGGCTCTCTCGAGGGTCGGGTTAGGCGCAGCTGGCTCGACCGCTTACATCTTCCAGGTCTTGGCCACCGCAGTTAGATCTTGGCGATACTTGCCCTTTGAACGGCCGGACCCGTACTTGCGATATTCGTCAAAGTCGAGGGCACCCGACTTGATAAACATGCTCACCGCAGTCGAGAGGCTGGTGCGGCTGGCGAAGTCGAGGAAGATAGCGCCGTACACCGCTCCTTCGGTCTTGTCGCCGGTGAGGCGAGGCTTGATGGTTCCATCGGGAGCCCGGGTGGCAATCGGTACATAACCAGGCAGTACCTTCTTGAGTGACGGCTGTTTCGAAAGCTCGTCTTCGACGAAGGCGGCTCGAAGTCTTGAGCCTGTGAGATCAGGCCTCACCTCGGTGGCGAAGAACCAGAACCGTTGGGAGAAAATGCCGAGCGCTTCGACGTAGGCGATGAGCGGATCGGTTGCCTTGTTCGTTCGGTGGGTAGCGGCGTTGCCCTTCGCCAGTTCCTTGACGATCCAGCGGCCGTACCGGAAGGCCAACTCAAGGCGGGTGAACTTCGAGAGTTTGGCGAAGTGGATCGCGTGGGCAAACTCGTGGGGGATGAACGTTGGTTTTTTGGTCGCCGAGCCGAAGAGTCTGGCATCGATCGATTGTGGTTTGAGGTGCATGAGCGGCACGCCGGTCAGCAGGCTCCGAGGTTGGACCCACGGCAATTTGCCCGGGGCCAGGGTCTCAGGGAATCGGCAGTCAACACTTGGGGTTCGCCGATGTTCATCGGAAGCCGAGCCAGACCGGCCGTAGGGGTACTCCCGATGGCTCGCCCCGCTGAACGGCGGGATAGGCCGAAAGACCGTTTCGTACACCTCGTAGCAGCGATCCATGATCAGGTAGTGATCGAAGTGCCTCTTGTTGCGGCGAGTGATATTGAGCTTGTCGCCGTCGCCCTTGTTTCTGAACCGCAGGCTCATTTCCGATATCGACGGATTGGTCCCGTCGAGCATCCGAATCGCCAGGTTGTGGGCGTGCACGATGATGTCGACTTTGGCGTTTCGGCCGACCCCTTCGAGCTTCACCTGGCCGTCGCCGTCGGTTAGAGCAATCTGTGGATTCTCGAAATCCGGCGTGTACGACACGAACGTGTGGCGCAGTGGTTTGCCGTCGAGCTGAACCGTCACCTGCATAGTTTCCCTCCGGGAACAAGAATGCCATAGCTCAGCACCGGTTCACAGCACTGCGACATGGGTGCATAGCACTCCAAATTTCAACGATTCTGCGCAACAGCTCAAAGTCCCGATCTATCGACCGACGAAGTGACTAGCTGTACTTACTAGCAGTCCGCGTCCTACGGAGGAACGATGAAAATCTTGGTTGTTGATGACAGCCCGGTCATGCGCAAATTGGTCACTCGATCAATTCGTCAGGCTGGCTACGACGCAGACATCGTGGAGGCCGAAGATGGTGTCCACGGTCTGGCGGTCGCCGACGCTGAGCAACCGAACGTGATTCTTGCTGACTGGAACATGCCCAACATGACAGGCATCGAGATGCTCCGGGCCTTGCGGGCCGGTGGCAACCGGGTGCCAGTTGGCTTTGTGACCTCAGAGTCGACCATGGAGATTCGGGTCGAAGCTCAGCAAGCCGGTGCCTCTTTCTTCCTGTCGAAGCCCATCGACAGCGATCAGCTTGAGGTCGCGCTGTCTTCGGTTGGAATGTAGAGCATGGGTCTCGAAATAGCTGACGGGGAGGTCCAGAAACTCCTGTGTGGCCTGCTGGGGCGAGAGGTTGCGGTTAGTCCCGTCGACACCGTAGAGCCCCACTCCGCGACGGCGCGGGGACTGGTTACCGAGGAAGACGAGCTGGTTGCGGTCATCGCCAGCGATCTCTTTTTTGCCCATAGCAGCGGCGCTGCCTTGGCCATGATCCCAGCACACACCTTGGACGGGAAAGAGAACGACCCCGACGAGGAGTTGATGGAGGTCTACCAGGAGGTGGCGAACGTCGTCTCCCGAGTAGTGAATGAGGCGTCGCCGAAACGGCTGCGACTCGACCCGAACATGGATCACCCGGTAGACACGCTGGAGGCCATCGTCGTCGAGGGGAACGTGCTCTCGTCGGTTAGTACCGATATCGAGGGCTACGGAATTGGCAAACTAGGGGTCTGGTACCTCGATTAGCAAGCGGATCGGCAAGCCGGGATAGAGCCAGATCAGCAAGCCGGGATAGAGAGCCGGGCCTGTTGCCGATGAGCTTGTTAGCTCTCGGTGACCGCCCGGCACTCCATGTTTTCAGCCGTGGTTTCCAGCTCGATCAGGCTGCAAGCTGGTCGACGAAGCCGAGTTCTTGCGACGGTATGCCCGGTGTTGGCGCACTCGGCGCTGCCGCCCCGCCGATCGTTGCTTCTCCACCGATCATGGCTCCATCAGCCGAACCCTCTTCGGCTGCGCCGATGGTGTTGGCCGAGACCTCGGAGAAGTCCATGAAGCCAATGCCAGGCGATTCGGTGTCTTCGGTTGCCGTCACCTCGGTAGCTGCTGGGACCTCGGTAATAGGTGGGACGTCGGTACTGATGTCTTGGAACCCGAAGCCGGCGACGACCGCTGGCTCGGCCGCAACCCCGAGGGGTTGCCCTGCATCGGGCGCAGCGATGGCCTGAGCCGCCGGGGCCACCGCCAGCGCCGGCTGTGTTTCGGCGCCTACCACCTGCAGATCATTGCCCACTTCGTCCATCGAGATGATCCGGATACGACCGAGAATGCAGTTCCACTCAACCTCGATTACCGGAAACGAAGAGTCCTCAGCAGTGGGGACAGCGACTTTGGACGATGCCAGTATCGACATCCCAGAAGGCCGGATCTCGACCCCCGGTGGTACGACGAAGGTCACAGAACCTAAGACGACCGTGACCTCAAACTTCACCGGCTGTTCTTCGTCGACCAACGCCTTGCGCATGTCGAGATAACAGTCGCCGACAACGGCCAGGACCGACGAGCGGTTTGCTGGCTGCCAACGTCCACCGCGTCGACAACGACCGAGCACGGCCAGCATCTTGGTCGGTTTCGATTTAGCCACTGAATTGCTCCCCAGGGCGACCGGTTGCCGCCTCTCTCACATTTTCGGATAGCGGAGACCGGTTATTAGATAGCGGAGACCGGTTATTAGTAGGTGCCGCCAACCGATAGCAGGAGTTGTGACAGAAGGGATGGGGCCATGGCCCCAAATGCACCGTGATCGTCTTAAGGGCCGTTCAGTGCTGGCCGATGGAACCAAAGCGAGTCGATAGCGATACGTATCTCCGGCTTTGAAGTAAGTGGTCCCTGACTTTTCCAGCAATACCCGGACCGCTTACGACCTAGCCCCTGCGGAGAGAAGAGACACAGGATGAAACACTTGAAGAAAATGCGTGGGCTCCCGAATTCTGGCTTGCCGTCAATTCCGTTTAGCTTCCGAAGCCTGAACGGGAAGTTGGTCGGCATGTTCCTGGCCGCTGGTCTGCTGCCGATCGTTCTGATCGGTGTCTTTGCCACCAGCCGTGTTACCAGCACCCTGAAAGAAGGTGCCGGGAACCGCATGGAAGCAGCGGCGATCGAGACCGGTGACATGATCGACCGCAACCTGTTCGAACGCTACGGCGATGTGCAGGCTTTCGCCGCCAACCCCCTTGCTTTGGGAAGTGCTTCCGAGGCCACTGGCATCGTCGATTTTCTCACCCGAACCTATGGGGTCTATGACCTGATGGTGGTGGCCGACACGACCGGTCGCGTCGTGGCGGTTAACACGATCGACAAAGTCGGCGAGCCGATCGACACCGGATCACTGATCGGGCGGAACGTTCGCAACGAGGAGTGGTTCAAGGTCGTGACATCCGGCGCAACGCCTCCCGGTGGCACGTACTACACCGACGCAGAACAGAACGGCCTCGTCAACGAGATCTATGGCGACGGCCGCATCACCCTGCCGTTCACCGCTCCCATCTATGACTCGGCAGGCACCATCGTCGGTGTCTGGCACAACCAGGCCTCGTTTGATGCCGTCGCTGTGCCGATTATCGAAGAGGTCAAGACCGAGCTGCGACTGGCAGGAGCCAGCAGCGTCGAAGCCCAGATCATCCGGACCGACGGTCTCGTTATCGAAGACGATGACCGCTCCCACATCTTCTCCTTGAACTTGAAGGAGACCGGCCTTGAGGCCGCTCGATTGGCGGCAGCAGGCAACGGTGGCCACGGATCGATCCAGGAAACCCAGACCGGGCGCAACACCGCCCAGTTGAACGGCTACGCCTCAACCGACGGGGCGCTCGGCTTCGACGGCTACAGCTGGGGCGTTCTCGTCCGACAAGACCTCGACGAGGCCACAACAGTCGCTCGCAACATCCGCAACTCCATTCTGGGGCTCGGTCTGGTAATGGCGATACTCATCGGGGTCGGTGCGGCATGGTTCGCCAGGCGGACGTCCCAACCACTCATCGAGGTCGCCGCCCAGGCCAGGCTCATCGCATCCGGAGAGCTCGACGTCCCCGAGCTTCATATAGAGCGAAGCGATGAGATCGGCGAGTTGGCCGACTCGTTCAACGAGATGGTGCAGATGCTCCGAGTTGTCGGTGATCAGGCTCAGTCGATCGCAAACAAGGAGCTCGGATCACCTGTACTGCAGGAGACGATCCCCGGTCAGCTCGGCCACACCTTCGAGGAGATGGTTCGTTCGCTGCGAGAGCTCATCGACCAGCTCCAGGTCTCGGCGACCCAGGTCGCCGGTGCAGCCGAGGAACTGACTGCGGTCAGCTTCGCCGTAGGCGACAGCGCCGAACGGACTTCAAACCAGGCCGAAAGCGCGGCGATGACCGGCGACGAGGTTTCGAGCAGCGTCTCCACCGTCGCCACCGCAGTCGAGCAGATGAACGCCAGTATCCGAGAGATCGCCATTAGCGCCACCGAGGCTTCCAGCGTGGCCAGCGAAGCGGTCGGCATCGCGGGCGAGACGTCCGACACGATCGGCAAGCTGGGCGACTCGAGCGAAGAGATCGGCAACGTGATCAAGGTCATCAACTCGATCGCCGAGCAGACCAACCTNNCGCCACCATCGAGGCGGCCAGAGCAGGCGAAGCGGGCAAGGGCTTCGCAGTGGTTGCCAACGAGGTCAAAGAACTGGCAAACCAGACCGCCAAGGCAACAGAAGAGATCAGCCTCCGCATCCAAACGATCCAGGCCGACGCTACCGGAGCGATCGCTGCCAATGGCCGGATCGGCGAGACGATCGACCGGATTAACGACATCTCAACCACGATCGCCAGCGCGGTTGAAGAGCAGTCGGTTACGACAGACGAAATCGGGCGAAGTATCGAGGAAGCGGCGAACGGAACAACCGAAATCGCACGCAGCATCACCGAGGTAGCAGACGCCGCCGGTTCGACTCGCCAGTCGACCACCGAAACTCAGACCTCCGCCGAGGAGCTGGCCAAGATGGCCGCAGAGCTCAACCAGCTGGTCGGCCAGTACGACCAGTGACCCGCAATCAGTTCCCGCAGACAGGAGTAAAAGATGGATGAAATCATCTCCGAGTTCCTTATCGAGAGTTACGAGGGACTCGACCAGCTCGACCAGAACCTCGTCATTCTCGAGGAGTCGCCAGATGAAGTCGGAATCCTCAAGGAGGTCTTCCGTACTCTGCACACCATCAAGGGCACCTGTGGGTTCCTCGGTTTCAGCTACCTGGAACGGGTAGCCCACGCCGGAGAGAACCTCCTGAGTTTGCTTCGAGATGGCAAGCGGGAGATGACCCCCGGGATCGCCGATGCGCTCCTGGCGACGGTCGACAAGATCCGGGAGATCTTGGCCACCATCGAGGAGACCGAAGAAGAAGGCACACCGGACATCGATGCCATCGTGGCCCGTCTGGCGGGCCTCAGCGAGGACGCGCCAGCGGCCCCTGAGGGCGAAGCCGCTCCTGAGGCCGCAGGTGCTTCCGAGGCCGCAGGTGCTTCTGAGGGCGAGACCGCTCCGGTGGTCGCCGAAGAGGTAGCGCCGGCTCCGGCCCCAGCTCCGGTTGAGGGTGGTGTGGATCACCCCTCTGGGCTCGTTATGTTCGCGCCGCTTGAAGAACCAGCAGCGCCGCAGATGCCCACCCCGATCGACGCTCCGGCGGAGCAGGTCGAAGCACCGGCAGCGCCAGCAACTCCCGCTGCAGCCGAAACAGACGCAGAACCTGCTGCAGAGGCGACTCCTACAGAGCCGGCCCCGCAACCGGATCGCATTGGAGACATCCTGGTCGATTCAGGCGCCGCCAACCGCACCGATGTCGAGATCGCCGCGGTTGAACAGGCTCTTGGCGACGACCGCCAGCTCGGCAAGATCCTGGTCGACGAAGGCCGGGTCAAAAAGGAAGAGGTCGAGGTCGCGGCGACGACTCAACGGAGCAGCGCAGCTGACTCGACCATCCGGGTCGACGTTTCGCTCCTCGATCGCCTGATGAACCTGGTTGGAGAGCTCGTACTTTCCCGCAATCAGATCATCCAGCTAGTCGGCGACCGCGACGAACACGGTTTCGGAGCATCAGCTCAACGTTTGAACCTGATCACTAGCGAGCTGCAAGAAGGCGTCATGAAGACCCGCATGCAGCCAATCAATAACGTATGGAACAAGCTTCCACGCGTTGTGCGAGACCTCGCTAGCCAGCTCGAAAAGCAGATTCACATCGAAATGGTCGGTAAAGAAACCGAGCTCGACCGCACGATCATCGAGGCGATCAAGGATCCGCTGACTCACATCGTTCGCAACACGGTCGATCACGGCATCGAGTCACCTGAGGAGCGGGTCGCTGCCGGTAAACCCGCTGAGGGAACCCTGCTGCTACGGGCCAGCCACGAGGGTGGCCAGGTAAGTATTCAGATCAGCGATGACGGTAAGGGGATCGCTCCCGAACCCATCCGAGCCAAAGCGATCGAGCGAGGCTTCCTCGACGCCGATACCGCGGCCAGGATGACCGACAAGGAGATCGTGCAACTGATCTTCCGCCCCGGCTTCTCCACCGCAGGCAAGGTCACAAACGTTTCCGGTCGAGGGGTCGGCATGGACGTAGTCAAGACCAACGTCGAGAAAATTGGCGGAACCGTCGACCTGCAGACCGAACCCGGCGAGGGCACGACGTTCAACATCAAAATCCCCCTGACGCTGGCGATCATCCCAGCTCTCACAGTGACCTGCGACCAGAAGCGTTACGCGATTCCGCAGGTCAACCTCCTGGAGCTCGTCCGATTGGACGGACGAGACCCAAGCAATCGCATCGAAGAACTGCACGGCGCTCCGGTTTACCGGCTGCGAGGCAGGTTGCTGCCGGTCGTCGACCTGCGGCACGAACTCGGCGTGCCGGTTGTCGAGCGAGAGGCCACGAATATCGTTGTCCTCAACGCCGACGGTCACCATTTCGGATTGATCGTCGACAGCATCGAAGACACCGAAGAGATCGTGGTCAAGCCGATGGGCCGGCAGGTCAAGGACATCAAGCTGTTCTCCGGCGCCACGATTATGGGCGACGGTCGGGTGGCCCTGATTCTCGACGTGCTCGGTCTCGCTGACATGGCAAATCTGATGTCGGGTTCGGTCGAGTCGCAGGAAGCATTTCTGCAGGGTGGCGATGACAACTCGTCACACCTTCTCGATGACCGCACCCTGCTTCTGCTCGGGCTGGGTTCCAACCAACAGGTTGCCATCCCACTTGCCGCCGTTGAACGTCTCGAAGAGTTCCCGGTTGATCTTGTGGAGCGTTCCGAGGGGCGCATGGTGGTGCAGTACCGCCAGAAGATCATGCCGCTGGTCGACCTTGGTCCGACCATCGGGTTCGATGAGAGCGCCTTTATGGAGAACGATCGAGTCTCGGTGGTGGTCTGCTCCTTCAACGGGCACACGGTCGGTTTGGCGGTGCGAGACATCCTCGACATCGTCTCGCATGCCGTCGTGCTCGAAACGATCAGCGACGAATCACAGAGCGTTGTGGTCCACGACATGATCACCGATGTCATCGACGCCGGGGCGGTCGTTTCCTCGGTACTTCCAATCCCGGTCCAGCCGCCGATGGCTGACCTGATGGACAACGACCCTGAGCCCATTAGAGCAGGAGTGATTCGATGAGAGCCGCTGCATCCCTTGAGCAACTTTGTACCTTCCGACTAGGGCCGCTTTACCTCGGTATCGATGTCCGCGACGTGCGCGAGGTTCTTCACCACGCCGACATTACCGGCGTGCCTCACGCCGGTTCTTCGGTCGAAGGTTTGATCAATCTGCGGGGCCAGATCGCTACGACGATCGAGCTACGTAGGCGCCTGGAGCTGGAGCCACGAGAGGCCGGCCTTGAGCCGATCCACGTCGTCGTGCACTCCGAAGGCGAGCCGGTGACGTTGCTCGTCGACGCCATCGGAGACGTAATCGATACCGACCCGGAAACCTATGAGGAACCGCCAGCGACGATGGTTGGATCCGCCCGCGAGCTCATCGTCGGGACTTTCAAGCTTGATCAGGAGCTTCTTCTGGTGCTTGATGTTGAGAAGGTCGTGCAAATCGATCAGCGTCTCGATGGGTCGCAACGATGAGTGGGGCAACGCCGGCAGCGGCGCCAGGAACAGTGGCCGAAGATCTTAAGCCACGGGCCATCGTCGTAGATGACTCACGGGCGGCTCGGACGATGGTTGGCAACATGATGAGCCAGCTGGGCTTCGATGTGCTGAAGGCTGAACACGGCGCTGCAGCACTGGCCCTGCTCGATCCCGAGTCACCGCCTGACGCCATCGTCGTCGACTGGAACATGCCGGTGATGGATGGCGTCGAATTCGCTCGTGCCCTCCGGGCCACCGACGAGTACAAGACGATCCCCCTGCTAATGATCAGCTCGGAGTCCGACCCACGGCGGGTCGCCACCGCGCTCCTAGCAGGAATCGACGAGTACCTCTTCAAGCCGGTGGACACCGAAATGATCAAGCAACGTTTGGCAACGATGGGTGTTTACGTGGAAGTGACTCGATGACCGGCGTCATACGGGTGCTCATCGCCGACGATTCATCGGCGGTCAGGGGAGTGCTCTCCAAAGTCATCGCTGCTGAACCCCAGCTTGAACTAATCGGGGCGGCGAGCAACGGCGCCATCGCGGTTGAGAAGGCAGCCAGGCTCCGTCCTGATGTCATCGTCCTCGATATCGAGATGCCGGTAATGACCGGCCTCGAAGCTGTGGTCGAGATTCGCAAGCGTGACACCAAGACCCCGATCATCATGTTCAGTACCCTTACCGAGCATGGGGCCGACATCACCCTTGAGGCTCTGTCGAAGGGCGCGTCGGACTACGCGGCCAAGCCAACGAACACCGGTACCGCTGTCTCCTCGATCGATCAGATTCGCCAGGAGTTGGTGACCAAGATCATCGGATTCGGGTCCCATGCCGCCGCACCCGCACCCGCTCGAACCCAGGTATCTCTAGCTGTTAACCGACAGAGTAAAGCCAGCTCCGTTAAGGCCCTGCTCATCGGTAGCTCTACCGGCGGTCCAGCCGCACTGGAAAAGGTATTGACCGGTTTGACCCGGCCGCTGCCGATCCCCATCATCATCGTGCAACATATGCCCGCCACCTTTACCGGCGTGCTCGCCAATCGGCTCAATAGCTGTTGCTCCTTCCCCGTCCATGAGGCCGCCCAGGGCATGAAGATCGAGGCTGGCTCCTGCTATGTAGCGGCCGGCGGTCATCACCTGAAGCTGGCGGCGACTGGCGTGAACGTCACGGTAGAACTGGACGATGGGCCCAAGGTGAAGTCTTGCCGACCGTCGGTCGATGTTATGTTCGACTCGGCCACCAAGGCCTATGGCGGGTCTGTCCTAGCGACGGTGCTAACCGGCATGGGAGATGATGGGCTGGACTCCGCAGGGCGGCTAGTGGCGAAGGGTATCGACGTAATCGTTCAGGATGAGGCAACGAGCGTTGTCTGGGGTATGCCGGGCGCTATCGCCAAGGCAGGCCTTGCGTCGCTTTGTCTTCCGCT
Source organism: Acidimicrobiales bacterium (assembly GCA_050633745.1). Taxonomy (GTDB): domain Bacteria; phylum Actinomycetota; class Acidimicrobiia; order Acidimicrobiales; family SZUA-35; genus JAHELU01. The sequence continues at coordinate 14,141 of JBOEHD010000226.1, forward strand.
GGATCAGATCGCCTCGGCGATCGTCAAGAGAACCTCCCTTTCAGGACTTGGCTCCGTCGCCAGACCAGCACCTACCGGCACTGCTCCTCGGAGCGCTGCTCGGCCGACTGCCCTGACCTCACCAGAACGTAGGCCATGATGGAGACCACGACTGCCAAGGCATCGGCCGCCGCTTCGGAGCTCTCAGCTCAGGACTTCGACTTCATTAAGCAGCTGATCAAGACCAAGATCGCCATCCAGCTCGATGGCAAGGAGTACCTGATCGAGAGCAGGCTGTCACCGGTCGCCCGGCTACATAAGCTCGATGGCGTCAGCGAACTCATCGTCCGCCTCCGGGCTGGCACCGACCGGGCCCTCACCGCTGACGTTGTCGAAGCGATGACGACAAACGAGACGTCGTTCTTTCGAGACGGCCACCCGTTCGAGGCTCTAAAAACCGAGATATTGCCGGGTTTCGTTGAGCGCTATGGCCCCAGCGGTCGTCTGAATATCTGGAATGCCGCTTGCTCAAGCGGCCAGGAGTCGCTGAGCGTGGCGATGCTACTAAACGAGAATTTCCCCCAGCTGGCCAAACCGGGCTCGACCCGCCTGCTGGCCACCGACGTTTCACCGGCAATGGTGAACCGCACATCCGAGGGCATCTATAGCCGGTTTGAGATCAATCGAGGCTTGCCGGCCAACTTTGCGGTGAAGTACTTCGAGCAGGCAGGCCGCAACTGGAAGGCCAAGCCTTCGGTTCTCGGATTGATCCATGCTCAGCAACTCAACCTAATCAGCCAATGGTCCGGTCTTCCGAAGGCCGATGTGGTGATGCTCCGCAATGTGCTCATCTACTTCCCAGCTCAGGTGAAGACCGACATCCTGACACGGATTCGTCGGACCGTTCTCAAGCCAGATGGTTGTTTGATGCTCGGCTCAAGCGAGTCGACTGCAGGTTACGACGACGGCTTCGAAGCTAAGCACATCGGCGCCTCAACCGTATTCGTCCCGAAGTCCGCCGGCTAGCGCGACCTGATTGAAGGAATCTGAAATGACTGACACAGAAGCACTCTCGTCGGCCGGTATGCCGTCGATCGACCCAGAAGAGATCGAAGGAATGGCGGGCGAGTTGCTCGATGCACTGTTCGAGACTATGCCAGCCCTGGCCTCCAATTCGACCTCGGCTTTGTCTGAAACATGGCTCAGTGGTCGCATCGCTTTTCTCGGTGGTCCACCGGCCGAAGCCACAATCGTCGCTAACGCTGAGATCGGCGCCAGACTCGCCGTTGGCTATCAGCTCGTCGACGAGGGTGCGGCCGAGCTGGAAGATGCCGTTGATGCATTTAGTGAGTTCATCAACGTGATGGGCGGCTCGCTAAAGGCTGCGTTCGACGAACAGACCGCTCTGGGAATCCCGGTGGTCCAGGTCGTCGATCGCCAGTTTGGCGAGACCGAAGACTTCGTTGTGATACATCACCCTGTCGGCCAGCTGTCGATTTCTATCGTTACGGGCTGACCGGTCACCGGCTGACCAGCCGCAACGGTCGAGTGACTTAGCCGATTGGATTTGCCGAGAGGGCCGGAGGTGAACACCGCCGGTCGTCTCGTCGCGTTCGAGCGGCGGCCGAGCATTGCACGCTGTTGCCTGTTGACCAGATCATAAAGTTGCAACTTCTAATCAAGTTCAATTCGGTAATGCCGATACCTGTCTTTTCCTCCTAGTTCCGCTCAATGTTCTCACCGCTTAGGTCGACGGTATAAGAAACGAATTACGACCCGCAGTGGATTGGCCGTAGTGGAAACTTGGAAGGGAAAAGATCTTGGCAGTTCTCGAAATACACGACAGGCTCCTTGACTTAAGCGAAGCCATCCGTCCGCTCTCGGGAACCGTGATCGAACTCGCTAACGCTGTAAGCGATGCCAGCGTCGAGATTTCCCAGATTGGTCGCATCGTCAGCCAAGACCCTGGCCTGGTCGCTCCGCTGTTGCGTGAGGCCAACTCGGCCATGTCCGGCGCCAGTAGCGAGGTGACGACCGTCGACGGTGCCATCGTTCGACTGGGCATCGCCCGTGTCCTAGCGGTGGCGACCGCTTCAGCGCTCGACGGGGTGACCCCGAGCGACCTACCTGGCTACAACCTGGCAGGCGACACCCTGTGGGCTCACGCCAAGCTGGCCTCGCAGGCCGCGGAATGCATCCGTCGGCTTTCCACGGTGGAGATGGGACCAGAAGTGGTCACCGCCGCATTGCTCCATGACATCGGCAAGGTGATCCTGGGGCAGGTCCTCATACACCGCGACCTCCACCAGGCTCGGGTCTACTACGACGACATCACCACAGCCGAAAGGGAGTTGATCTCCCTAGACCACGCCGAGGTCGGATCGCTGCTGCTTGAGATGTGGAACCTGCCACTCTCGATTGTCGAAGCGGTGCGCTATCACCACGAGCCGACCGACAGCGAAGGGCCATCGGCCCACGCCATCCATGTAGCCGACGCCGTCGCCTGGGCCATCGCCGAACCCGAGGAACACTTTATGAATCCACAGCTCGAGGCATCACTTGAACAGCTGGGCTTGACCTTCGACCAGGCCCTCGTCGCTGTCAATCGCCAGCTTGAGCGAGAGTCCAACAGCTAAACCGCCAGCGTCAAGGGGCACGGCTCCGGAAGCGGTAGCTTCGACATGTGAGTTTGGACGAGATAGACACCGCGCTGCGTAATCACATTCGACGGCTTGGCAATCAGCTGGGTGAGGCGCTGGTACGCCAGCACGGCCCTGACCTGCTTGAACAGGTCGAGCAGGTACGAAGTCACGCCAGAAGCCTGCGCCGCGATGACGACCCGACGGCTGGCACTCTGGCCAGCATTCTCGACGACGTCGACGTGGTCGACGCCATTCGGCTGGTGCGGGCCTTCACGGTCTACTTCCACCTGGCCAACACCGCCGAACAGGTACACCGGGTTGATGACCTCCAGTCAAAGGCGCCGGCGAGCAACAGCCGCTTCGTTGAGATGGTGGAAAGACTGCGATCGACGGGGGTACCCGATGCCGACATCGTTTCGGCAGTACGTTCGGCCGACCTCCGACCGGTCTTCACCGCTCACCCCACCGAAGCCTCCCGCCGTTCTATTCTCGACAAGCTGGCCGAGATAGCCACTCTCGTTGAGCATCGCGATGACCGCTCGGGCGATCGCACCAGCCAAGCTCGAATCGACCGACGGGTCGATGAACTGATCGACGCCATTTGGCAGACCGATGAGTTGCGCAGAGAACGACCCGACCCCGTCGACGAGGCTCGGTCGATCCTCTACTTCCTTACCGAAATGGTCACAGACGGAGTGCCCCAACTCTTCGACGACATCGACGCCACCTTGCGGTCGATCGGTGGTTCTCTCGATCCCGACCGAGTTCCGATCAGGTTTGGCAGCTGGGTCGGTGGCGATCGCGACGGCAATCCAAATGTCACCCCAGAGACCACCGGCCAGGTCTTGGCTCACCAGCGAGCCTGGGCTCTGCGAATACTGATCGGCGAAGTTGAGAAGCTGTCGTCGGAACTTTCGGTAGGCACCGCGGTGGCCCAGATCTCCGATGAGCTGGCAGCACGGCTTGCCGAGGATGCCAAGACGTTCCCGGCGCTCAATAGCCGCTTCACCACCTTGAGTGCCGGCGAGCCCTACCGGCAACGGCTGGGCGTGGTGCACTACCGACTCCAACAGGCTGCGCTAACCCCACCCGGGCCCCACGCCTATGGAGCGCCTGCGGAGTTAGCGGCCGACCTGGTCGAAATGGCCGACTCGCTCGAGGCAAACCAGGGCGCGCTGCTGGCCCAGGGCAGGCTGGCTCGGCTTCGCCGAACGGTGGCGCTGATCGGATTTCGGTTGGCCACGCTCGACATCAGAGAGCATGCCGAGCGTCATCACGAAAGCCTGGGCGTGCTGTTCGAAGCGGTGGGGGTCGACTACCGATCACTCGATCGTTCGCAGCGCACCGAACTGCTGGCAAAGGAGCTGGGTAGCCGCAGACCGCTCGGTCCTCCCGGGAGCTCGAATCCGCCACCTGCGCTGGCCCTTATGCAGATGTTGCGCACCGAGCTGGATCGAGCCGGCGGCGATCGGGTAGTCGAGAGCTACATCATCTCGATGACCGAGGGTGTCGACGATGTTCTAGCCCCCGCGGTGCTGGCCCGCGATGTTGGCTTGGTCGACATTCCGAGCGGAGTGGCTCAGCTGGGGTTTGTCCCGCTGTTTGAAACGATCGGCGATCTGCGCCAGATCGGACCGGTTCTTCGTGAACTGTTGGCAGTGCCCTCCTACCGTCGCCTGGTCGAGCTGCATGGCGATGTCCAGGAAGTAATGGTCGGTTACTCCGACTCGAACAAGGACGGCGGGATCACCACCTCCCAGTGGGAGATCCACAAGGCGTTGCGGGAGATCGCCGAGGTGTCGGACGAGACAGGCATCCGCATCGTGGTGTTCCACGGTCGAGGTGGTTCGGTTGGCCGTGGCGGTGGCCCAACCAACGCGGCCATTCTCAGCCAGCCTCCGGGAGCGGTTACCGGTGGGGTCAAGATCACCGAGCAGGGCGAGGTAATCGCCGACAAATACGGCTTGCCCGGTTTGGCGCAGCGAAATCTCGACTTGGCCCTCTCGGCAGTGGTCGAGGCAACGCTGGTGCATCGCACGGGACGCAACGAGCCCGAAAGAATGGATCAGTGGAACACCATCATGGAGCTGATGTCCACGTCGGCGTTCGAGGCCTACCGGGCGTTCATCACCGCTCCGGGTCTGGTCGAGTACTTCCGTACATCCACTCCGGTCGAAGAGCTCGGGGCGATGAACATCGGATCGCGGCCTGCCAGACGTGCCGCCCCGGCAGGAGCGGAAGACAAAGGTATCGACGACCTTCGTGCTATTCCCTGGGTATTTGGCTGGACACAGTCCCGACAGATTATCCCCGGTTGGTTTGGGGTTGGGTCAGCCCTTGAGGCAGCCCGCACCGCCGGGCATGAAGAACAGCTCGGGGCCATGTTGGCCGACTGGCAATTCTTCGGCACCTTCATCTCAAACGTGGAGATGACGCTGGCTAAAACCGATTTGGCCATCACTCGTCTCTACGTGAATCGTCTCGTCGATCCGTCGCTGCACTCGGTGTTCGATCGGGTCGCCGAAGAGTATGACCGCACCATTGCCGAGCTGGCCAGGCTCAAAGGTGGCGCCCTGCTCGACGATCTGCCGATCCTCAAACGCACGCTGGCGGTTCGCGACGTCTATCTCGACCCGATCAACGTGCTGCAGGTCGAGCTGCTGGCCCGGTCGCGGGCAGAACAGGCCGATGAGGCGGGAACCGAGCAAAATCGGGATCGTCTCCAGCGAGCTCTGCTACTGACGGTAAACGGTGTCGCCGCAGGTCTACGCAACACCGGCTGAGGTCGCTGTTAGTCAGCGGGGGCTTTCGGGAGTCGTCGGTGTCAGCTAGCCCAATTCCCGTGTTTTGGTTGACATCCTGGTGTCGAAGTGGCTAGCTTGCGATCGTCCCGAAACGTTTCGGAGACTCTTGTCAGGCTGGGCTTTACGGAGCCCTGGGGAGAGAACATGAAAAGCAACGAGAGAAGAGGCGCGATGCCCGCGAGTCGTGTATCCAGCCGAATATCAAGATTTTTTGCCCTACTGGTAGCTATGGCCCTGGTGGCCGCGGCGTGCGGTAGTGGTACGGACGAGGCGGTGGAAGAGCCAGAGGCGACCACAACTAGCGCCGCGCCAACCACTGAAGCGGCTGAAGAGCCTGAAGAGGCGGAGGAAGAGCCAGAAGAGGCAATGGCCGACGGCTCTGGCGCAGCCTTTGTCAGCCTCCAGTTCGCCCCGGTCGAAGAGGCCGAGAAGTTCCGGTCAATCCTTGATCCCGCAGGCATCGAGGTGACTATCGGCGAAGAAGGGCCGACGCTGGACCAAATCCTTGCCGGAGCTGGCTCGATCGACGTCGTCGGCGCACTTCACGGTTCGTTCCCGCCGCTGGCAAGCGACGGCGCGGTTATGAACATGAGCGACGTTCTCGACGATCTCAGCGCTGACCGGGAATTCGCCCCGGCCTTTGTCTCATCGGGTCTTCTAGGCACCGACGATTTCCTGCATTACGTACCTTGGGCCCAGGCGACCTACATCATGGCCGCCAACACAGAAGCCCTTGCCTACCTGCCAGACGGGGCCGACATCGACGCTCTGACCTGGGAGCAGTACGGCAACTGGTGCCAGGCCATGCTCGACGGTGAAGGCGAGCCGAAGTGCGGCCTGCCCGTCGCCGGTCTGTTCCACCGCTTCCTCGAGGGCAATATGTGGCCGTCGTTCACCGGTGGCATGGTCAGCGAATTCCGCAGCGCCGAAGCCGAAGAAATGCTGGCCTGGGCCCGCGATTCACTGTGGCCGACCATGCACCCCGAGTCGATCAACTACGACTTCATGCAGGAACCACTGCAGTCCGGTGAAGTATGGGTCGCTTTCGATCACGTCGCCCGTCTGATCGACGCCTTCACTGCCGAACCCGACACCTTCGTCGGCTTCCCGACACCTGCAGGATCGGCCGGTCGTGGCTTCATGCCGGTAATCCTCGGACTGGGTATCCCAGCCGACGCACCGAATCCTGAAGAGGGCATAGCGGTCATCGAGTACCTCACCAGGCCAGACGTACAGGCCTCCGTTCTTGCCGACCTGGCATTCTTCCCGGTCGTCAGCGGCGCCGATATGTCATCGTTGCCAGAGGGTGTACAGATCGAGGCTGACGCAGTGAACAAACTGGCGAACTCGCCAGACGCGATTCCTGCACTGCTTCCTGTTGGTCTTGGCGATCGTGGCGGAGAGATCAATCAGATCTTCCGCAACGCATTCGACCGCACCGTCGTCAACGGCGAAGACATCGCAACGGTCCTTGAAGAAGAAGGCAACGCACTTCAGGCTCTCCTCGATGAGACCGGGGCGCCCTGCTGGGCACCCGATCCGGCGAGTGATGGCCCCTGTGTCGTAAACCCGGCGGGCTAACACCAGCTCGGGTTTACTATCCTCGGTCCCGGTTCGGGCGACGGCTGGGACCGAGGAGTTAACCCTGTAGTTCGACAGGGAACGACAGGACATCAACCGAGATGGCAGGGCAGGATGATGAGGGCCGGTAGACAATGAGGGATGTCGGTCAATGAATAGACGTCGGCTGATCCCCTATGCCCTGATCGCCCCGGCCATGCTCTATCTGGCTGCGTTCTTCGCCTATCCGATGTTCGAGGGCCTCAGCCTGGCGATCTACGACGACGAAGCCGTTCTTCCCCTGCTGGCCGACCCCGACCTTGAGGCACCGGAAAGTGAGCGGCTCGCTCAGGGCACCCCGGTTGCGGTGTTGGGCCAGCAGGGAAATTTGCTGGCAGACGACACCGCCACCGATCTGCTGACCGAGCAGTGGTTCTCCCTTGAGGGTCAAAGCATCGACGGTTCGACCATCACCGGTTGGGCCCCCGAAACGAGAGTCCGGGTGCGGAGCGAAGCCGACGATGGCACCCCGCTGGGTGGAACGATCAGGCCGCGGTTAGCCGAGGGCGCTGAGCCGACAACCGAGCTGGTGGCTGAACCGAATGAACGGGCAGCCGTGGTCGGATTGATCGAGGAGCGAACTACGGTCTCGATCGTCGACACCGCCACGCTCGAAGTATGGTTCCTGGTCCGCTCGACCGGCGACCCGTCAGCCGCTGAAGGATGGGCGCCGTCGCGCTTCATACAGGTCGACGCCGATGGGGAACAGGGCAGGGTCAGCCGCGGCAGCGCGGGAGAGTTCACCGGACGCTTCGTCGAAAAGATGCTGAACGACCGATTCTTCGGTCCGGCGTGGCGCACGACCCTGCTACTCATGGTGCTGATCATTCCCGCCCAGTTCGTGCTGGCGATGATCATGGCACTGATCATCCATGCCCGGATTCGATTCAGTTCTGGTTTCCTCTACGTCTTCTCGCTGCCTATGGGTATGTCCGACCTGGCGGTTGGCATCCTGTTCTTCTCGATCTTCACCGGTAGTGGACTGTTGAACAGCGTGCTCGATGGTCTCGGCCTTATCGACGGCCCTCAGACATTCCTCAGCGCTCAAACACGCCACTGGATCATCATTGCCATCGTCCTGGCCGAGCTGTGGCGGGCCACGTCGATCGTCATGGTCATCCTGGTTTCAGGACTCCAGGCCATCCCCGATGAGACGTTAGAAGCGGCTGAACTTTTTGGTGCCAGCTATTGGCAACGGGTGAGACACATCATGTTGCCGCTGCTACGCCCAAGCATCCAGGTCGCGCTCATTCTGCGAACGATTCTGGCCTTCCAAGTTTTCGCTGTGGTGATCGCGTTGGGCGGGGGAGACGTGGTCACGGTGCTGGCAAACGAGACGTTCCGCCAGTACTTCGTATTCCGCAACAACAACGTGGCCTCGGCATATGCCCTGTTCCTACTGCTGCTGTCGATCGCTAGCGCAGTGTTCTATCTCCGAGCCGTACGAGCCGAAACGGCGGTGGACAGGACATGAGTAACCAGAAGAAGTCACAGGCACAGTCACAATTGCCATCACAGGCACAGGCACAGGCACAGGCACAGGCACAGGCACAGGCACAGTCACTGCCGCCGCTCGACTCACCAGAGGTTCTCGCTGCCCACAATCGTATGCGCAAACGACTTGGTCGGAGCCGAATCGGGACCTATGTCGTCGCCGTCGTCATCGCGCTGTGGATTCTTCTGCCGATCTTCTTCGTCTTCTCGATGGCCTTCACCACCGAGCAGATCGTTCGCTCCTACCCAAAGAACGTGCTCCCGTTCATTCCGTTCTCCACCGACACGATGCGGTTTTTTCTCGGCTCGGAAGGGGTGGGGCGAGGGTTGCTCAACAGCATCATCGTGGCCGTTATTACGCTGGTGCTGTCGACGGTGATCGCCACACCTGCCGGCTATGCCATCTCCCGCTATGTCTTCCCCGGACGCGATCTGTTCAGGTTGTCGGTGCTGGCCGTTCGGGCTTTCCCGATCGTTGTGCTGTCGATTCCCCTGGCGGTGTTATTCCTCAGAGTTGGGGTGTTCGACAGCTTGTTCAGTCTGGCGTTGATGCACACCGCCCTCGCCCTCCCCACAACGATCCTGGTGATCGCCAGCGTCTTCGCCAGCGTGCCATACGAGCTTGAGGAAGCGGGCCAGGTCTTCGGCGCCACCGCGTTCCAGTCGTTCCGCCACATCGTTGTTCCACTGGTGCTGCCGGGCATCGCCGCCTCCGGGCTGTTCACCTTCGTGCTGTCGTGGAATGAGGTGTTTGCCGCCAGCGTGCTGACGCTTGAGAACCGCACGCTGCCGGCCCTGGTGCTGACGTCGCTGTCGAACTCGTCGGATGCTTTCCAGTTCGCCGGCGGCTTCTTCCTGATGCTGCCGTCGATCATATTCATGTTCTTTATCCGCAAGTACCTGTTCAACATGTGGGGTCAGGTCAGCAAATGATCCGTGTCAGCAAAACGATTCCTGTCGAACCGTCAGACGGGTCGTTGCACCATTCCGGGGAGTTGAAGATTGGCTGAGATCCTGATCGAGAAGGTCTCAAAGTCGTTCGATGGCAAGCTGGCGGTGAACGAGGCCAACCTTGTCATCGAGGATGGCGAATTCCTCGTGCTGCTCGGCCCCAGCGGGTGCGGCAAGACAACGCTGCTGCGGACCGTCGCCGGTTTGGGCATGGCCGACTCCGGCCGAATCGCCATCGACGGGCGAGACGTCACCTACCTGCGGCCCGGCGACCGGAAGATCTCGATGGTCTTCCAGAGCTACGCCATCTTTCCCCACATGACCGTTGCCGACAACATCGGATTCGGGCTGAAAATGGCAAAGCTGGACAAGAGGGAGATCGAACGGCGAGTACGAGATGCCGCCGAGCTCCTCCACATCGAAGACCTGCTCGACCGGCGGCCAAGCGACATGAGTGGCGGTCAGCGCCAGCGAGTTGCGGTAGCCAGAGCACTGGCGATGCAGGCCGAAGTTCTGCTGATGGACGAGCCGCTCAGCAACCTCGACGCGCTGCTCCGGTTGGAGATGAGAGCAGAGCTCAAGCGTCTGCTGGCCGATATTAACGCCACAACGATCTACGTGACCCACGATCAGATCGAAGCCTTGAGCATGGGTGACCGTGTGGCGGTCATGCGCGACGGAGTGATCCAGCAGGTTGATCATCCGACCGAGGTTTACGAGCGGCCGAGCAACAAGTTCGTTGGCAGCTTCCTCGGCAACCCGCCGATGAACTTCCTCGGCGGCCGCCTCGTCAATCGTTCGGCTGAGCTTGCGGTACAGGTTGAATCTCAACACATAACTCCATCGGCCGGGCTGGGCGAGGCGCTGCGGGCGCTGTCGAGCGATGAGGTCACGCTTGGAATTCGGGCCGAGAATATCGAGACGCTGCGAGCACCCGCTGCCGACGCTTTCGAAGGCACCATCATCGTTATGGAGCCGCTTGGTGCCCAGAACCTACTGACCGTCGAGATCGGCGGCCAGCGGTTGAAGGTCTCCACCCATCCGTCGTTTGACGCCGCGGCAGATCAACAGGTCTGGATTCGGTTCCCGACCGATCAGATCCGCTGGATCGACCCCAAGAGCGAACGGGTGCTGGTCCAGGAAGCACCGTCGGATGGGATGGCAGGCCGCCAGCCGCTCCACGAGTAACCTGTTGCTTCGCTGGGAAAGGTACGTGTGGACAAAGAGCCGGCAAAGCGGCCAAAGAGTAGACCGACGTTGCGAGATGTCGCGCTCGAAGCGGGCCTCTCCGTTACCCAAGCCTCGCGGGCGCTAAACGGTCACGATGATGTTGCCATGGCCACCAGGGAACGGGCGGCCAAGGCAGCCGAGACCATCGGCTATGTGCCAAACCTCGAAGCTCGACGGCTCAAAATGCCCGAGACAAGAGCGAATTCAATTGGGCTCGTACTGTCTGGCCAGGGTCGACGTTTTTCCGATCCGTTCTTCGCCGAGCTGCTTAGCTGGATAGTGGACGAGGCGGCGAGCAGTGGCTTTGAAATTCAACTCTCGACCCCACCGTCTGCACAGGATCCGTTGGTGGCCTATCGCCGAGCTATCCAGCAAAAGCGGGTCGATGGCTTCATCGTTACCCGGTTGGAGATAGACGATGTGCGGGTCAACTACCTCAAGGCGGAAAACTTTCCCTTCGTAACCTATGGCCGGTTGCTTCCCGACACCGGTGGCTACCCGGCGGTCGATGAGGGCGACGAGTCTCTCGGTCCTGCGGTCGACCTTCTCGTTGACCTTGGCCACCGAAGAATCGCCTGTATCGCCGAGCCCGGTCGGCACAGCAAGGCGGCGTATCGGCTTCGTTCGTTTGAACGGGCACTGGCTCGTCGAGATATCGAGTGTCGAGCCGACCAGATTGTGGAAGCCGAGTTCTGGGAAGACTCTGGCCATGCCGGGGCATTGAGTTTGCTGACTCAAAAACGCCCACCGACCGCGATCGTGGCGTTCAACGACCTGTTGGCCATGGGCGCCCTGCGGGCCGCCGCTGAACTCGGGATTTCCGTGCCCGATCAGCTCAGCGTCGTCGGGTTCGATGACATTGAGGCGGCGCGGCTCGTCAACCCGGCGCTAACAACGATGAAACAGCCGACCGAGACCGTCGGCCGCCTGCTGGTGCAGCGTCTACTGGCCACGGTCAATGCCGCGCCGGATGAGCAGCCGGAGTCTGAGGCACACATGCTGATCACCCCCGAGTTGGTGGTGCGTGGCTCAACCGCCCCGCCACCTTCAGATAGTTGACGGGTCGACGAGCGATCGATACGGTGAGCGAGATTCTTAGACCCGAAACGTTTCGGGAGACCTCAAACTTGGGATGTTCATGACTGGTAATCACTCGCACGGCTCAACCGGTGTTGCCGTCGGCCCCACTCCGGTCCACCTGATTAATCACACGCACTGGGACCGTGAATGGTTCCTGACCCACGAGTACACAACGGCTTGGATCCCAGCCCTGATCGAAAGTTTGAGCGATCTCGCTACGGCCAACAGCGCCTATGAATACCTGTTCGATGGTCAAACCTTGGTGATCGAAGACCTACTCGACAGCAGGCCGGAGTACCGCCCGATTGTCGAAGATCTGATCGGAAAACGGAACCTGAGCATCGGTCCGGTCTATAGCCAGCCCGATTGGCGGCTGGTCAGCGGCCAGCTACACGTGCGGAACCTGCTCTTCGGTACCGGCGACGCCGCCGCACTCGGTGGCCAAGCTGACGTGGCCTGGCTGGTCGACACCTTTGGCCACATCTCTCAGACCCCGCAGCTTCTGGCTATGGCCGGGATCGACGCGGCCTTCGTCTGGCGGGGTGTGCCGGAGATGCATCCGACGTTCGAATGGCAGGGACCGGACGGGTCTCGTGTGGTGACCGTCAACCTGTTCGGCGGATATCGCAATCTCTATGGCGTAACCAAGACCGCCGACATCGCGATCGACCGGCTCGTCGCCGAATCCAACAAGCTCGGCCCGTACTACGGATCGACGCCCATTCCGCTGTTCGACGGGTACGACCTCGACACCGAACCAGAAGACCCGGTTCGTCACTATGAAGAGGTCGGTGGTGTGCCCGGCAATATCGACCTGCAGCCATCGTCGCCGCGGACCTACGTCGATGCTGCACTCGCGGCGTCGGCCGGACGAGGCGAAGCTCTGCCGGTGCTTGATGGCGAGCTGCTCTCCGGTCGCTTCGGGGCCACCTTCCCGGGAACGCTGTCGACCCGTACCTACCTGAAGGTCCTGCATCATGATGCCGAGCAGGCCCTGCAGGCTCGGGCCGAGCCTCTGGCCGTGCTGGCGTCGTTGCAGGGTGCGCCGTACGCTTACGAATCGTTCGAGGGGGTCAGCCGGGAACTGCTCAAGAACGGGGTCCACGACTGCATCTGTGGGGTGAGCATCGACCAAGTTCATGAGCGTATGGACCGGTCATATCGCCAGCTGATCGACGCTACGGTGCAATCTTCTCGATCCTCGATCGATGCGCTGCTGGCCGGTTTTGCTCCCGGGCGTTACGCCGTCTCCACCGCGCCGATGCCTGCGGCGACGAAACAGCGGGTCGGCCACTCACTGGTCAGAGCGGAAACCGGAGGGATCGGCATTTGGCCGATCGAGACGCCGCTAAATGTTTCACCGCGCGATGAGACCGTCGAGGTCTTCACTTGGCAGAATCAGCATTTCAGCGCCGAGGTTGACGACGGCGGCGTTCGTATTGACGGGCGCTCGGCGTTCGACCTCGTGGTGCGTGTTGACGAGGGTGACACCTATTCAAGCGAGCCGGGGGCGGTTCTTGGTCGCTGCAGCGTCATCGGCCAACCGGTGATCGAGTCGACAAGCGAGCTCGACTCCGTGGTCCGAGTCGAGACCGAATTCACCGCTCCCGGTCTTTCCATTCGCTGTACGGTCCGTTTCAGGTTCGACGATGGTCCGGTCATCCACGCCAACATGGATCTCGACTCCGATGGCACCGGCTTCCGAGTCGACCTGGAGTTCGAAACCGGCGTCGAAGCCGACCGGGCTTTGGCCGCCATGCCGCTTGACCTGGTCGAGCGCCCTCATGTCGACACCCACCTACTCCCACCCGATCTCGACGCTGAGTTAGCCGCAGTACTGATGGGGCAACGTGAGGTCACCTCGGTCGAAGACTTCCCGTTCCACGATTTTGTGGCGCTTCAGAATCAGGACCGCTCAGTGGCGGTGCTGGCCAAGGGGCTTCGCTCCTATCGATCCTCAGACGCCGGTCTGCTATCGGTTGCTGTGCGGCGCTCGGTCGAGTGGCTGGCAAAGACCGGCCTTGAATACCGGCAGGGCGATGCTGGCCCGGCGATGTATGTGCCGGGAGCTCGCTCCGAACGTCTGGTCAGCCATGAGGTCGCCTTCGCCGTGCTTCCCGGGAACGCCACCGCGGTCGATCTGTACGCGGTGAGCGAGGCGTTTCACAAACCGCCGCTCATCGTTGAGGTGATCAGCGGAGATACGAATGGCGCTACCTCGTGGCAGGTATTCGAAGAACAACTACCGATGGCTGGCCTGGAGCTAGTCGATGGGCGGCCGCTGCTCCGGCTGTTCAACCCTGCAACCGAGACCCGGCCCCTTTCGCAGCCCATGACTCGACTCTCGGTGCGCGGGGGAGAGCTTGGTTCGGTCACCGATGCCCAGGCAAAGGAGATCCTCAACCTGCTGCTGCCTATAGAGGCGCCAACGGTTGGCGATGACCCGACCGCTGTTGCCGAGCGCTCCGTTGCTGCCGAGATTTCAGTCGTTGGTGAGGTCTACGGGCTGCCCGCTTCGCGGGTCGGTGCCAGCCGCTCAAAGCCGACCGCTGCGGTACTGGCCGTATTGGAGGATCGCCGCCAAAAGCTGCTGGCAGACCTTGAAGACATCGACGCCAAACTCGCCACCGCCGTCGATGACAACGGAGTCATCGATGAGAAGGCCCGCTACCGCCTAACCCACCAGCAATATGTTGTTGCTCGTGAAGAGGCCGAGATTGCCCTGTCGGCCGAACTCAATCGGCGGCTGGCCGATTCCGACGGCATCGTCAGCATCCCCGATGCCGCCGATCCGGAGATCGCTCGGCTCGGCTCGCATCTGAACGACCTTCGGGTGAAGCGGCGAATCTACGACTACGTCGTGCAGTCCCTGTGAGCGAAGGGCCCCGGGCTCAGGTTGAACGCGACGGCTACGTGCTGGTCGAGGGAGTGTTCAGCAAGGCCGAGGCGGAAGAGCTTCGGGTCGAGGGCCATGGCATTGTGGAGCGGCTCTCGACCCGCTACGACACAAACGGAACCTGGTCAACAGCGGCGAAGGCCGGGGCAGCGGAAGGTTCGCGGCTTCAGCACTGCCACGACGTGCAGTTCCACTCGGCGAAGTTCAGTCGCATGCTCACCGACCCGCGGCTGGTCGACGTCGCGGCTGAAGTTATGGCTTCGCCGAACGTGGAGCTTCATCACAACAAGTTGTTCGTTAAGCCCCCGGCCAACGGTTCGCCGTTTCCGATGCATCAGGACTGGCCGTTCTTTCCTCACGCCAACGACTCGGTGATCGCCGCCGTTGTGCACCTCGATGATGCCGGTGAGGAGCAGGGTTGTTTCAAGGTGATGCCTGGCAGTCACCAATTGGGCCGGCTTGCGCATGTTGGCGATCGGCACTGGCATCTGCCAACCGACGAATACCCGCTCGATGCAGCCCGAGCGGTCCCTGCCAAAGCCGGAGATGTGCTCCTATTTACCTGCCTAACCGTGCACGGGTCGGGCGTCAACATCAGCGATCGGCCGCGGACAACCTGGCTGCTTCAGCTACGCGATCCGGCCGATGAGCCGACCGTCGATCGACACCGGTCACCAGGCCAGGGCACGATGCTAAGGGGTCGCAACGAAACTCGGCCGCTACCGCCGACAGTGTTCTAGCGATCTTGTAGCTGCGATGGGTGGTGCATATCTGTTGGAACATGCGAGACTGAGCCCATGATTTCCGTACACATCCTGTATCCAAAGACCGACGACTCCACGTTCGATATGGACTACTACACCTCGACCCATATGCCGATGCTTGCCGATGCCCTCGGCGACGCTTGCACCGGCTGGGGTGCCTCATCAGCCAAGGGTGGCCCGTGGGCCGCTATCGGCTGGGCAACCGTCGAGAGCCAGGAGGCCTTCGACGCTGCAATGGGCGAGCACGGTGCCAAGATCATGGGCGACGTTCCCAACTACACCAACGTCGCTCCCGAGCTTGTCGTCGGCGAAGTAGCCCGATAAACACCTAGGCCATATACCGGGGCCTAGTCAGGCCCTTTACCGGGGCCTTTCAGGCCATATACCGGGGCGTAGTCAGGCCATTTACCGGGGCCTAGTCAGGCCATGATCCAACCGCCGTCGACGTTTAGCGTCTGACCGGTGACAAAAGCTGAGTCCGGTCCGATCAGGAACGAGACCGCGGCAGCAACTTCATCTGGCCGACCCCGTCGCTTGAGCGCTTGCGAATCGATGATTCGCTGCGAATAAGCCTCGGGGTCGGCGTGCATTTTTTCTGCCCTGGTCGGGAAAGCCCCGGGGGCGACACAGTTCACTCGGATCTCGAACGGTCCGAGTTCTGTGGCCAGGGCCCGGGTCATAGTGGCTGCGGCCCCCTTGGTGGTGGCGTACGGCACCATGTCCGACCAGCCGCCATGCTGGGTAATCGAGCCAAGGTTGACGATGGCTCCAGATCGCTCGGCGGCGATCATCAACCTCGCGGTGGCCTGAGCGGCCAGGAAATAGGCCCGCTGGTTGACGGCGATGGTGTCGTCGTACTGCTCGGCTGAAACATCCAGCATCGGACCGGCGGGAAAGACCGCAGCATTGTTGACCAGGGCGGCCACGGGGCCGAGGTCGGCCTCGACCTGGCGGACCGTTCGCTCGATCGCCACGGCATCCCGGAGATCGACCACGTAACTTGTGGCGGTGCCACCGAGCTCGACGATTTCCCGCTCGCTTGCCGCAGCATCGGAGGCATCGACATCGATCACGGCGACCGCAAAGCCATCAGTAGCCAGGCGTAGAGCGATGGCCCGCCCTAGGCCTCCGCCAGCGCCGGTGACGATGGCGGCCTGCTTGCCTGGTGAGTCTGTGGAGTTTGGCGGAGTCACGTTACGAATCTAGCCCGTCGCCTGTTTGCCCAGTCGGTCTTGGTGGGCGACACTTGCTCCGATGAGTGTCCCTCAGCAAGCCACCTTTTCCTCGGTGGTCGACCTGTCGGTCGGCTCCGCCCCCGACCGGTTCATCGGCCCTGTTTCACCGGAGCGAGGCGGTCGAACCTATGGTGGGCAGCTACTAGCCCAGGCGGTGCAGGCCGCTTACCTAACGGTTGACGATGACCGTCAGATCAATTCGTTACACGCCCTGTTCCTCCGACCCGGTGCGGTAGACGAAACGACGGATTGGCAGGTTGAACGGGTTCGAGAGGGTCGTTCGTTCAGCACCAGAGAGACCTCGGGGTTTCAGGGTGGCAAGGAGATCTTTCGGCTCATGGCATCGTTTCACGTGCCCGAAGATGGCTTGGAGTTCGAACCACCGACAGATTTCGACATCGCCTCGGTACCGCCGCCCGAAGAGGTCGAAACCACCTACCTCGACTTCTGCCAGGCCCACCCCGATCTGGCCGCATCCGACTGGTTCGGCCAGGACCGTCCGATCGAGATCCGCTATATCGATCCCCCCGACCCGATCGGTGGTCCGCCGCTGCTCGATCCCCAGCAAACCTGGATCCGCCTGCTCGGCACGTTGACCGATGATCCTGGTCTTCACGCCGCCGGGTTGGCCTACATGGCAGACGGAACCCTGATCGACCACGTGCTGTTGCCCCACGGTTTCCGGTGGAGCGATGCTCGGCTCACAGGAGCCAGTCTCGACCACGCCATGTGGTTCCGCAGATCGGTGCGAGTCGACCAGTGGTTGCTCTATGACCAGCGGGTCGAGTCGACCGGCGGAGGTCGTGGGCTGGCCACCGGCCGGTTCTACACCTCGACCGGCGAGCTGGTCGCGACCTGTACCCAGGAGGGCCTTATCCGTTGGCAGGACTGAGGCTGATCAAGATCTAGTCGGATCACGATCCAGCTGTTCACCGGACTCGGACTCCGCTTCCGATTCAGATGCAGGCGCGGTAGCCCGGAGATGACGCAGGGCGATGGCCATACCGAGCAGCACCGTGGCGATCACCGAGCCCCGCACCAGCAACGTTCTGGTTGGCGCAACCGAGGTCAGGGCAACGCCAGCCACCCCGACCACAATGGCGATGACCACGATCTGAGCCACCTCCTGGCTACGTCGCCGAGCGACAGCGCCGCCAGAACTGCCGCCGATGCGGCGATGTTCAATCGAACCCCAACCCGCTTCCAACGCGGCGTACCACAGGCACCCGATAATCAGCGATCGACCCCAGACCAGCCCCAGGTCGATGTCGGACCCGAGAAGGGCGCCGACCAGCATCGGGATACTGGCCAGAGCGGCTAACCGTTCGGAACCGACAACAACCCCGGCCACAAAGACCACAACGCCAGTTATCACCACACGAGCGATAGTCACGGTTGAGACGGTTGACGCAAAGCCAATCATGGCTGCGGTTCCGCAGGCCAGAGCGATGGCCAACACAGCCCCCGGCCAGCCCCGCCGAAGCGATATCGAACTTCTCTCCCGAAGCGATCTCGTATTCATGACCCGGTGCCCGTTCCCACCGCAGGCCGCATGCCGTTGCGCTGGGCGGCTAGCTCAGCCAGCACCGGGTCGATGTGGTCACCGGGCTGCCAGCGGCCAACCGCGATCCCTCGTTCGGCTAGCTGATCTCGAGTGATGGTGCGCTCGATCGACCAGAGCCGATAGGCCACCCGAGCCGACTCCGACCAACTATCGCCTTCGAACGAGTCGAGCGTGGGTGGACAGTCGATCACCGAAACGTCGTGGCCGGCGGCCCGAAGAACGCTGAGCCCCTCGACGAACCGGGGGTCGAGCAGAGGTGATAGGGCTACGACGAATGATCGCGGCGGGAGAGCCCGAGGGGGTATCGACAGGATGTGACGGTCCGATGCGTTCTCGTAGAGCGTGGTGGCCAACAGTGCGTCGACGAGGCGCTGCAGCTGATGTCTGCCGGCGCCGGGAGTTACCCAGCGCATGATCCCGCCGATCTCGATCAATCCCACTCGATCGCTCACCGAAAGATGGCTCTCGGCTAAACCGATCGCCGCTTCGATGGCCAGGCCGAGCACTGCATCTATGTCGTGGCCAGACTCAACGAACGTATCGAGCAGCAACACCACGTCGGTTGAGCGTTCGGGGTGTCGCTGCGAGACCCATAGCTCGTCGGACCGTGCACTGGCCCGCCAGTTGATGTCCCGGAGCGAGTCGCCAGCGGCGAACTGGCGGATATCGGCGTACTCGATCCCTTGCCCTACCGAACGGGATCGGTGTGCTCCGGAAAGCCGCCGCACGTGCCAGGGGGCCAGCAGCCGTTGCAGATCGATTGGCCGAGGATGAACCCGGACCTCGTTCGACACATGTAGCGAGCCACTCCAACGCAACAGTCCGAATGGTTCGGTGACCTCCAGGTCGATGCGGCCGACGTCGTGGTTGCCCCAGGCCGAGGTGTTCAGCGTGAAGGTCACCTCGGTGCTCCGTCCCGGTTTCGCCACCGCGGCGACCGCGGTGACATCGCCTCGTTGATCAGAATCCGACTCGGATTCCGGCGCGGAATCTGGCTCGGAGTCGGACTTGACCTGGGGGTCTTCGTCGTCTGGCTCAACAGCACCGTCGCTTCGAGAGGTGGAGAAACCCGATGTTGGTCGACAGATCGCCAGTAGCCAACCGGAGGCGCCGGTCAGCTTGGCGCTAACCGAGATGGCCTCCCCGCTGACTACCCGATTGCTATCGGAGGTGATCGTGCCAGATACCGGTTGTGACTTTGATCCCGACAGTCCAACCACCAGCAGCACAGCCCACGGGATGGCCAGCAGAGCGGCATCGGGTCGTCCCCAAAGAATCGCCGACAGCGCCCCGATCACCGTGATCATCACGGCGACCGGTAAGCGGATGGTCGACTGTCGCTTCACCCGTTTGGCAGGGTCGCTGGAGTTGGCACCGATTCGAGGCAACGATCGACAACCGAGGTGACGTCAGCCCCACGGACCCACAGCTCGGGGCGCAGGATCACCCGGTGGGCCAACGCCGGCCGAGCGACGGCCTTCACGTCGTCGGGGGTCACATAGTCTCG
>JBOEHD010000227.1:0-23977 GCA_050633745.1 Acidimicrobiales bacterium
ATGGCAAAGCTGATCTGGTTGGTGACTCCGTGGACCGTCATATCGCCGACAGCCACCGCTGAGATCGCCTCGCCGGTTGCTGCGCCGTCGCCCAACTCGATGGGCTCGGTCAGTACGAACGAGGCCGAGGGGAAATCGCCCGTTTCGAGCGCATCTTGCACGTTGTCGTCTCGGTTTGAGCTCTCGGTGGTGATCGTGGTCATGTCGATATCAATGCTTGCATCGATCACCGTCGAGCCGTCGATGATCATCGTCCCGGCGACATCGCCGGTGCGTCCGACCGCGGTGGTCGAACCGATGCTGTTCAGCTCTTCTTCGATCCGGAACCCGACAAATGAACCGGTTGCACTCTCATAGTCGAAGTCGCCGCTTTCGGTGTCGACGGTCCATGTCCCAGCGATCGACCCGTCTTCGTTGGCGTCGGCCTGAGCGGTGTCGGTCTCGGTGCTCTCAGTGGGCTCGACCTGTTCGGAATCCGTGGTTTGCTCGAGGCTCTCGATCGCCCCTTCAAGGCTGACGTCGTCGGGGGCATCGCCACGGAAGAACAGCCAGAGGCCAACCACACAGAGGAGGGCGACGATGGCGAGGGCGCCAGCTGCCACCATCGGCGTTCGGCTACGGCTCGGTTCTGTAGAGGGTTTGTTACTCATGATTTCTCCTTGTTAGGCGGCAGTGCCGTAGTCGTTGGTCTTGTCTCGGTAAACCGAGTGCTGATGAATTTCGCTGGTACCGACGCCGCGTTCGTTGATGAACTCGATCCAGACACTCGGCCCGTCGATGCGGGCGTAGGCGTCCTGGGTGTCGATATCGGTCGATGTTGACCAGCTCACCGTGGTGGCGGCGAGGTCGGCCTCGATGGCGACCACAATGGCGTCGGCAACATCGGCTTCGAAGTCATCGACCCATTGGCGTACTGCGGCGATGACCGCGACTTGGGTCTCAGCAGATGCGTCGCCAAGCAGCAGCCCCTCGGCTCCGGGGAACGAGTCGGTGCCGGGCCCGAGCAGAATCTCGGTCTGTGCCGAGCCGAGTTCGGCCTCGGCCAGCTGGGCGTCGTCCAACGTATCGAAGATGCTGAAGATCGCTTCCGACTTCTCGGCCAGAGGTTCGACGGTTGCGCCTTCGAATGTGAATGATCTCGGCTCGACGCCGGTGAAGGCTGGGGTGACGGTCGTGACGCCGTCGGCGAAGGCCACCGTGCGGGCGTAGTGGTGGCCACCGAACTGCAGAGCCCACGGTTCGGTGATCGACGGCGTGCCAAAGAAGGCCATGTAGTAGCAGTCGGCATCCCATACGCCTCCGTCACCTCCGCCCAACTCTTCATCGGCGGCGATGATCTGCGTGTAGTTCGTGAAGCCTTCGTCGCTGAGGACGGCATCGACCACGGCGAGTACCGCTGTGACCTGCTCATCTGACAGGTCTCCATGACGGATGCCAGCACGGCCGTTGTTGCCACATGCTGGGAGGTTGGACCATGAGGTGGCAATCGTCCTGTCGCCGTAGTCGTATGACAGCTCCGCCAGCTCCTCGTCGGACAAGACAGCTATGAGAGCCTCGGCCGCTGCGACCGCGATCGCTGCAGTACCGTCGGCAGCGCTTTCGGTCTGGTCACCACCGACGACGTCGCTCGTGCCGCCGTCATTCACATCACTGCTATTTGCAGCATCGCTGCTATTTACTTCGGCTGGCTCTTCCACCTCATCGGTTGCAGGCTCGCTGAGACTATCGCTGCTTTCGGAACAGCCAGCGGCGACCAGCAGAATGGCGACTGCAGCGGGCAGCAAGAGCTTCAAGGTTCGCAATTTGGATCTCCAGGGTCACTTCCCAGAAGAGTCCCGGCGGGCTCGTCTGGATCTTCGTTCGGTGACTATGGCCGCCAACCTTGGGAGTTACCTGTGAACCGACCTAGAACATCTTGTGTCCGGCAATCCTGGGCTACTTCGAGACCTCAAAGGACCGGTCCCCGGTTCAGCGGGCATGACGCAAAGTCACCCCAAGGATGTACCTGGCGGCCAGGATCGAGCCCTTGACCGTCCCTGAGACCTTTGACCGGCCCTGGCCTCGCCTTTTCCAGGTCACCGGAACTTCGACGATCGTGGCCTTCTGTTTTGCGCACTTGACCGTCATCTCGGTTGGCCAACCGAAAGTCATTTCGCTCATGTCCAGGTCTCGGAGCACCTCGGCCTTGATGGCCCGAAACGGTCCGAGGTCGGTGACCTCGATGCGATACAGCAACCGCATCAACCAGGCAGAGAGGGTGTTACCGAGTCGCTGATGGGCTGGCATTGCCCCCGGTTCGATTTGTCCAAGGGTTCTAGAGCCGAGCACCAGGTCTGCGGCGCCCGATGTGATGGGCTCGATCAGCAGTGTGGCCTCGGCGGGAACTGAGCTGCCGTCACCGTCGATGTAGACAACAATGTCGGCGCCGGATCGCAGTGCCTCGGCCGACCCCGCGGCGCAAGCGAAGCCGTAACCACGTCGAGGTTCATCAACAACGATGGCACCGGCGTCAGCGGCGACCGCAGCCGTGTCATCGGTTGAACCGTTGTCGACGACAACCACGGCATGCAGGTGAGCCAACGTCTCGGCGACTACGGCGGCGATATTGCCAGCTTCGTCGAGCGCCGGGATTACCCCGATGGTTCGAGTCACCGCGACCGGCCCAAAGATGGTCTGGCTGCGAAGAAATCACGAGTGGCCGGGCCACAGTGATCGCCGTTGTCTAACGCGGTCCGGACTCGGGTGAGGTCCTGCGGCAGGTCAACGTCGAACCAGGGCGCGGTCAGCTCGACCCGAAGGCCCTCGGCCTCAGCGATGGCCATGGTGTCTCTTAGTACATCCGGCGTCGACATTTTGACCTCCTTCACGAGGCGAGGGTGGGGCCGTTTCCAGCCGATGAGGTAGTACCCACCATCCTCGGCCGGGCCGAGGACAACGTCGACGTGCTCGTTGCTGAGTCGGTCAAATGCGTCGGCAACCAACGAGGCCGGCAGGGTTGGGCTGTCGCTGTTGATAGCCAGCACCATCGCAACGCCACTAGCCAACGCATCTGACATCACATGGTCGAGGCGATCACCAAGGGTTTCCCCTTTCTGGGCCACGAATCCGGCCGATGGGGCCAGTTCTTTGAAGTAGGCCGCAGACTCAGCCGGTGCGCCTGCGATGGACACAGTCATATCGGCGCCGTCGGCAGCCAGCCGCTCCATGGAGCTAACGGCATCGACGATAAAGCAACGTGAGAGCTCGGCCGCTTCTCCGGCGGTCAGGGCTGGCAACAACCTCGTCTTACTCGCCCCCGCGATCGGCTGCTTTGCCATGATCAGGACGGCCCGGTCCACGAGGCCTCCTGGTCGTCGGCGGCCATCAGGTGTTCAGCCTTCGGGTTACTGGCAGCCTTTCCGCGGTTCACGGCAACGGCCTGGGCAACGGTGATGGCGGCAAGACTCCAGAGTCCGGCGGCGAAGATCGTGGCGTAGAGAAAGATGCCCCAGTTCCTCTGGCCGACGGCCAACACCGCGACGGCGGAGCAGTAGAGGCCAAGTAGAACCTCGCCATAGATGATCCGGTCCAGCCCAAGGACATAGCGCCGTCTTCGCAGCGACTCTGACCGGCTGCTTGTGGCCTCTGCAACCCCAAACTTGGCCGTGCGTTCAAACTCGGGGTTTGGTCTAGTGAAAATCTGCACCGCGGCCCTGACCGTGTTCAACATGAGCCCAGAGCCCAGCACAGAAACCGCAAAGACCTTTGGCAGCTCTCGTCCTACCCGCCGGTTCAGCCGATGCTGACCGGTGATGAAAAAGATCCCAGGAGCCAGAGATGAGATTGCAAATAGGTAGCCAAGCCCATACAGCACGCCGTAGCCCTCGGTCCTAGCCACGACGGCGACGATCAGCGGATAGACCAGGGCTAAAACGAACAGCAACAGATGGATCGAATAGGCGGTGAGGTGTGCGGTCGCTTCAAACTTGGTCAGCTTCGGCGCATCGGACCGCCAGACCGACGGGAGCAGCTTGGCCGCACACTCGAGCGAACCTCTGGCCCACCGGTGTTGCTGTCGACGGAAACCAGCGATGTGATACGGCAACTCGCCGGGGACCTCGACGTCCGCCCGATACTTTCCCCGCCAGCCACGAAGGTGAGCCCGGTACGAGAGATCGAGGTCTTCGGTGAGGGTGTCGGCGGTCCAACCTCCAGCGTCGGCGATCGCCCCAGTCCGCCAAATCCCAGCGGTCCCGTTGAAGTTGAACCAAAACCCCTTTTCCCGACGAGCGACTTGCTCAACCAGAAAGTGGGCATCGATAGCTAAAGACTGCAGCTTCGTGATCATCGAGAAATCACGGTTCAGGTGACCCCACCGGCCCTGGACGAATGCGATAGCCGGGTCGTCGAACTCGCCGATGGTCCGCAGTAGGAAGTCAGGGTCCGGGACGAAGTCGGCGTCGAATATCGCCACAAACTCACCGGTGGCGGATTTGAGGCCTTCCGCTAACGCTCCGGCTTTGTACCCGATGCGCTCCCGCCGGTGGATGTGCACGATGTCGATGCCGCTTTCGGCAAGCGCTGCCACGACCTCAGCCACCAGCTGCTTCGTCTCATCTGAAGAGTCATCGAGGACCTGGATCTGCAGCCGGTCGTTCGGATACTCAAGCGCTGCCGCGGCTTGGATGACCCGCTCGGCAACGTACAACTCGTTGTAGATCGGCAGCTGAACGGTGATCGCTGGAAGGGTGACATCATCAATCGACCGCGCCACCTCCGCCGAGGTAGCTGGACCTGAACTCGCCAGCCGCTCTCGGCCGCTGCGCCAGGCAATCACCGACAGCACGATGAGGTTTGTTCCGAGCACAAACAGCAGGAAAGACGCCAGCAGGTAAATAACCGCGGCGGCGATGAGGGCGATGTCGATCAGCATCTTACCCTCGGCGTCATCCTGCCCTTGATACTGGAAGTCCTCGGCGCGGCCTCATAGGGGGTGGATTGCTGCATGGAGAATGGCAGGGCACGAGACATCGAAGCAGGCATGAAACGGACGTCGTTACCAGACCAGGCCGAGCGGTGAACGACCTCGCCGGGCTGCTATGAACTGATCGACACCAAACTTGCGACCGCCCCAGCCGAGAAACACTGTGAGGGCTGAGGCCATCAGCAGCACGTAGGTCCAGATCCACTCGTTGCCACCGAAGTAGCCGAGGAAGAGGCTGAAAAAGAACCCGAGAGCCAGCAGGCTAAAGAGTCTGGTGAAGACACCAAACAGGAGTCCAACACCTATGGCCAGCTCGACGACGAGTTGCAGGAACCCAAAGAAGCCAGCAGCTGGCACAACCACCGAATCAAGCAGTGATTCGTAGAACCCGAGCGAGCTGTTGTTCCCCTCTTCGGAGAACAGGTAGTTGATCAGTCCGGTCAGGCCATCAGCGGTGTAGAGGTCCTTGCCCAGATTGCTGGCCCAGGTGGCCAAGATGATCACCCCGAGCACAATGCGCAACAGTGGGATGGCCACCGATCGCCCGATGTCGGGGCTGGTAGCACCGAGGGGGTCCTCCCCTTGAATGTTGTCGACTACTGATGTCATGCCGCTACCTCTTGTCTAGTTCGTTCATGTACTGAGTTCGTTCATGCCACTGTGTTGATGTACTGGGTTCATGTGCTGGGTTCGTTCGCGGTGGCCCGTGACGACCTGAATCTGCCGTCGAGTCCCCAGACCATGCCTGCGTCTACAGCCAAGAACAGTCCATGCCACATGGCCAACATCGCGTAGGACCATGGCCATTCACCGGGTACCTCGAGAAGGCCGACCCCGAGGTTTAGCGAGAGCAACAACCCGATAAGGGCTCCAACTCGAACCCAAAACCCGAGCAGAAGGGAAAGCCCGACAACCAGTTCGGTGAGAAACAGAAGCCAGGCGAACAGGGTGAAGTTTGGGATGATCACCGATTCGATCAGCTGGCCGTAGAACCCGAACGCGGCGTGGGTGACCTCAAGATCAAGCCACTCCCGTAGGCCGCGCTCGCCACGACCATCGAACGAGGGCGGCAGCTTCCATCGAAGCGAGAACAGCCAGAGCACACCAATCAGAATTCGGGCCACCGCCACGGGCCACAGCGGTGCCACGTTTTGGGGCGCCCGCTGGTTCAGGGCGGCGATGGCTCGGTTCATAGACCAGGCCTCTTGTTGCTAGCTGCTGCCGCTGTACTCGATTTGGTGCACATCGTCGGCAGGCCGAGGAATCGAGCTACCTCATCATCTGCTGGATGGTTACGAATCTCGGCCGGCCGACCGACTTGACGCAGGTGGCCGTCGATCATGACGCCGATCCGATCGGCGACAACATCGGCCTCCGCACGGTCATGGGTCACCATGACCGTTGTAATCCCCATGCGGCGCTGAAGATCGCAGATCATCTGGCCAAGATCCTCTCGCAGGTTCGGGTCGAGGCTGGACAGTGGCTCGTCTAGCAGTAGCAAACGTGGTTCGACGATCAGCGCTCTCGCAATGGCCACACGCTGCCGCTGACCTCCGGAAAGCTCGGCAGGCCAACGATTGGTGAAGTTCGAAAGCTGCACTGCATCAAGCGCTTCTGCGACCAACGTCCGGCGTTTCGCCTTGTTCACCTTGCGGAGCTTCAACCCGTATTCCACATTCTCGGCAACAGACCGAAACGGGATAAGAGCTGGCTCCTGGAACACCATGGCCACACCTCGGGCCTCGGGCGGAACTGCGAGGACCGATTGTCCGTCGAAGCGAACGTCACCGCTCCGAGGAGCCAACAGCCCGGCGATGATGCGTAAGGTCGAGGTCTTGCCACACCCCGAGGGACCGAGCAGAACGAGCCGTTCGCCGGACGCGACCGTGAGCGTGAGGTCCGAAACGACAGCAGCCGTTGGCTCATAGCCGGCATGTACGCCCTCCATCACAAGTGTGGTCATCCAGAGCCCCTCTTCGCCTGATCCGACCTATGGCCAGATCTCCATCTGGCCGCCGAGTGGCAGGTCGATGATGCGATCCGGACCTTCGAACCATCGCTCGTAGATCTCCTGAAACTGCCCGCTCTTCCAGAGTTCTTGCAGGGCCAGGTTTATCTCGTCACGCCACTCGGAGTCATTCTCCGGGACACCGATGCCGAACTGCACCGGGTTATGCCCGCCCGGCAGCAACGTCAGGTTTGGGTCGCCTGCAGCCAATGAAAGCAAGGTGATGTTGTCTTCGGAGTATCCCTCGACCGCTCCATCTCGTAGGGCCTGCATGGCTGCCAGTTTGTCATCGAACTCGACGATCTCCGGTGTTTCTCCGTCTCGTTCCGCAACGTATGCGTTCCAGGAGTCGATGACCGAACTTCCAGCGTTCGCTGCAACGGTCTGGCCAATCAGCTCATCGATGGACTGGTAGGTATCGGTGCGAACAAGGAACGACTGGTTATCCCAGAAGTAGGTGATGCTGAAGTCGATCGCCTCTTCGCGGCTTCTCGTGTGGTTCATGCTGGCCACAGACATATCAACCTGGCCATCCTCCAGGAAGCTGATCCTGGTTGTGCCATCGACGGGGACCAGCTCAAGCTCATGGCCAAGCTGGGTGGCCATCGCGTTTGCAAGATCGATGTCGAAACCGACCCATTCGCCGCCATCGTCGGTGAAACTCATCGGTGGGTTGTCATTCCGCACACCGATTCGCACGACACCCGACGCTGACACCGAATCCAATACTGAACCTGATGCCGAACCTGATACTGAGTCGCTCCCAGAGGTCGCTTCTCCTGTGCCAGCCGATGCAGGAGCAGACGCGTCGTCTGATTCAGAGGCGTCATCACCACAAGCCGCTGCTAGCAGGGCGAAGGCCACTACCGCTGCCAAGAGACGAACGGCCACCTTGCGACGATCCGTAGTGTGGCGTGACTCTGGAGTCCGAAACAACATGTTTACCTGGCACCTCGTTCATACAGGATGTCATGGCGCCGCCGAGCGGCCGCACCAGGATGGTTAACCGACCAGGCCTAACCCGGCTTCCCCTAGACCGGAAGAATCGGGAAATGTTCAGCTGTTGTTCACCAGCAACCCGATTCGGGCCGCCGATCCTTCAATCCGAATCGTCATACGGGACAATAGGAAGGACACGCAGAAATAGATAAACCCAACGGTCAGGTAGACCCCAACCCAATACGGCGCATTGCCGACGTCGGAGCCGAGTATCAGCCGGGCGGTCGTTGTTAGATCGGCAACACCGAGCACAACCACCACCGATGAGTCCTTAAACAGGGTGATGGTCTGGCTGAGTAGGGCCGGGCGCATCACCCGAAGCCCGTAGGGCAGTCTGAGGCTGAAGTATCGCGTCAGGGGACCGGCTCCGAGTAACGCGGCCTCTTCTATCAACGCCTGCGGTACGGCCCGAAGACCAGCCTCAATGATGTCCGTCTGATAGGCCGCGGCGTACAGAGTCAGCGCCACAACCGCGGCGATGATCGACGATGACCGACCGCCAACACCGGTGCTGAGCACCACCGCACGCTGTACAACAAGCAACAGCAGTATGAGGGGTATCCCCCGAATCACCCGCACCAGTGCGGTTGCAGGCGCCCGGACTGCCCGCACAGAAGCCGCCCTTGCCAGACCCAGGCCGGT
Source organism: Acidimicrobiales bacterium (assembly GCA_050633745.1). Classification (GTDB taxonomy): domain Bacteria; phylum Actinomycetota; class Acidimicrobiia; order Acidimicrobiales; family SZUA-35; genus JAHELU01. The sequence goes on from JBOEHD010000227.1 coordinate 8,613, forward strand.
GGCAAGAACCAGCCCGAAACTCAAACCGGCGAACGACAACAGCAGGCTCATCACCAGCCCACCAGGCCGATTGTTCGGCACACCCCAAATCAGGCTTGGAATGCTCCTGATTAGGAATTCCAGTTGAGCCATCTGCTCAGCCCTGCCCGAGGCGCCAGCGCTGCAGACGACGGTCAACCATCGCCAAGCCGACGGTCATCAGGGCCGAGAGCACGAGGTACATGACGCAGGCCAGCAGCAAGTACTCGGTTGCCCTGAACGTCTTGGTGATCGATCCCTGGATCTCGCTGAACAGCTCGGGCACAGCAACAAACGAAGCGAGCGCGGTGTTTTTCATATTGTGAATAAGGCGAGTGGACAGCGCCGGGAACGAAGTCCGAATGGCCGACGGGGCGATCACCGTACGAAACAGCGACCACGGGCCGGCCCCAAGCAATCTCGCGGCCTCGAACTGACGAACCGGGATTGCCCTCACGCCGCCGCGGAAAATCTCGGCGATGTGCGCGCCGGTGTTCAGTGTCAGACCGAGGCAGGCGGCGATTGCGTAGTACGGGAGCGGCAAGCCGGTAACCGCCGAAAGGCCGTCCATAACCGGGTTGTCAAAGAACAACTTTGGCCGCAGTTCGGTCGGAAAGAGATTTGGCACGGCAAACGCCCAGAAGATGACCTGGATCAATGCCGGGACGTTCCGGAACACCTCGATGAACCCAACGGACAACGCCCGAGTGCGTTTGCCTGCCAACATTCGTGTCCCGCCGACCGCCACCCCAACCGCTACCGACGTCACGCTCGTCACGGCGGTCAGCAACACGGTGACCAGCAGACCGGACCAAAGGTCACCGAGGGTCTGAGCCGTCAACCAATCCATCAGCCAATCGGGCACAATCGTCCGATCAGCTGCTATCCACGCCCAGTTTGAGCCGTTGCCACCGCATACATGATTGGTGCTGCATCATCGAGGGTTCCGGCCGGCTCAGTTTTCGATAGCGCTGTGTTCGATAGGGCGGCGAGATCCTCAAGTTTCGCGGCCAGCTGGATGTCGACAAATCCGGCGTGCTGGAGGTGTGTAACCAGTTCCGTTGCGCTGAACAGTCGATAGGCAAGATCGAACCGTCTCGATACTCCCCCGGCCACTACCTCGAACCGCTCGATGACCCTGGAAGACTCGGGGTCGAACTGTCGTGAGATATCGGTCCGGTTCTCTCCGTCGCCAAACCCCTCGGAGCTCACGAGGGCCGCGACCGCGGCGTCTCGCTGCGGTAGCTCAAGCACGAACCGGGCCCCCGGCCGTAGCGATCCCGCAGTGGCGCCCAATATCTCGAGGTTGTCCTCCCCTGATGGGCCGACCTGACCGAGGGTGGTGAACATGGCGACCGCTCCCGAAAACCGATCGGCTTCAGCGCCTAGGCTTGCCGCCAGCGTGACGGCCAGGCCCTCAGCATCAGCGGCACTTCGGGCCGCGGCGATCATGGTCTCGGACGGGTCAATGCCGGTTGGCTGTAGGCCTCGCCTGGCGAACTCCAAGCTGTGACGACCAAATCCACAGCCGACGTCGAGCACGGTTGCCCCGGGCCCAAGGCCCAGGATCAGCAGTAGTTGATCGACTTCGGCCGCGGTCCGTTCGACGGTCAGCAGAGGATGGTTCAGGTAGGGCGAAAACGGGCCAAAGAAGTTGGTCATGACTCAACCGGCGGTGCATGCAGATCCCCACCCACGGTGGGAGCAAAAGCGTTTCGCTTCTTTCAAAGGCTGTCTCGCACGTCCAGCAACGGCAGATCGGCTCTGGCGCTTTCGTTTAGCGGCTCGAATGGAATGGTCGTGTCCGGGTCGGAGGCAGCCGCCCAGTCCTCGAACCAGGTGCGATCGATGCCGTCGACATCATCGATCACCCGGAGCCGCTCGACGTCATAGGTCTTAGACAACGCTTCGACCTCGGCGGCCACACTTTCCGGTGAGCGCTGCCGGAAGCCCTCGCCGTGCACGGAGTCTCGACACCATCGACAGCCGAACGGGCAGCCGCGAGCGGTGGCGATGGTCATCGAGGAATATCCGTGACGGTCTTCCCAGTCTTGAAGGTACCGATCCATGTCGATCAGATCTCTGGCCGGTAGCGGTAGCTCGTCGAGGTTCTCGATCGGTGGCCGTGGCTCGTTCACAACCGCCCGGCCGTTGTTTCGATAGGCGATGCCCGGTTCGGCATCAATGGTTTCCAGGTTGAATCGCCCCTCATCGATCAGATCCAGCAGCCGGTTAATCGTCTGCTCACCTTCGTGGTGAACCACAACGTCAACCGCGGGAGCCGACAGGTACTGGCCGGGATCGGCGGTTGGATCTGGGCCGCCGACAATGACCGGCACGCCGGCCTCTGCCGCCATCGCGGCCAGAGTCAACGCTTCAGCCTTTGTGGAAGAGAGGACAGAAACACCAACGGCGTCTGGCTGTTCGGCGACTAGGGCGTCTGCGAATGCCGACTCGTCGGGGCAGAACGTGCCATCAAACACCGCTACCTGGTGGCCCTGCTCACGGACGTAGGCTGCAAGATAGAGAAGCCCGAGCGGGAAATAGGGGCTGGAAAGTTCCTGCTCTTCTGGGTTCTTGGCCAAGAACAAGGGGTGGACCAGCAGAATCTTTGCCACCCACTCAGGCTACCAGGGGTGGTGCGCCGCCCTAGATCGATACTCAAGAGTTCAGATCCTCGGATTGAGCGGCCCGTGCTGGCCGGGCGACAATTCGGACGGCAACCACTACCGCAATCACCGCAAGGGTCAGTGCCGGGTACCACTCGACCCGTCGAACCCAGTCGAGCTCCCGGAAGGCGTTTGGATCGCGGTAGGTCAGGTAGGAAAGGGGGGCCGTCGCACTGAGGTAAGCGATCGGAGCGACGAGCAACCATCGGCTTCGTCCCTCCTGCGGTGTCGGGGCAAGGAACAACCCGACCGCGATGATCGAGACCAGGTACCAGGGGTGAAAGACCGGTGTCAGCACGAGGTAGGCGGCGAGAGGAACGGTCGCCAACCGGATGATCCGTCGAACTTCGGCCGGAGCGGGCTTATCATCCGCGTCGACGCCACTCGCCTTGTTGACGCCACCGGTCGGTCTTGCCACGAACCAGACGGCAAACAAGGTGACAACGACGAGTCCACTGGAGATTGCGGAATAGACCCCGACGCTTTGTGTGAGGCCTTCAAGCCATTGGGCAACGACGGCGTTAAACCGAAACTCGGCGCTGTAGACCCGGGCCGAGCCAAAAACCCCGGCTCCGGTCCGCTCGCCGAACAGGCCCCAGCCGGAAACACCAAACCCAAACGGGACGAGCAGCACAACGAGGGTCAGAAAGAACGTGGCCCGTTGAACCCAATTCCAGTTCCACCACAGGACCGGGGCCAGCAGGCCGGGGATTGGCCTGGTCAGGGTGGCAAGACCCAGAGCGAGCGGAGACGTGATGTTCCTCGCTGGCCGGACCGCGCTCAGGATCGCAGCGAGCAGCAAGAAGGTCAGCAAGCTATCGAAGTGGGCACCGTGGGCCGACTCGACGATTACCAGCGGATTCCATAGATAGAGCAAGACACGGTTCGGTGGAAGGTCCGCGGCGATGAGCAGCTTCCGGATTACCAGAGCCGCGGCGATATCGAACCCGACCATGGCCACCTGCATCACCAGCGGGTTAGACGGTGCGATCACAGATAGGGCGGCGAACAGTAACTGGAGGGTCGGTAGATATGGGGAGGAAAGGTCTGGGTTGTTGGCTAACTCACGAATCGGGATGGCCAAACCGTCGAGCTCCGAGGACGAGATGGCGTGGCTGAACGGGTTGACCCCGTTTGACAGCACGTGCCCGTCCCAGAGGTACCGATAGACGTCATCGCTGAGGGTCGGTTCGGTGGCCAGCAGCAAGAGCCGGAAAACGATCGGTGCCAGCCATAGCAGCTGCCACGGGATCGTCGGACTTCGTTCGGCCTGACGAGCGGCCGCCAGATACCCGACAAAGGCCAACCCGATGAACCCAAGAGTTGTCGGAGTGGTCGCCCCGCGCAGCGTGCCGGTAGACCTATCGGCCACCACCAATGCGCCATATGCCACCAGGCAGATGGCTGTAGCCAGCGCCAAGGGCAGAGCGATAGTCGACGCCTGGGCAGGCTCAGCAGGAGATGGTTCTGCCAAGTGAGAGACTTCCCCAGATCCGTCGGCCACCGCACGAGCCTACGGGTTCAATTCGCTTCCGACCTGAAGCTACGAATGGGGCAGTCACTAATCGAGGCTGTCTGGCGGCCGCTCGTCGGTTGTAGGCCACGTTCCATGCCTTTCAGTCGACGCTGCCACCGAGCAACCGCGTGACGACTTCTGCGGCGATAGCGGAGTGGGCAACGACAAGCCCGTTTCGATTGTCATGCACGGCATATTGGCTGCAGTCGGGTCGAAACGAAAGACATCCTGCCTCCTCGGCGTACAACACGCCCGGAGCGTGGTCCCACGGAAGTGTTCGCCAGTAGAGCAGGTAGCTATGTTCCCCAGCCACAAGCGCCGGGTACTCAAACCCGGCACAGTGCGAAACGTGGTGTCGCTGGCCAAACCCTTCGCTGGCCGATTCGACTGAATCCTTAATCGCCTCCGGCAGAAAGCGGTCCTTGAGAACGCCAGTCCAACTGGCAGGATCTTGCTCAGGCTCGGGCGTAACCACCACCTGGTCATCAAGTGTTGCACCCGATCCTCGAACAGCTATGGCCATGTGGTCGAACTCGGGTTGAAAGATCCAGCTGGCGACAGTCTGCTGCCGCTGGACGAAGGCAACCATGACCGCGTAGTACGGCTCCCCCTTGGCGAAACTCGCCGTTCCGTCGATCGGGTCGAGTAGCCAAGCCGAGTCCCACATCGGCATTTCGTCGAGGAGCGTCGGGTTGGCTGCAACGCCCTCCTCTCCCAACACCGGTGCGTCGATCACATCCCGCAGAAGCTCACCAAGCAGCTGCTCGCACTGTCGATCCGCCACGGTCACGACCTCTCCCGGAGACTTGTACTCAATGCCGTCGGCCTTCAGACGACCGAAGTAGGGAGCAATCGTCTCCGCATGAGCAAAGCGGATCGCCTGGGCGACGATGTCAGTATCCATCGCCCCATAATGCCCGGCTGAGCCATCATTCTGAGTCCGACGGCTCTGGCACCAACGTTCCGCTGGCTAGAAACGGCATGACGCCTGCGGATCTGCCTGGCGGCTCCGGCGTTGGTGTGGAAGGCTCCGTCGAGGAGAGCCGCCATCGCTCAACCGGGTCGGTGGTCGGGCCTGTCGTATGGCTGGCAGGGGGTTTACTCCTGGCTCGAGGGGGTCTCGATGAGCACAGTTCAAAAGTCTGAAACACCGCCGGAGCAGGTCACCCGGGAGGTCCTGATTCAACGTGCTCGCGACCTCGCTCCCGGGATAGCGGAGCGGGCGAAGGCCGCTGAGGCGCTCCGCAACGTTCCTGATGAATCGATGCAGGAGCTGCAGGACGCTGGGCTATTCCGCATGCTGCAACCGCGTCGGGTCGGCGGCTACGAGATGCCGTTCGACATCCTCATCGACGTCTTGCCGATCATTGGGGCGGCCTGCACCTCGACGGCTTGGATCCTCGGGAACTTCTCTAGTCGCAACTGGAACATCGGCATGTGGCCCCTCGCGGCCCAGGACGAGATTTGGGGTTCTGGGCCGATCTTCACACCGGACGTCTTGGCATGCTCGGCCTATGTCTTTCCCGCGCTCAAGGCGACCAAGACAGCCGACGGCTACCTGCTGAACAGCAACTTCCCGACCCCGTTTTCCAGCGGCGTCGACCTGGCCGAGTGGAACACCGTCGCCTGCATGCTCCATGACGAGGCAGGCGACGAGGCACCCCAGTTCATGCAGGTGCTGCTGCATCGGACCGAGTACACGGTGGTCGACACCTGGTACGCATCGGGTCTGATGGCTTCGGGGAGCAAGGACATCCTGGTTGAACGGGTCGAGATTCCCGAACATCGGGGCATGTTGATCACCAACACCCACGGTGGGCCGACCCCTGGGTCGGAGGTCAACCCCGGGCCCCTCTACCAGCTACCGGTGTTCGCGGCGTTCGGCTACGTTGCTGGGGCGCCCGGCCTAGGTTGTGCCATGGGAGCCCTCGCTTCTGCCCGTGAGTCGCTCACCAGTCGCATCGGCACCTATTCAGGTGGACAGATCGCGACTTTGAGCCCGGTGCAGATCAAGTTCGCCGAGGCGGCGGCTGCGATCGACACCGCCGAGATGCTCTACCGGCGTCGCTGTGAGGAAATGATGACGCTGGCGCAGGCCGGTGAGACCCCGTCGCCCGAGACTCGTGCGATCATGAGGCGCGATTCCGCATACGGAGCGAGCCTCTTCACCGGTGCGGTCGACTTGCTCGTGCAGATAACCGGGGCTGCCGGGCTCTATACAAACAACCCGATGCAACGCTACTTCCGCGACGCTCATGCCCTCGTGCAGCATGCGGCGATGGTGTGGGACGTGTGCGGGCAAAACTACGGGCAGGTGGCCCTCGGCGGCGAACCAGCGCTGCCCATGGTCTGACCGGGCGGTGATCACCTCAGAACGACCGCGAGCGCAGCTAGGCCAGTATGGCGCTAACCAGCTCGGTGTCGAGGTATGCCGTGGTCTCCACCACTCTGGCGTCCTCGAAGCGCATGACCCAGCAGTAGGACTGCTCGTAAGCGGTGCCGTTCTTGGCCTCTGACGACGACTTCCACTGCAGGATCACGTGGTCGCCGTCGGCGTGCACGTCGACGACCGAACCGACCAGCGGCTTAGCGAGCTGACCTCGAATCGCCTTAGAGGCCCGCTCATTGAAGTCTTCCAGGGAAGCGTAGGTACCCGAGATCGGGGTGCTGCCGATCACCGTCCAGCGGACATCGGGCGAGACGAGAGCCAGGAACGGCTCGCGATTGCCTTGAACGTATTGCTCGAACGTAGCGCGGACCGCGGCGCGGTTGATCTCGGTTGGGTTGGCATTCATAGGGACTCCTCGAGAAAGACAATGCTTAGGTTTCGGTGAACAACATTCTGGCCTAGCACCGTCACGCGACAGCAAGTGGCTGACGTGGCGCCCGTAGGCGTCGCCTGTCCAAGGCCCAGCGGCCTATCATCGAGCGATGGCCTGGAGTCTCCACACGAACCACGCCCCCTTCAGACCAGGAGAAAAACATTGACCGCCGCTCCGCTGTCCCTCCTGCACGACCACCTCGATGGTGGACTGCGCGTAAACACAGTGCTCGACCTCGCCGACTCGATCGGCTGGGCGTTGCCGACCACCGATCCCGAGCCGCTTGCTGCGTGGTTCACTGCCGGAGCGAACTCGGGTGACCTGCTGCAGTACCTTGCGACGTTCGAGCACACGATTGCAGTCATGCAAACCGAGGAGCACCTGGAGCGCGTCGCATACGAGGCGGCCGTCGATCTCGCTACCGATGGGGTCGTCTATGCCGAGGTGCGATTCGCCCCCGAACTGCACCAGCAGAACGGCCTGCCACTCGATGCGGTAGTGGGTGCGGTCACCGCAGGTTTTCGCCGTGGCGAACGGGAGACGGCCGCGGCGGGTCGCGACTTCTACATAGGAGCGATCCTGTGTGCGATGCGCACCGAGCACCGTTCGCTCGAGATCGCTGAACTCGTCGATCGACTGCGTGGCGTCGACGACAAGGTGCTGGCGTACGACCTCGCCGGCGCCGAGACCGGCTTCCCTCCCTCTCTGCATGCCGAAGCGCTCGCGTTCGCCCGTCAACGACACCTCAACATCACGCTGCACGCATCGGAGCCCCCTGATCTCGAACTGATCAGCGACGCACTCGCTCACGGGGCCCACCGGATCGGTCATGGGGTTCGCCTGCTCGCCGATCTGACCATCGATAACGGCGAGATCGTGGCGATGGGACAGCTCGCGCAGTTCGTCCTCGATCGCCAGGTGCCGCTCGAAGTCGCACCCACCTGCCACGTCCAGATCGGAGCTGTGCCCGATCTCGCACACCACCCGATCGGCCCGATGCTGCGAGCCGGCTTCAACGTGAGCGTCAACACCGACAACCGGCTGATGAGCAACGTCATGCCATCGTCGGAAATGGAAGCGGTGTCCACCACATTCGGTTTCTCTGCGGCCGAACAAACCCAACTCGTCCGCAACGGCATCGACGCCGGGTTCGCCCCGCTAGACGTCCGGCGGCGACTCGTCGGTCTGCTAGCGACCTAGCGGCCCGGGTGTACACCGCAAGGCCAGAACCAGGATCAACGACGATGCCGTTCGGCGCCACCAGTGTCCGGCGAGGCGCCCGCTAGCTCTACAGCGCTCGCAGGTGTGGGCGGGCCGCCTGCCATGCCAGAAGGCATACGAAGCCGACGCTGACACTTATGGTCAGCGCCAGCTGGGGATTGGTCCGCTGAGCGAACAGCCCGAGGCTGAACATGCCGAACGGGAGCGCACCGATGGCCATGCTGAGCAGCCCGAGAGCCCGACCTCTGAGTGATTCGTCGACCAGGCCGACCACCAGCGCCGACTGGGTGGTGCCGAACCCCGAGCCCGCCATTCCGGCGAGCACGAGCGCGGCGAAAGCGGCCGGATACCAAGGCACGTTGACGAACACAATCAGCATGGCCATCGCCCCAAGCGAACCACAGATGTGAAGCAGGCCAGGAGAACGGGGCTGGATCTTTATGATGATCACCGCTCCGATCATCACGCCCATCCCGACCGCCGAGGCCAGCAATCCGGCCAGGAACGCCCCGACGCCGAGATCTTCGGCAAAGCGGGGAATCAGCGGCATAAAGGAGTAGAAGAAGAAGTTCATCAGAACGGTGGTGACCAGGAATTGGCGGAGCACCGGATGGGTCCTGAGCAGCCCGACCCCAGCCCGCAGATCGTCAACCAAGCTGGTCGGCGCCACCGCTAGGCGACCGGCCGGCCCGTCGCTTACCGGACCTCCATTAGTCAGGCCACCGTTGGTTGGGCCACCGTGGTCTGGTTCGACCTTTTGCACGAACCGGCCCGACCGCCGAGCCAGCGTGAAGGCGACAACGGCCAGTCCGTACCCGATCGCCAGTCCGAAATAGACCGACGGGGCATCGAGCACCTGGAGCGTCGCTCCCCCGATGAGCGTTCCGGCCATGGTCCCGGTGTGGAGTGCCAGTGTTTCCAACGCCGCGGCGTTCGAGATGCGAGTCGATCCGGCCAGCTCAAAGGCCAGCGATCGCCTGCCGGTCATATCGACCACGTTGCCGACCCCAACGCACATCACGAAAAGGTAGGAGGCCAAGACCGACGTCTGGCCCACGGAGATCGCCAGACCCATGAGGCCCGAGAGCGGGATCAGAGCGGCCAACACCCGGAAGACCGTTCGTTCCCGATCAAAACGATCGGTGATCATCCCGACGATCGGACCCCCGAGGAACATCGGCACCATGAAGGCGGTGCCGACCAACTGCACCAACAAAGGATCCCCGGTCTGCTGGTTTACCCGGTAGGCAGTGCCAAAGACCGCCATCCAGCGGGCGGCGTGCCACACCAGGCCGGTCAACCAGAGCCACCGATACCCAGGCACCGTGAACGACGAGGTCGGCCGGGTTTGTTCCGGGTCGGCGGTTCCCGATTCGGAGACAACTCCTACGTCGCGAGGGCGATTTGGGTGACTGTTATCGTTGCTCACCGACGCCCATCCTGTCCTCGGTCCGGCCGTCGTGACCAATCGACGGATGGACACTGGGCGTGACTCCGCAACGACAGGGCCGATTCGTCAACCTACGTTCGGGCGGAGCGCTCGAATCCGCAGGGCCAACGCCTCATCGGTGGCGAACAGCACGCCTCGATGGTTCATGAAGCTGGAGTCCGCTCGATTCAGGTCGAGAGGGTCACCGTGTATGTCGGTGGCGGCGGCACCGACTTCGTGGAACAGACAAGCAGTCGCTGCGAAGTCCCACAGGCTGCCGCCACCGGTGGGCTTCGGGTCCTTGAAGTAGCACGCTGGCGGGTGGGCGAGCACGCCAAAGGCGTTCATCACCGCACCACCGGTCGGGTGGAGCCGCAGTCCGGTCAGGCCCATGTCTCGTGCGACGTGGTCCAGTGCTGCGACGACATCGTCGTGGTCATCGCTCGTGAAGAAGCTGCGGTCGGCGAACACCGAGAGCACCTCTCCCCTGGACTGGGGCTCGGTCGGCCACCGACGGTGGTCATGAAATGCCCCGGCGCCCTTGATCGCGTAAACCATCGTCGTCTCGACGGGGTCGTAGATGACGCCGATCCAGGGAGTGCCGTCGCGGCCGACCAGTGCGATCGAGACGGCGTAGCCTGGCGTTCCCTCGATGAAGGGCAGGGTGCCGTCGAGAGGATCGATGCACCAGAAGTAGTCGGCGGTCAGGCGGCTGCCGTCGTCGTGTTGTTCCTCGGTGAGTAGGCCCAGTTCGAACCGTTCGAGGGTCGGCGTGAGGATGTTGAGGATGATGTCCTCGCTGCGGCGATCGATCTCGGTCACCACCTGAGAAGCGAGGCTCGCTCCCCCGGCCTTGTGCTGGATGTCTTGAGGCCGCGACCGGGCGATCATCTCCCCCGCCTCGGTGGCGGCCGAGATGGCGAGATTGGCGAGCTCGTTCAAGTCGGTGGTGGAGAGCTTCACCGGGCCTCCGCCACAGTCCAGCTGGTCACAGCGATTCCAGGACTTCGCGGGCCAGTCGCTCGCTGTACCGGTGGAGCTTCCAGTGACCGGGGCTCCATCCCTGCAGGAACCGGTAGAAGTCGGTCCATGCCACTGGGTACAGCGCCCGCCAATCGTCCTCCAGTGCCGCGAAGTCCAGCATCTTGCCCGAGCGCTTCAGCGCCTCGCCCAGCAACTCGAAGTATCGATCGAGCAGACCGGGGCCTAGGCGTTCGCTGTCGTCCTCGTCGAGGCAACTGCTGATGAAGTAGGCGACGTCTTTCATGCCGCACCCTCCGCCCACGTACTGGAAATCGACCGCAGCAACCTGCCGCCCGTCGGCGCCGAAGCAGAAGTTGGCCAGCTTGGCGTCTCCGTGGACGAAGGTCTGGAACCGGCTGTTTGTGAGTCGGTGGTCGATGGTCGCTGCCGCGGCCTTGAGAGGGCCGTCCTCGAGGGCGTCGAGTTCGTCGGGGCGGGTGGCCAGGTGCCAGTACGTGCCGATGGCCCACAGGCCCTCGGGGCGTTCCCCCATAAAGGTGGCGTGGAAATTGGCCAGCCATGACAAGCAGGCGTCGAGTTCCACCTGGCTTAGCTGCTGGCGTCGCCCAGCAAACCCCGACGCGTCAAGATCTTCCATAACCATGATGACCTCGTCGGCCCGAGTCTCCAGGGCCAGGCGACGCGGCACCCGACAGGCGTCCGAGCAGTGCTGTGCATACCGCTCGTACCACATCGTCTCGATGCGGTAGGACTGCAGCTTGCGCTCGTGGGAGAGGTCAGACGTCCAGCCATAGGGGTGATCACGCTGGTCGGGCCAACGCACGTGCTTGACGATCACGCTGGGTTGCCGACCACCTTCGAGGCGACACCGCACGATCTGCCCGTACCCGCTCCAAAGACTCTGAACGATCTGCGTGCCTACGACCGCCCGCGCGCTGGCCGCCCGGAGCACCACGGCCTCAAGGTCGGCGTCCATGTCGTCAGGCCCGGTCACCGGCGAGAGCATACCGGCACGTTGCCCACGACTGGATTTCCAGCCCTGAAGACGGCCGGCGGGACGGTAGCCATCGACCCCCTTCAGGTGCTGGTGAAGGCCTCAACCTCAGCCAAGAACGTCGCGAATGCTGCATCACGTTGAAGTAGAACGTGGTTCCGGCTCTCGAGCGGGACGAATCGTGCGCCAGGAATGAACCCGGCCAGCCGGCGCCCTTCTTCAAACGGCGCAACGCGATCACCAAGCGCATGAAAGACCAGAGTAGGGACTTCGAGGCTTCGTGCAAGGTCAGAGATGTCGAGATCATGAAACGCTGCCTCCAGAAGCGGAGCATTTGTTCCGTTGGTCGTGAGCCGCAGCTGATCGCTGAACCAACCGATCTCGTCGGGTTGAGCCCCCGGTACGAACTGACGAGCGAACACCTGCCGGAATTCCTCGTTGTCTGTTCCCCAGCCGACTCTTGCCAGGTCGACCTGCAAAGCCGCTCGACCCTCCTCGTTCGCATCTCCACGGCGTCGCATCCCGCGGCAATAGGTCCCAGACAGGATCAAGTGAGTGACTCGTTCCGGGTGGCGCGCCGCATAAGCGATGGCGACGGGACCCCCCTGGGAGACACCGAGCAACGCCACCCGCTCCTGGCCCGTTTCCTCGATGACCCGCTCGAGGTCGTCGACCCAAAGATCGAGACTGGTTAGGTCACTACCGCCAAGGTCCCGATCTGACAGGCCACAGCCTCGAGGGTCGTAACGCACGTAACGATGAGATCGGCTCAGACCTCGGACCCAGTGCCCCCAGATCGGACTGTCATAGGCATCCTTGTCGACTTGGGTGAGGAACGTGGCTGTCTTCACCAGACAGGGACCACGACCGGTTTCGGCCATTGCAAGCGCCATCCCATCGCCCGTCTCGACGAACCTGATCTGCTGCTCCAGCTCCGACCCATCCGCGCCTGTCGAGGCAGACGCAGGCAGTGCGAACCCATTCGTGGCTGTATCAGAGACGGTCCGAGACGCATCATCAAGAACCGACATTCCCGGGGCAACGTCGTCTGCCGTCGACAGCTGCAATTCATCAACGGTTGCTACGAAGCGATAGCCGACACCATGCACCGTGCGGATCACTGCCTGAGTTTGCCCGTCGTCGAGCACGGCCCGGCGCGCATCCTTGATACGGCTCGTGAGTGCGGACTGGCTGACGAATCGATCGCCCCAGACTTCATCCAGCAGCTCCTCTTTCGGAACCACTCGCTCGCGATTCGCAACGAGATAGGACAACACCTTGAATACCTGGGGCTCAAGCTGAACCAGCTCCCCGTTGTGCCGCAATTCGAAGGCGGCACCGTCGAGCACAAGATCACCGAACCGAATCCACATCAGGCCGATAGTAGGCCCGGCCCGGCATCACCCGCATCATGCCAGGCTCGTCCGACACCAGCGGCGGTCAGGCTTTCATATCCTGCTGCCAGAGTCTCGGCCGAGGACAACCTGATGCGAAAGCAGCCCGCCGACGATTCCGACAGGCCCCTATGACAATGTTGAGGTCGATCATCTGTCCGAAGATGCGATCGCAGCGGGCTCTGTCGGTGAGAATTATGCGGTTGTTGGAGGGATCGATGACAATACAGACTTCGGGTGTTCGCATCGGTCGCCGGTCTCGTCTGTGTTGGCGGTCGCTCACCCGCACCGCTCGTCGACCTTTTGCACCGGAGAACATCGCTCATGACCGCCGAACTTCCTGACGTACGCAGAATCGTGACCGGGCACACGCCTGCGGGTGACGCCACAATCGTGGAAGACGGCCCAGGCCCAACCGAGATTCGCAATCCAGCCCGACCGGGATTCGTGCTGCGCAACCTCTGGCGCACCCACGAGACCCCGACATCAGTCGACGCGCCAGACACCATTGCCGAGCAACAGGGCCTGTTGCCTCCTGCTGGCGGGACCATTCTCCGGGTGATCGACTTCCCTCCCGACCCGACCGACCCGGAGGTTCATCGGCAGCAACTCGAGGCCACGTTTCGGGCCACGTATGCCGACGCCGATCACACCGGGTCCGATCGGGCCCAGCCACACCCCGGCATGCACAAGACCGACACCGTGGACTACGCCATCGTCCTGCATGGCACGCTGACCGCCATCCTCGATGACTGTGAAACCGAGATGCAGGCCGGAGACATCCTCATTCAGCGCGGCACGAACCACGCCTGGAGCAACCGCTCGGGCAGCCCAGCCCGCATAGCGTTTGTGCTTGTCGACCGCAGCGCCACCGAAGACTGATGAGCACCTAGTGATAAGGCGCGGGACATGATCGGTGAACGAGTCCTCCGTGTCGAGGACCGGCGGCTTCTGACCGGAGCCGGACGCTACACCGCCGACATCGAAATACCTGGTCAGGTCTACGTGGCGTTCGTCCGTTCACCGTACGCCCATGCCGACGTCTTGGCGGTGGACGTGACCAAAGCTGCGTCGGCTGCCGGCGTTCTCGCCGTGCTCACCGGCCAGGACTACCAGTCCGACGGCCTGAGAAGCCTGCTCTACCCGGGCAGTCTCCCCGACCACCTGAACCCGACCAAACCGAGCCTCACCAGCGACGAGTTCTTTCCGCCACCGGGAGCGTTGCCAATCGTGGTCGACAAGGTCCGACACGTTGGCGAGATCGTGGCCTTAGTGGTGGCCGAGACTCACGCCGTTGCGGTGGACGCCGCCGAGCTGGTCGTCGTCGACTACGAGCCGCTTCCGTCGGTGAGCGATGCCCGGTTGGCGCTGGTCGACGGGGCACCGCCGGTGTGGGAATCCGGCAACCTCTGCGTCGAGGCGGAGCGCGGCGATCCCACCCTCGTGACAGCAGCCCTGCAAGAAGCGGCTCACGTCGTTCGCCTATCGCTCCACAACCAGCGGGTAAACGGCTCGCCGATCGAGCCCCGCAGCGCACTGGCCAGCTTCGCCCCCGACTCCGGGCGTTACGAGCTGTACGCCCCGAGCCAGGGTGTGCACCGATTCCAACACGCGCTGGCGAAAGCGCTCGGCGTGAAGCCCGCAGCCGTTCGGGTCGTGACGCCCGACGTCGGCGGAGCGTTCGGCCTTCGCATTCCCTGTTCGAACGAGTACCCCCTTCTCCTCTGGGCCGCTCGCCGGTGCGGGCGTCCGGTGAAATGGGAGGGCACTCGAAGCGAGGGATTCCTGGCCGACGTGCACAGCCGTGACACCCACTGTGACGGCGCTCTGGCGCTCGACGACGACGGGAGAATCCTGGCGCTGCGACTCGACTATTTGGGCAACATCGGAGCTCATCCGCTTTCGTCTGCCGTACTGTCGAACCTGCTGCGCATGGCCGGGCCGCCGTACGACGTGCCGGCCATGCATGTGAAGGTACGGGGGGCGTTTACCAACACGGCGCCGACGTCGGTGTATCGGGGTGCCGGACGACCCCAGGTCACCTACATCGTCGAGCGCCTGATGGATCTTGGGGCCGATGCCGTTGGTTTGGATCGGGTCGAGATCCGACGTCGGAATCTCATCAGCCCTGCCGCTCTGCCCTACCGCACCAGACTCGGGCTCACCTATGACAGCGGCGCCTTTGCCGACAACCTGCAGAAGGCGCTCCAGCTCATCGACTGGGACAACTTCGAAACCCGTCGACGCGATGCCGAAGACCGAGGCAAGCTGGCGGGGATCGGTGTCGCCAACTACCTCGAGTCGCCGGGGGCCGCCCC
>JBOEHD010000228.1:0-10800 GCA_050633745.1 Acidimicrobiales bacterium
AAGCCAGCGCTGGTCTGCGACGATCGCACGCTGAGTTTCGCCGAGTTCGAGGCGGAATCGGCCAAGGTCGCAAACGCACTCGCCGCTCTGGGCGTTGGGAGCCAGGACCGAGTTGGCTTTATCGGCAAGAACATCTCCGAGTACTTCACCCTCACCTACGGCGCGGCCAAGCTGAACGCTGTCATCGTGGCCGTCAACTGGCGCCTCGCTGCCCCCGAGATGGACTACATCCTCGACAATGCCGAAGCCAAGGTCGTAGTAGTCGAAGCCGAGTTCCTCGACCACCTCGTAAAGATGGACCTGCCTCGGTCACCGCACATGATTGCCGTCGGCGGCGAATCGTCGCACCCGCAGTACGCGGACTGGATCGCCGAGGCCGCTGGCGACGACGTCGTCACTGCATTCGACCCCCACGACACCGCAGTGCAGCTCTACACCTCAGGCACTACTGGCCTGCCGAAGGGTGCCGAGATCAGCAATCACAACCTCGAAGCCTCAATCCCGCCCCTGACCAGCGTGATGGGCCTCGAAGGATCCGACGTCATCCTGCACGTGCTGCCCATGTTCCACATCGGTGGTAGCGGTGTTGCTCACGCAGCGGTCTTCAAAGGATGCACCAGCATCGTGCACCGAGACGTCGACCCTGGCCGTATCTTCGCCGACATCCCGGGCCACGGCGTCACGACTGCGTTTATGGTCCCGGCGCTCCTCCAGGTGCTGCCGATGATTCCTGGCGCCTCCGATGTCGACTTCTCGTCGCTTAAGACGGTTCTCTACGGCGCATCGCCGATCACCGAGCAGGCGCTCGTCGGTTCGATGGGATTGCTCAAGTGCGATCACGCCCAGGTGTACGGCCTCACCGAGACCACCGGCGCCGTTACCTACCTGGACCCCGAGGATCATGATCCGGGCGGCGAGCGAGCGGAACTGCTTCGCTCCGCTGGAAAGCCCGTTGTCGGCACCGAGGTAAGGATCGTCGACGAGGACGGCAACGATTTGCCCGAGGGTGAAGTCGGTGAGATCTGGTCTCGGTCACATCAGAACCTGAAGGGCTACTGGAAGAACCCCGAAGCGACCGCGGCAGCATTCCCCGAAGGCCGCGACGAAGACGGCTACGGCTGGTTCGCCAGCGGTGACGCCGGCTACCTCAAAGACGGTTTCGTGTTTATCCACGACCGGGTCAAGGACATGATCGTTTCCGGCGGCGAGAACATCTACCCGGCCGAGATCGAGAACGCCATCATGTCGCACGAAGGTGTCGCCGATGTCGCAGTGATCGGCGTCCCGAGCGAGCGGTGGGGCGAGTCGCCTCTTGCGCTCGTCATCCCGGCCGAAGGCTCCGACCCGAGCGAACAGGACATCATCGATCACTGCGCCGAACTCCTCGCCCGCTTCAAGCTCCCCAGGAACGTCGAGCGGATCGAAGCGATTCCCCGCAACCCATCGGGCAAGATTCTCAAGACCGAACTCCGCAAGCCGTACTGGGAAGGCCAGGAGCGGTCGGTCAACTAGCTGCCTGAATCGGTCGGCACGCCGCGCATGTCTTCGTCGGTCACGTCGCAGACACGATGGCTAATGCGGTCAGTCCCGTCGACACTACTTCGGCCTTAATGGCTTCAACAGCGGCCACTAGTTTCTCGTCGGTGCGGCCATAGACCATAACCGAGGCTCCGTCAGCCACTCAGCTAGGGGAACTCGCCCGTGAAGCTGTCGGTGATAAAGAAGGGGTAGGGCTCGCGCTTGACCTTCTCCGACCAAAACCGTTGGACCTTCATAATCTTCTTGATCGCTTTCGCTTCCTTCTGCAGGCCTTCCATCGCACCCCGGATGTCATCGGCGGCCAGCGGCTCGTCGTCGATCACCTCGTTGAATGTGTCAACCACCGGGCCGATCCAGTCGTCGAGACCGAGCCGGGCGACGCTGATAGCGGAGTGCTGAAGGTTGCCGCGGGTCGAGGTGAGTCCGCGCAACACCTTTGCGACCTCCCTACCACAGGCCTTCACCTGCACGAGGATCTGCCCGGCTTCGGGCTGGGGCTCGGGGACGTCGTCGCAGACGTAGATCTAGCCTGAGTTCAATGCTGCTGCCCGCATCAGGTCTCTTCCCGTTCGGTGGCGCTGCCGTTGTTGGTCATTCGCTGGTGGAAAGCTCGGTTGCGGGTGTTCAGCCGAGGAACCGCACGGGCTCGTCGCCGTCCCAGGCGATGTGGGACTGACGTACAAGCTCGAAGCCGGCGGCGAACTCGTTGTTGTGCCCGAGATCCGCGACCTCGAGGGCGGAGCCATCGGTCGCAGTGGACCCGTAGTACATGAAGCGCATGCCGTCGCTGAGCTGTCCTTCGCAGTCCGGCTCCGCGCCGAGGGCACGTTGTCGAGCCTGCTCGGCGTTGTAGTCGTTTACCCAGGCCGAGGTGTGGTGCAGCCCCGCCCGCTTCGCTTTTGCGAAGTCCTGGTAGGGCGATGGGGCGTTGTTGTGTTGCTGGATCAGCTCGATCTGCAGCTCGCCCAAGTTGCCAAGGGCGATACTCAGGTCGGGATCACTCTCGACACCCTGGTAATGGAAGGAGGCCAACGTCACGTGTCGAACGACGAAGAACGGGCCAGCGCTGAAGCGTTTGGCCCAATGCTGGCATGCCGCCTCGATGTCCTCGACGATGAAGCCGTTTTGGCGGCCGATCCCGGTGAGCACGTCGGCGTCCTCAGACGGCCGGCTCGAAGGCGGGCAGCGGTCGAAGGGTCGGCAGCAACTGCTCACACGCTTCGTCGAACGTGATGAAGTCCGACTCCGGGACCTCGACCGTGGCGGAGTCCTCGTCGTGAACGTATACGTGTTCGCCGATCATCCGGCCCCGTTCGTCATACGGCCAGATCATCGCAAGCCGTCGTCGGCTCACATAGAAGCGCTCGGGATCCGCCTCGAACCCACCTACGCCGCTAGCGAAGCTGGCAGCCGCGGCGGCACCGGTGACGTAGGTGTGGAAGATCGCCTCGGACCCAAAGCCCCAGTCGGCGACCGCGATGTCCTCATCCTCGAGCACCATCACCGTGGTCTCGGTCGTACTGAGGCCCTGGTAGAAGGCTTGGACCTGGTCGAGGCCATCCAATGTGAAGCTCATGCCGCCCCCGTTGACGCGGTACACGGGGTGCTCGACGGTCATCTCCGGCGTGAAGATCTGCTCCCAGTTCCCGGTGACCTCGAGGATGGCGTGCCGCCGGTAGTTCTCCAGGATCTGGCGGTGTAACGGGTTCTCCGTCACCGCAAGCAGCTCGTCGGCGGCCCGCGTGAGTGTGGTGATGTCGCGCTTTGTCATTGGTATCTCTCCCTAGAGGAACTCGCCTGTAAAGCTGTCGGTGATGAAGAACGTGTAGGGCTCGCGCCTGACCTTCTCGGACCAGAACCGTTGAGCCCTCATCAGGTTCTTGAGCGATTTCACGTCCTTCTGGAGGTCTTTCATTGCCGCCCGGATGTCGTCGGCGACCAGCGGTTCGTGGTCGATCACCTCGTTGAACGTCTCAACCACCGGGCGGATCCAGCCGTCGAGGCCGAGCCGGGCGAGGCTTCTGGCGGCGTGGTGGAGGTTGCCGCGGGTCGAGGCGAGCCCGTTGAAGACCTTCAGGGTCTCCTTGTGGGCGATGGGGCGAACAATGGCCGGCATCGCGAGGAGTACGACTCGGGGAAGCGGCGCGGCCTCACCTGCACTCGTCAACCGGCACGGGGTGCCGACGTCGAAGAAGGAAAGCTTGTCGTCCTTCCACCTGAAGTTCGAGAACTGCGAGTCGAGCGAGAAGTTGCGCCCCTTCGCCGTTGCGACCGAGGCGTCTCGCACCGCGACGATCGCTGGATGGTCAGCCGTCGGGGTGGTATCGGCAAGGACGTTCTCGAGGAGTTCGTCACGGGGAATGAGAGGCTGGATTAGGTAGAAGACGATCGAGCCGTGTTCGTTGACGATCGTTCGCAGTTCAGTCGGAACGACCTCAACGTGCGGTTGGAGTCCGGCGATGTACTCTCGCACCCCGTCGACCATCTGGTCGATGTCCGCCTGAGACTTCGACGAGATGATGCGCTTCACACACATTCGGGGCTCGTCGAACGGCCAGCCCAGCGGCACGCCGATCTCGCCAAAGCCAAGCACGTTGAGGCCTTCGATCGATCGGTTAGCGATGGCCTCGAGCGTGAGCTTCTCTACGTCGAGCAGCTCATCGTCGGTGATATCGAATGTCTGGTTGTCCATGGTCGCTGTACCCCCTGTACAGAATTCGAGCGTCAGCCGGTGCGGTCGCGGCTGATGCCCCCGCCGAGATCGTCGACGCTCATCATCGAGTCGGCCATCGTCGCGAGCAGGTCCGTTCGACGCGCATCGCTCGACGAGCGGTCGTGCAGCTCGTCGGGGTCTTCATCGAGGTCGAACAGCTGCTCGAACCCGAGCGAGTCGCGCGTGTAGCGCACGTTGTTGGTGACGAGCGTGCGCATCCGGGTCGGGTTGCCCAGCATGTTGGCGATTTCGGGTTGGAGATCGTCCTCGATGAGCAGATGATCGCGGACCGACGTCGTCGTGCCGTCGAGCAGCGGCGAGAGCGATGTGCCCTGGACGCCTCGATACCCGTCGACGGCGCAGCGCTCGATGATGGTGGGTGCGAGGTCGAGGCTGGAGGCGAGACCAGAGGTCTGTCCGGGTGTGATCCCGGGGCCGGCGATCGTCAGCGGGACGCGGATGACGCCTTGGTAGTAGATGTTGCCCTTCACCATGAGGGAGTGGTCACCCATGATGTCGCCGTGGTCGGATGTGAAGACCACGATCGTGTCGTCAGCGACGCCGAGGCGGACGAGATGGTCGAGCACTCGGCCAATCTCCTGGTCGACGAACTCGATCATCCCGTAGGTCGCAGCGATCGCCTCCCGGACGAGCTGTGGGTCGTCGGTACCGAACGGCAGCGGCCAGAACGGTGCTTCGTTGCGGTTGCGGATCGCCTGGAGATACGGAGGCGCGTCGGCGAGCGGATCACCGAACGTTGCTGGTGTCTCCATGTCGTCAGGGTCGTGGCGGTCGAACCAGTGTCCTGGCGGCGTGAGTGGGTGGTGCGGGTCGGGGAACGCCATCCACGCCATCCACGGCCGCCCTTGCGCGTGCGCCTCGTCGATGAATGCGACTGTCCGCTCGCCGACGAATGCAGTGGAGTGAAGCTCGGGCTCGTAGGGGGGTCGGTAGATCTGCCACCAACGTTCCGAGCGACGGTCGCCTGGGGCGTCCGGGCTCATCGGTGGGAACACGTCCTCGCGGCGAGCGCCCTTCTCCAGCGCCCAACGTAAGTGGTGACCTGCCATCCGAGCACCGTGATCGGTGGAGAACTCGACGTGGTCGAACCCGTAGTAGTCATCGGGCGCCTCGAGTTCGGCGTTGCCGTCGTAGCGCTCGGCGAACTCCCACGAGTACACGTCGTCGGCATAGCCGTCGGCCCGTGCATCCGGCCCGATCAGCGGAACCGCCCAGCGGTCCATGGAGAGCTGGAGGTGTGACTTGCCGATGAGGCCGGTCCGGTAACCGGCCGAACGGAGGGAACGCACGAAGGTGTTTGTGCCCCATTCCAGTGCGCGGTCGTTGAAGATCACGCCGTGGCTGCTCGGCATGCGCCCCGTTATCAACGTGGTTCGGTTCGGGCTGCAGATCGGGTTCGCCACGTACGCTCGATCGAAGACGAGGGAACGAGCGGCCAACGCATCGAGGTTCGGCGTCTTCACCGTGGCGTTGCCGCCGAAGCCAACGTGATCCGCCCGCTGTTGATCGGTGATGACGACGAGGACGTTGGGTGGCGTCGGTGTCTCGGGCTTGTTCTCGGTCATGATCGACGGCGGGTTCAGACGAGCATGTTCTGGATTGGCTGATCGAGCAGGATGCGGCCGTAGTCGGCGTACCTCACCTCGCGGTCGAAGATGACGTGGTTCGAGGCGGTGGTGATGTCACGGAGCGCACGCTGGATGGGGCTATCGAGGAATGCCCCGCTGGCACCAGTGACCGACGCGATGTCCTGGACGGCTTCTCGGCACATGAACACGGCGTGCGCTATTCGGGTTAGCCAAGAGCTTCGAGTCTCCATAGAAGCGCCGTTTCGTTGCGCCATGACATCGGCGAGCACATCGCGAAGGATCATTTCGGCTGCATCGATATTCTGCGCGGCTCGCGCCACGACCGACGGCTTGCCGATGTTTCGTTCAGGGCCGCCGACGCCTTGCGTGTTGGCGGCGATCTTGGCCTTGGTCTGGGTCTGGTACTCCTCGAGGGCCATCTGGGCGGCGCCGAGCATCGGGACACCGGCAGCGAAGCCGAGTACCGGAATGAGGGGAGTGCGATAGAGGTCGCCGGAGTGAAGTCGGCTCGATTCGCCGATGGCATTGACCAGGTCGATCATCGAGGCGACGCGATCTTCGGGCACGAACACATCGTCGATGCGAATGTCCCAAGATCCGGTACCGCACATGCCGAGGATGTGCCAGGTGTCGATCGCCTCGACGTCCTCACGAGGTAGGGCGAAGAAAAGCGGCATGGGTGGTCCGTCGCCCTCGCTCATCATGGCGCCGGCCATAACCCAGTCCGCGTGGATGATGCCGGTGCCCCATTGCCACTGGCCAGCCAACCGGTAGCCGCCCTCTACCTTTGTGGCCTCGCCGGCTCCAGGGTTCAGCGTGGCCGGGGCAAGGATGTGGTTGCGGTCCGCGAACAGCTCTTTCTGGAAGTTCTCGGGGTAGCCACAGAACCAAAAGTTGTGCTCGATGTAGAAGGTGAGCAACCAGCCCATCGAGGTGTCTGCCCGAGAGAGTATGAGCGACACCTCAAAGAGGGTGTCGAGGTCGGCCTCATGGCCGCCGTAGACCTTTGGCACCATGAGGCTAAATAGGCCGCTCTCTCGCGTGGCCTCGATCACCTCGTCGAGTGGACGGCGGGCCAGTTCGGACTCCCGGGCCTTCTCACGCAGGAGGGGCGCCAGCCTCTTGGCAGCCTCGATCAGTTCGGCCGGATCCATCGGAGAGTTGGTCATACGTCACACCATAACAAAACTTCTGTTACGATGATATCCGTGACGAATGAAACCGCCAACGACTCACCACGGATCCTCTGGGTGGAGGGAAGCCCAAAGGGGGAACGTTCCCTTTCCTCTGCGTGCGCAAACGCCTTCCTCGCAGGAGTCCGAGAAGATACGCCCGGTGCGTTGGTCGAGCATCTCGACGTCTGGAGCGAGGACTTGCCCGAATTCGGCCGGGATGCCGCGCACGCCAAGTTCGCCCCACTGTTTGGCGACTCCCTTACAGAAGAGCAGGAGCAGATCTGGGCTGAGGTGCAGCGCGCGATCGAGCGGCTCCGATCAGCAGACCTTGTAGTTGTGTCGGCGCCAATGTGGAATTGGTCGATTCCCTATCGGCTGAAGCACTGGCTGGACATCGTGGTGCAGCCGCTCGTGTCCTTCACCGTGAACGAAAAGGGTGAACACGTCGGGGTCATCGGCCTCGGCAAGCAGGCGCAGCTAATCCTCACCCGCAGCAGTGCCTACGACGGCCGCTCGCCCGAGATGGTCGACCACCAACAGACCTATCTCGAGTATCTCTTCGGCGGCATGCTCGGCTATTCGATTGGCCAGTCGTTCGTCGTCGAGCCAACGACGCGGTGGACACCCGAGGAACGCGAAGCGCTGTGGAACGAATCGGTCGCGGAGGCAGAGACCGTTGGGCAGCGGTTCTCGTTCACAGCGTGAGTGTGGCATCCGTCGAAGCGCCAGCTGGAAGGGACGTTTGGCTAAGGGCTGGGCAACAGCTCCTGCGGCAGGGTGGTGTCACCGCGGTAAAGATAAAGGCCCTCCAGGAACAGACCGGTCTGACAACCGGCAGTTTCTACCATCACTTCGCCAGCATGAGTGAGTACCTCGACAACCTGGCTGACTACTGGGGCCTTGATACCCCCGGACACATAGCGGAAGCCGAACACCCTGACCCCCGAACCCGCTTGGTCGAGTTTCTGGCGATCGCGCCTCGCGAAGACCTCCGACGGTTAGATCGCGCGATGCGCGACTGGGCCGGTTCGGATCGGCGGGCCGCCGACGCGGTGAAACGGGTGGACGAGGCCCTTTTGACGTTCTGCGCCGAGGTCTTCACCGACCTGGGCTACGACGAGATCGACGCTCGCATCTGCGCCCAGGCCGTGATTGCCACCGGCGTCGCCAGGGTTACACCGCCTTGGCCCGCCGTCGAGAACCACATCGATCGGCTCCTCGACATCTTGATGCGGAAAATGCCCGGTCGCCTGCCGCCAGGCGGTTGAGGGGGCGCGCTCACTCCACCGTCCTAGTGCATGGCGAAGTCGTGGATGAGCTGCGCCAGCTCCGTCACCATCTCAGCCTGGGCCTTCACATACCGTTGCAAAAGGACCAGAAGTGGGGCCGGACAAAGCGTCACTTCACTGCGATCGGGTTGACCGGTGATCCGCACCCACCGGCGATGGGGAGTGCCTGCGCGGCGAGAAAGAAGTCGTACTGACCGTCGTTGGCGCAGTCGGCCGCAAGGTCTTCGAGAAACCAGAGTTCGCCGAGCAAAAGACCCATGTCCCGGATGGCGACCATGTGCATCGGCGACGTGACTCCAGCGACCGGCGACAGGCCCTCGACCATCACATTGTCGGCCGCGACGGCCGCCACCTGGTGTTCTCAGGGGCGTCGTTTCTCCGGAATGGATTGAGAAGCTGACAGCAGGTGCCGACACCCTTGAATCGGGTGACGCTCCGTCCACGGTCGAGTTCAGCCGTCCGGGCGAAGGCCGTTTCTTCCAAGACAGCTTCGGCTCGCTGCGGATTCCCGAGTACAAAGCGTTCCTGTTTGAGTCTGGCATCGCCGAGCTCGCCGCTGAACTGATGGGATCCAGGGTGGTTCGGTCCTTCTACGACCAGACGCTGGTGAAGGAACCCGGCACGCTCAAGGCCACACCTTGGCACCAGGACTACGCCTACTGGCCGTCGAGCGGCGAGCAAGTCATCTCGTTCTGGGTCGCGCTCGATTCGGCCTCACCCGAGAATGGCGTCGTGAGCTACGTCAAGGGATCGCACCGGTGGGGTTCCTACATCCCGGTCGAGGGCTGGTCAGACAACGACCCCAAGGGCGTCGACATCTTCGGCCCAACCGACGATCTCGACCCCGAGGTTCTCGTTGAGCGAGCGGGCGACAACGCCACCGGCGACCAGCTCCGAACGCTGGCAGACCTGCGAGCCAACCCCGGGAAGTACGACACTCTCACGTGGAACGTCGAGCCGGGCGATGTGCTCGTGCATCACAGTAAGACCATCCACGGAGCCCCTGGCAACCTTTCGCAGGACCAGCGGCGTCGTGCGATCTCGTTCCGCTTCTTCGGCGATGATGCCGTCTGGGACGAGAGCCGACCGCACTTCATGCGAATGCTCAAGAAGAACGCCCCGCACTTCCCCTACCCGCAGCTCGAATCCGGGGATCCAATCAGTGCGCCGGTCTTCCCCGTCCTGTGGCCAAAGGAAGAACAGTCGGCCTAGGGGCGAACTAACGGTATCGAACCGAGGGCGGCCTCTCCCCCGCCCTCGGTGTCGACCCCGGAGCGGGCTGTGTTGTTGACGTCTACGATTGACCGTTGATGGCACGCCCGAAGACCACCCGCCTGTCATAACGCTGGGTCGGGTCGAACTCAAAGGTCACGGCGTCACCGTCCTGCTTCGTGCTATGTCGGGTGCCTGGTACTCGACATTCGCGTCGAACACACCGACGGCGAACGCAGGTTTGTCGTGCAGCTTGACCCGGATCTCTGGACACAAGCTGTCCGACTTCGCCAACTCCGGTGAGGCATCAGCGACCCGATTGTCTCGAATATGTGGCGCAGCCCTGGTCAAGCAGGTCTTGATTCGCCGCCTCTTCTGAGATCGGACAGGTGATCTACGCTACTCGGATGGGTTTTCAGCTTGCGTCGGTTGTCCCCTGGGGTCGCCGGTTTGTGGAGTATCGAGCCATGTTCGACTTGACTGAGAATGACCTCGGTGGTCGGATTCTCGGTTGTGGTGACGGGCCGGCCAGTTTCAACGCTGAGGCTACGGCTGCGGGTTTCGAGGTGGTGTCGGTCGACCCGATCTACCGGTTCTCAGCTGATGACATCAGGTCAAGAGTCGAAGAGGTCTTCGACGACATGATCGATCAGACAACCAGCAACGCCGCGGACTTCACCTGGGGACACGGAGTCGTCGACCTAGACGATCTCACCCAAAAGCGGCGAACCGCCATGGAGGGCTTCTTAGGCGACTACGAGCGAGGCCAGGCCGAAGGCCGCTACCGAGCCGAGAAACTTCCCTCTCTGCCGTTCGAAGACGGAAGTTTCGACCTCGCTTTGTGCTCCCACTTTCTGTTTCTCTATGGAGAGCAACTTTCCACCGAGTTTCACCTGGATTCGTTGGTCGAGTTGTGTCGGGTGGCGAAAGAAGTGCGCGTGTTCCCGCTGTTGGAGCTAGGCAGCCTTCCGTCGCGCCATCTCGACCGGGTGCAGTCTCGGTTGGACGAGCTCGGCGTGAGCACGCACATTAGGACGGTCGACTACGAGTTCCAGAGAGGCGGCAACCGGCTCCTAATCGCGAACGCCTAGGAGTGACACCAGTTGTCCGGATCGATCGTCTAACCGATGGTCCCCCGAGAGGTAGAGATGTCAGCTTCGTGGCCGGAGGATGGCTTGGGTCTGAGTGACTTTGGCGACGAGGCGACCGCTGTTTCGGATCTCGGTTTCGACGACCATCGTGGTCGAGCCGACGTGCAGCGG
>JBOEHD010000229.1:0-4646 GCA_050633745.1 Acidimicrobiales bacterium
CAACATGGTCTGATCGTTCTCGTCGTCGAGCGGTGCGCTCTCGGCGTCTTCGACGGCTTGGACCTCTGACATCCTGAGGATGGAGTCGCGTCGATAGAGATGATGGACTTGGCCCACCGGTGCTTCTTCTTCGCCCATCTCGGTGGACTCGGTTGGATCTTCTGTAACGGTCATGATCGCTTCGATCGCCTCAGTCTGTGGGAGCTTTGAACTGAACCGGGATGGCGCCCACGGAGTAGTCCTTGCGCAGCGGGTGGCCGTTCCACGTCTCGGGCATCAGGATGCGAGACATGTCAGGGTGGCCTTCAAAGTTGATGCCGAAGAGGTCGAAGACCTCGCGCTCCAGATAATCAACACCGGGGTAGATCTCGTAGAGCGAGGCGATCGTCGGGTCGTCGGCCGGCACTTGCGCTCGAGCCCGAATACGTTCGCGGCGACCGTGGGAGATGAAGGCTGCAACGACCTCATAGCGTTCTGGCGCAATACCGGCTGGGAGGTTCCTACTGGCCTGATAGGCCGAGTAGTCAACCGCGGTGAGGTCGACGCACATGGCCCAACCGTCGGCTAGCAGTTCGATGGCCAGCTCACGCCAGTTTTCTCGATCAGCGTGGATCACTTTCTGATCACGCGAGTAGGTGACCAGGCAGCCGTAGGCCGTTTCAGGAGCCGCTACGGCTTCAACTTCTTCAGCCGGAGCTTCTTCTTCTGTGGCTTCGGTGGGCTCGGCCACTACTTCTTCCCCAGCGTAAGAAGTTTCGGCTCGCCCTGACCATCGCGTTGCTCGATGATGATGCCTGCGCCTGCGCCGGTCGCCGAGCGACGGCGGAGCAGTTCACCGGTTTCGATCTGGGTGTGGAGCGTGGTGATGGCATGCAGCAGAGTCTCAGGGCCGGGCGGGCAGCCGGGGGCGTACACGTCGACGGGAACGATCTGGTCGACACCCTGCACGATGGCGTAGTTGTNNATCTGGTCGTAGATCTGGCGCAAAACCGGAGCCATCTTCTGGCTAACTCGGCCAGCGACGATCATCACGTCGGCCTGGCGGGGCGATGCCCGGAAGACTTCCATGCCAAGACGAGCGAGGTCGTAGTGAGAGCCGCCGGTTGCCATCATCTCGATGGCGCAGCATGCCAATCCGAAGGTGGCGGGCCATGACGAACGGGCCCGGGACCAGTTGACCAACTTCTCCAGCGGTGCAGTGATCACATTGTGATCGAGCCCCTCGAAGCCGTCGTCTTGAACGCTCTGGATCAGACTACTCACTAGGCCGCAACCTCTTTCAGCGGAGCGGACTCCGCCTCTTCGTAACGACCTTCAAGGCCGACCCGTCGAATGGTGGAGCTGGACGTGCGTTCCGGAGAACGCAAGCCGTCCTGGCGCTTGGAGATCTGTACAGGACCCCAATCGATGGCGCCCTTGGAGATCAGGTAAACGAAAGACTCGAAGACCAGAGCGGAGAACACCATGATGGCCACCAACCCGGCCAGGCCGAGCCGGTCGCTAGCGATGGCGTACGGGTACAAGAAAACGATCTCGATATCGAAGATCACGAACAGCATCGCCACCAAATAGAACCGGACCGGGAAACGTTCCGGTGGTTCTCGCCCAGGGATGATGCCGCACTCGTAGGGTGCGTATTTTTCCACTGTTGGGTTGCGCGGCGCCAAGAGCTTCGAAGCGACGAAGCTCAGAGCGGCAAACAGCGCAGCCAGGATCAACAGGGCCAGAACCGGTAGGTACTGAGCCATGATGTCCTCCTCTGCTGATTCTATTTTGATGGTTTCGTTGTATTGCCTACATTATTGCCGTCATCTCGGTCCGAAGACCGTTTCAGACGGCACCAAGACGAATCAGACTCCAAATGAACTGCGGAATCAAACTGCGGCTGCCGCTCGGATCTCGTCCTGTCGGCGATCTCGATTGTGTAGCGCCCAGGAGAACACTAAGAACATCAGCCCGGTAGCCACGGTGAACATGAACGGGGTGAACCGTAGACCGCTAATGAGGCTGGGGAACGGACCGCCACGGTCACGTTCCATGATCACCGAAACCAGCGGGGCAGCGGTGTCAACCTCGGCCACGGGTGGTGCCTGGCCGGGGAAGGCAGGCTTGACGAGGATCGCTCGAGCCTGAATGACCATCAGCTCTTGGCTGTGGGTCGGGTTAAGGAACGTTTCGTCGACGAAGTGCCACACCCGATCGAGTTGGTTGGCGTCGTCATCGAGAACTGGCTTACCGCCGGTGGTGAAACCACCGAACTGAAGCGGAAGGTACTGACCGGCATCGAAGATTTCCTCTTCGATCAGGTACTGGTCGGCCGAGGACTGAGCTTCACCGCGAACACCGTTTGAGGTGGTGAGGTAGCGCCAGCCGTTGAGTTCGGTTTCCTTCGACTTCTCGAGGGCTGCAACCTGAGCTGCATCGGGATCGTCCATCTGTACTGAGACGTCGGCCCCGACAAGCCCTTGGGCCGCTTCGACTTCGGAGAAGAGCAGACCATCATCGTTATCTTCGACATCGTCGATGTTGATCTCGACCAGGGCCCAGGTAGGAGGATCGCCTCGCCAGCCGATGCCGTACACGGTCCAGATGATTCCCATCAGGAACATCCAACCGAACAGGCCGGCCATGGCGATGAGCATGCCAGCGCGGGCGCCGATGTTGGTGGCGATCAGCAGGTAGGTACCGCCTACCAGAACCACGATGCCGACGAGAACGCTCAGCAGACCTCGGAAGAACGGGTCAAAGCCGATTCCGTCGATGAAAGCCAGAGTCAAAGCGTGCATCAGAGCCCCCGCTCGTAGTCGACGACTGCCTGAATCATTTCAGGTGTAAGCGTGCTGCCGAAGCCGGGCATCATGCCAGCCGGGCTAAGGCCACCCTCGCCGTATCCGGCGCCAGCAGTGGCTCCGTTATAGATGAAGTTGTAGTGCGCAATGCTGGTGCGGGGCGGCATCTCGATGATGTCGCAGCCGGAGACGATGCGATTGTTCTCCAAGACCATGGCCCCTTCGCCTGCCTGCGCAAGAGTTAGAGGCTCGGGATCGATGAAGTCACCGTTCTCGTTGAGCTGTACTCCATCGGCCGGGTCGAATGAGTAGGCCGCGCCACCGCTCGCCGACTCCCAAAGCTCAGCGACAAAGCTGCACTCGGCGAGGTCGCCATTTTGAGCGTCGCCACCCTCGCCCTCAGCGGGACCGAGGACCAGGTAGGTTTCGCCTGCGTCATTAACCGGTGCGCCGCTGGCGTTGAGCATGACCTTTGAGCCGTCGAGCGCTTCGATGAACGAACCGTCGTAGCCGACCGGATTGCCCTGGGTCGGTGCCGTTACCTTGCTGCTGTCGAGCTCGGCTTCGAGGTACCAAGTTCCGTCGGGTCGTAGCCAGGCATCGTCGGGGAAACGGTTCTTAACCGAGTCGCCGCACAGGTTGTAGCCGATACCCGATGGATTACCGCCACCGCAACCGGCGACTCCCTCATCGAGCACGTCCGGCGAAACGTCGAGGCCGAGCGACCAGCCTGAGGTATGGCAGCGGCCGCAGGAGTAAGCCCCTGCGCCGAAGCCGCTGTTCAAACCGAGGTTGAACACCGCTTCGCCAACCGTTTCGAATTCGCCGTCGGCCAGCGATCGGGCGACCTCGTTCTCAACTGCTTCGATGAGAGCGTTGGCTTCTTCTTGGGCTGCCAGGCTTTCTTCGTCCTGCGCATTGTCCGACCCGGCAGCAGCGATATCGACTGTGTCGAGGCTCTGGACCTGGAGGGTGCGCAGATAGATGATGATGTTGTTGACCTGCTGAGTCGTCAGCGGGCCACCACCGGCAGTACCCCAGGCAGCCATCGGCGAACCGGGGCGTCCATAGTTGAGCACGTAGCGCACTTCATCTTCGCTGTAGCGAAGGAGCACGTTGTTGAGGGCCGGAGCGCTCCAGCTGGCGTTTGATATGAACTGGCCATCAGCGTCCTGCAGGACGTAAGAAGCGCCACCGCCGACACCGCCACCGGAGTGGCAGTTCACGCACTGGGCGCCAACGAGATAGCTACCTTCGCCACGACTTTCGAACGAGGCGTTGTAAGCCGCTGCTGCACCTTCTTGTCGACCGGGTTCAGCAATCCAATAGAAGGGAAGCGTGATGGCCAACAGCGTTAGCAGCACGAGGGCGAAGCTCAACGAACGATCGAGCTTCTCACCTTCGAGTTGCTCATCGGGTAGGTATTCCTTGCGGTTAGCCGCAAGTTCGATTTCAGAACCGAGCTCGGGCCTGGCCCGAGAGATGTTCCAGATGAAGACGGCGCAGAAGCCAATAAAAACCAGCGCCGCGACCGATAGGCCGATTCCCCTGAAATCGGCAGCGAACATATATGTTGCGAGCATCAGTGACCGCCACCTGCTCCGAGGCAGTTAGGGCCTTCAGCTTCCTGTCCAGTGGTATTCACACCAATAGCGGGGCCCTGAATCACGTTTCCAGTATCCACGACCAGGTCGCCACCAGCGGTGACCTCCATCGGGAACCGATCCATGCCTCTGGGGGCTGGGCCACCCTTTTTCTCCCCAACCTGGTTGTACTGCGAACCATGGCAGGGGCACTCAAACCATTGTGATGTCTGGCAGTCCGGAACACGGCACCCGAGGTGGGGGCAGGTCTGGA
>JBOEHD010000230.1:0-18045 GCA_050633745.1 Acidimicrobiales bacterium
CATCATCGACGACGACGAGTTCGAAATCGTCGGGGTCAATCTCCTGGGCCATCGCCTGCTCGATGGTCCCGACCGCTCGGCCGATGATGGCACTCTCGTTGTATGCAGGCACGATCACGGTGAGCCGAAACCGGCCTTCGGGTATCGGTCGCTCGACCCGNNGGAACAGGATCCAGCGGTAGGCCAGCCAACGAACCACCGCGGCACAGCCAATGGCCCCAATCTTTGCCGCTGCTAGCGGCAAGCCCAGTTCGTTTAGAACCGAAAGAATGCCGAGGTCGATCGCCCCCGCCGACACCGCAGTGACGGCGAACAGTCCGGGGTTTCGTACCCACCGCGCCGTTGGGTCGCCTCGAAAGGTGATCAGTCGGTTCAGCGTGTAGGCCACCAATGCTGCGGCAGCCAGCGCAATAATGTTTGCTAGCGAGCGGCCGGTGAAGCCATCGGACAGGATGAGGAGCAGCGAAAGGTCGACCGCTGTGGCAAGCACACCGACCAGGGCGAAGATCCTGAGCCGACTCCTCACGCCTCGTCGAGGCCGCTGGTGTCCGCCGGAGGTTCCGCCAGATCGGCCGCTTGGGCACTGGTCGGGTCGGGCCTCGGTTCCAACTTACGATCCAGTGTGGCTTCCAACGTCGACTCGACGGACTCCACAAGCTCCGGTTCAACGGCAGCGGCTGGTTCAACAGCGACGACCGGTGGCGGCTCTACGACTTCGGTCGGCCGGATGACAACGGTCGAGCTGTCCGCAGCCGCTTCGCCGACGGAAACTTCGTCAATAGCAGTGCCGTCAACAGAAGGGCCGTCAACGGCAGAGTCGTCGACGGAGATCTCACCGCCGTTGAGACCGTCAACCGCGGTGCTGGCGAAGCCAGCAGCTGCAGCAGCTACGCTCTCGGTTGCCATGCCATCGACATCGGGCATGGCAGCGGCGACAGTGGCTGGCGGTGCGTCAGCGGGATCACCGTTTCCGAAGCCAAGCCGTTCAAGCACACC
Source organism: Acidimicrobiales bacterium (assembly GCA_050633745.1). Taxonomy (GTDB): domain Bacteria; phylum Actinomycetota; class Acidimicrobiia; order Acidimicrobiales; family SZUA-35; genus JAHELU01. The sequence goes on from JBOEHD010000230.1 coordinate 997, forward strand.
CCAGCGGCGACGATCGATGCCGGCCAAGAACAGCAGCCCGCCGAGGCCAACGATGGTCAGGAATATGGCTCCGAGGTCGATTGCGGTCCGCCCATAGGAGAGCGTCACATCGTTCTCGGTTGGGACAACCACCATCAGGTTTGGCCCGATACGCCATGGACCATCTGCACCATCGGCATCCCAATTGGGGAAGTAGGAGATCTTGACCAGGACCGGCGTGCCGACCTCGTCGACCGAGAATGAAATCTTGTTTGTGCCGATTTCGCCGACCGACACCTCGACTGGATCGAGTGGTCGTCCCGCCTCGGTCTCCAGGTCGGCCAGACGAATCCAGCTTTCCGGGCCGTCTTCGGCAGGCAGCGGCCCGAAGCTACTGGGGTCGTTGTAGTACCTGACGGCCTGACTAGCCCAGCCAGTTTCGAACCGTGAAACTTCCTCAACCTCGCCAAACTCGCCTGCAAGATCCTCGGCGGTTCGGCCAGCAGCGACAACCGGTTCGAAAGCCAGTGGCTCTACTAGTTCGCTGAGCCCCACTTCGAAGATCACGAACGGCTGCGCCTCATCGATCTCGGTGAGATACGGGTTCTGCCTGGCGGCGTCGATAGCCACGTCGGACTGAGCGAGGTAGTAACGAACGCCCATTACCTGGAGCTGGGCCACGCCCTTGTCGATGTCGAAGTTCTGGTACGGCAGATCACGCTGGGCCCGCGACGGCGACTCAGACAACGTGCTCTGGTTTAGGAAGTGAAACGGCGTTGTTGACGAAGACTCGAAATAGAGGCCTTCCATCGAGCCGATGCAGCCNNTCGTACTCCCACATGGCCCGGCCGCAGCCTTCGCCCGACTCGCCGCCGATTGTGGCCATCGTCTCGACGACGTTGCTGTACTCGGCGTATGAGGGTTTACGTTCGTAGCCCGAGTAGTTCCAATCGGCCCAGCCAGGAATGAAGCTGCGAGCGCGGTTGGTGAAGACCAGCCAGTTGTATGAGCCGTCGCCACTATCGGATACCTGACCGAACGGCATGATTCGCAACGGCATTGAGACCGCAGCCAGCACCGCCAGCAGAGCGACCGAGCTGGCGGCCACCACCGTGCGACGGTCGGGACGATCGAGGTCACCGCTGGTCGAAGCGGCGATGTAACGCACCACCATGGCGATGCCGACGGCGGCCAGCATGTAGACCGACAGGTAGTAGAACGGCAGCAGGCGGGCGTTCCACAGTGGGCCCTCACCGACGTTAGCCACCGCCGACGCGAAGATAAGAGCGGTGCCGGTGAAGATTATGCCGATGCGTTCCCGCAGTGCGAAGGACAGCACCAAGCCAACAGCGGCGACCGGGAGGGCGATCTTGATCGGAACGGTCAGCATGGGCGGGCCGACTTCTTCGAGCCGTTCCCAGCCCATGTCGTTGAAGAAGGGTTCCCGGAGATAAAAGGGCAGCAGCCAGAAGGCGCTCAGCAGCATGGCGGTGATGCCGGTGAGGGCAAGCCAAACCGAGCGAGCCAGCATCAGCGGCTCAGCCACCGCAGCCGATGCCAGTACAACCAACACCGCCACGATCGACAGGCCTCGTACGCCGAGGCCGGTGCCGTCAGCGAAGGCGATAGGAATCAGAGCCACTGCCACGATGCCGGCGACCGACCATGCTCGCGACACGTTTGGGTGCACCAGTACGAGCAGCACCAGCGCCGGTACCAGGAAGAAGACCGGGATGATGTGGCAGAGAGCGGCGAGGGCGATAACCACCGCGGCAGGGGCCCGCCAACGACGATCGTCCATGCCTCTGACGACCATGCCCATGGCCAGCAGGGTCAGGCAAAGGCTGAGGGAGAAGGCGAATTCACCGGCGAGGGTCGAGGCGATGTTGCCGCCATAGATGGTGAAATTCGTATCGAACAGGAAGATGAAGGCGGCGAGCGACAGAAAGGCCGGTACCGGCTCGGGCGACCGGGCCAGGCGACCCATAGCCCAGGCGGCGAGCGGGAACATAACAAGACCGGCGACGCTGACCAGCTTGAAGGCAACCCCGTATGGGAACGAAACGAGCAGCACAGCGACTACAACGGCTGCGGCTCTCACCCAGTTGCGAGCGGTGGCGAAGCGAGTGCTGTAGCGCCATCCGCCGTAGATGACCGCAGCGGCCAGTGGTAGACCGAGGAACCATGGCAAGCCAGCGTTTACCGCAACAATGGCTAGCGACGGCACGACCATATAGAAGTGGTAGGCCGGGAAGCCGGCGTACCAGTCTGGCGTCCAGCCGCTAAGTCGGAAGCTGGGCAGGAGATGGTCGCGCAGGAATGCGGGACCCCAAACATGGGCGCCCATGTCGCCGCCGGACGGTGTGGTGTTTAGGAACAGCAGCGGTTCGGTCAGGTCGCCCCAACCGTTGGGATCTGGCCAGTTGAGCAGAGCGAAGACGAACAGCGACAGGATCATGGCGATCCCAAGGCCCAGTCTGTCGGCCGGTTTCTTGAGTGAGAAACCGGGAGATCCAGGCAGCGCAGTGCCGACCGGGATTTCTTCGTATCGAGCGGCGTCGTCGTCAGCGCCAGCTTCGTACTCGGAGCCTGATTCAGGGCCGAATTCTTCGGGGTCCAGCTGTTGAGTGTCGAGAATCCCGTTGCCGTTTTCCGACGGGACTACTTCGACGGCTGGGTCTCCATTTGGCTCAGGACTAGGGTCGGCGTTTGGATCGGTCGGAGCCGACGGTGAGACGGTCAAGTTCCCGCCCCCGCACGTCGCTCACGGCCATTGGAGCAGGCAAGTGCTGACACCGTGGCGCGATTTAATGGGTCGACGCGACAAACAGATCCATGCACACCTGCGACGATAGTAAGAAAAAACCCTCTAGCGGCGGCGGCCGGAATGTTCGCCGACCTGGTTTAGAGCTTCTTGGAGGTCGATCCGCTCCCCTGCCAACTGCCAGCGACGCACATCGCAGCCGTCGCATGACTCCATTAGCAGTGTGTTCCCGTCGACATTGATCCGGATCGCGGCCTGTTCGGAGCCGCAAATCCCACACGGCGAACCGGTAAGCAGCTTGCTTGGAGTGACGTCCGGCTGCGCCTCGGGCGCTGGACTAGCCTCCGTCACCGTCACCGTCACCGATTCGGGCTCGGTTACCGTCACCGGCTGGATGCCACTGTCGACCTGATCGTCCGGCTGTTCGCCAAATTGTGTACCGAACTTTCCATCGAACTGCCCACCGAACTTATTGTTTAGCTCCACCACGCCTCCTGGATTGGTCCACCGTTGCCCACTCCAAGTCGGACCTGGCACCGCAGCGCTAAGCCGAGCGCCGTCAAATGAGCCGACCGGCTCAGAGCACCTGGGCGTTTTGGTCCGGTCGCACCGATGTAGACGGGGACGGGGACGGATCAAACCGGGACCCATCTGGGATGCAAGCCGGGGTCTACAGAGCCAGGAGTTGCACCACGGTAGTTGCGTTGAATGCCATGTGGGCCACGATCGCCGGACCGATGCGGCCGCTCTTGGCGGTGAGCCAAGCCAGGATCAGGGCGAAGCAGAACAACCCGGGTAGAAGGATCACTTCACGATGGACCAGGGCGAATACCACCGACGAAGAGATGATCCCGGCCACGACACCGAAGCGCCGACTCAGCGTTGGCAGCAACATGCCCCTGAAGAACCACTCCTCGACAATTGGGGCGACCACGATCACCGCGAGACCAAACAGCACGATATCTGCGGAGTTGTTGACCCGGTCGCCGAATGCCTCAGCGGTGCTATCGGGATCACCGGAAATCACTTTCAGCACGAACCAGTAGAGCACCGGCAATAGGGCCAGTTGGGTGGCGACGCCGACCAGGGCTCCGAAGCCGATGTCGAACAGATCGACCCGGCTGCGGAAATCCTTCATCGGACCGCTGCCCGACACCCGACGGGCCACAATCGGGAAGACCAGATAGCCGACCCACAGCCCCAGATTAAACAACAGCAGCGTCCAAATGGGACGGTCGGCCACCGCGGGAATGGGGTCGGATCCGTAGACCACCCCGGACGCCATCACCGCCCAAACCACAGCGAGCACCTGAGCCCCGAAGAAACAAGCCAAGACGCCAGGAATACCCCAGCGGGCCTCGTCGCTACTCTGCGGCCAACTCTGGCCTGCCTCGGCCCACCGATCGAACATGGCGAAAGGATATAAGCCGCTCTGACCTAAAGCTTGGTGGACAGAAAGGGTTCGGGGGCGTAAGGGTTGCTAGCGCTCAGGTGGTTCTGTTCTGCGCCGTGGAGGCGCTGGTGGGATCGCTCAGCGTTTTAGGGGCGCCCAGTTTGCCCCGGACATGGTCATCGACCCGGACCGGTGAGTAGTGGGCCCCGTCTTCGCCGATGAAGCGAGGGTCCCGTGTCATATGGATGAGGATACGACACCGCCGACGCTGAGACAGGCTGCGCTCGACGTTGGGCCGGGGTTCGAGTCTGCTGTTCGAGTCTGGGTTTGAGTCTGGGTTCGAGTCTGGGTCCGGGTCCGAGTCTGGGTCCGGGTCCGGGTCCGGGTCCGAGTCGGGGTCTATGATTTCGATATGGAGTTCACAAACCCGGAATATCTAGTGAGTACCGAGTGGCTCGCCGAGAACCTTGAGCGACCGGATGTCCGAGCCCTCGACGTGACTGCGAAGCTGACGGGCAAGCTGGAGAACCGGGCCCAGACGGAGTGCTATCTAGACAGCCATATTCCCGGCTCACTGTTCTTCGACGTTCCGGCAGGCAAAGGTGTGCTCTCAGACCAGGACGCTGCCCTGCCGTGGATGTGGCCAAGCCCGGCTCAGATGCAGTCGGTCCTGGCAGGAATCGGGGTCGGCCCCGACACCAAGGTCGTGTTGACCGCCCGTACGCCACGTGAGGGCATCGACTCCGGCACGATGTGGTGCACCAGGGCGTGGTGGACTCTGCATCACTATGGCGTCGATTGCGCCATCCTTCATGGTGGGATCGAGCGCTGGGAGGCCGAGGGGCGTCCGCTCACCGCCGAGCCGTCGACCGTCCCGGCAGCGGCACCGTTTGTGTTGGCCACCGGGTGGGAGTCGGCCCGAGCGACCAAAGACGATGTGCTGGCCGCAGTTCAGGGTGTCAATGCCGACGGAGCAGCCGCTCCGGCCTGTGTCGTCGATGCGCTGCCCGCAGACAGCTTCGACGGAACCGGCACATCGTACGGTCCCCGTTCGGGCCACATCAGCGGCGCGGTCAACCTGCCGTTCCGTTCGATGATCGAGGCCGAGACCGCAGGCTTCGTCGACGCCGACACGATGCACGCTCACCTGACCGCCGCAGGCCTGCTCGAAGCGTCACCGGTCATCACCTACTGCGGCGGAGCGATCGCCGCCACAGTCGATGCCTTTGCGCTGGCTCTATTCGGCAAGACGAATGTGTCGGTCTACGACGCCAGCCTTATGGAGTGGACCACAGACCCGGAACTGCCAATGACCGATCCCAGCGCGGCCAGCTGAAACTTCTGACAGGCCAACCACGGTTGGCTGGTGAAGGTGCATCAGCGGCTTTATGCCGCTTTTCAAGCCACCCGGTATGAATGGGTCACTCAAGATACTCACTCACTAACCGACTGGACGACACGTGCTCCACACCTCGATCTCGGCATCCGGCTTCTTGGCAATTAGGCTGTCCTCATGAGTCCGCAAGGGTCCAATCCACCGCCACCGCCTCCACAGGGGCGCAATCCGAAGCTACCGGGCCGTTCTGAGGGCGGTTGGCCTCGCTGGTCGGCCTGGGTCGTCGTCGGTATTTTGGTCACCTTGCTTGCGGTCGCTTCGGCCACCAATGGCACACCGCAGGACGAGATCACCTACACCGAGTTCATCGACAAGGTCCAAGCGGGCGAAATCAAGTCGCTGGAGTTCGATAACGGGACCTTCCGTATCGAGGGCGAAACCTCAGCTGGCGATCCTTTCCAGACCACCGGCTTCAAAGAGTTCTCCGAAGCCGATCGTGCACTGCTCGATGAAAACGGTGTCGAGTATCAGCCGGTAACCCCGACGACCAATTGGTTCCTTGGTCTGCTGCCGCTATTCCTGCCCTTCATGATCATCCTCGGTTTCTTCTGGTGGATGGCCCGCAGGCAGCAGTCGCAAATGGGCGGCATCATGTCGATCGGCCGATCGAAGGCCAAGACATACTCCTCTGAGCGTCCCGGCACGATGTTCGATGATGTTGCTGGCTACAAGTCGGTCAAGAAGGAAGTAACCGAAGTAGTCGACTTCCTGAAGAACCCCGGCAAGTTCTCGGCCATCGGCGCCAGGATTCCCAAGGGTGTGCTGCTCGTCGGCCCGCCGGGAACCGGTAAGACCCTCATCGCCCGTGCTGTCGCAGGCGAGGCTGGCGTGCCGTTCCTTTCGGTCACCGGCTCCGACTTTATGGAAATGTTTGTCGGCGTCGGCGCTAGCCGGGTCCGCGACCTGTTCAACGAGGCCCGCAAAATGGGCCGAGCCATCATCTTCATCGACGAAATCGACTCGATCGGCCGTAAGCGTGGCGCCGGTCTCGGCGGTGGCCACGACGAGCGTGAGCAGACGCTCAACCAGATGCTGTCCGAAATGGACGGCTTCGAGGCCACCGAAGGCATCGTCATGATCGCCGCAACCAACCGGCCAGACATTCTCGACCCGGCGCTGTTGCGGCCCGGTCGCTTCGACCGCCAAGTCGTCGTGCCACTCCCCGAGCTGGAAGACCGCAAGAAGATCCTTGAAGTGCACATGAAGCACAAGCGGATCAACCCCGACGTCGACCTCGACGTTGTGGCCCGTGGTACCCCTGGCATGAGCGGTGCCGATCTGGCCAACCTGGTAAACGAAGCTGCTCTGTTCGCAGTACGCGGCGGCGAAGATGAGATCTACGCCAAGCACTTCGACATGGCCCGAGATCGTGTGATCATGGGTGTGAAGCGAGACTCGCTTGTGATGTCGGACTCCGAACGGGAGATGACCGCATATCACGAGACCGGACACGCTCTGTGTGCCGCCCTGCTCCCCGACTACGACCCGCTCCATAAGGTCACGATCATCCCTACCGGCATGGCTCTCGGTGTCACGATGACCCTCCCAGAGGAGGATCGTCACTCGCTCCGCAAGACGCACGCCGAGAACATGATCGTGATGATGCTCGGTGGTCGCAATGCCGAAAGCCTCGTCTTCGGGGTTGTTTCCTCTGGCGCTGGCGACGACCTGCAGAAAGCGACCGGTTTGGCCAGAAGAATGGTTACCGAGTGGGGTATGTCTGAGAAGCTGGGGCCGATGGCCTTCGGCGGCAGTGGCCCGGTCTTCCTCGGCGACGNNGACGACATGATGCAGTCCAAGGAGTATTCCGAGGACATCGCCAGAATCATCGACGAGGAAACTCAGGGCATCCTGAACACCCAGGAAGCCCGCTGTCGGGAACTGTTGACCGTGAACCGCACGGCTCTGAACCTCGTGGCCAGGAACCTTCTGGAGCACGAAACGCTCAGCGGTGCCGAGGTGAATCGTTTGATCGCGGTGGCAAACAACGAGCTGGCCGCCGTTCCCGGTGGGAGCGAAGCGAGCGACCTAATCCCGAACCCAGAAATCGCCAACGGTGGAGCCGTCGACAGCTCGGCGCCAGCCACCGGCACAACACCGTCTACCGAAATTTAGGTAGCACCCGGCCGGGCCCACTTGCTGACAAGCGGGCCGGCCGATAACTCGACCGCTACTGGCGGCTGAACTCGCGCCGGACCCGCTGCCGGTCCAGCTTCATGATCTCGGCTGGATCCAGCTCGTCCGTCACCTCGAACTCGAGGCTGGTGAAACCACCGCTGAAGGGGAACGGCGCCTGATAGGCGTCGGTGATGGGCGAACCGGCATCGCGTCCGACATCCATGCCAGACATGCCGATAAACCGCAGCACCCAGGGCACCGTGCCTGCCTGGCTCTCCCCGTCGACAATGCCGATCGCGACGTCGGCGCCGCTGTCGGTGCGATCGAAAGTTACCTCGATCGCCGCCGGACCGGGAGCACCGAGCCCAACCCGAACCTCGTGATGGGTGCCGAACAGGTTGTAGTCGAAGACCGCTTCCCCATCGAGCAGGTAGCAGCTGAGGCCGGTATTGGCTGTGCCCCAGGCGAACAGCACACCTTCCTCGTCGCCATTTGGCCTGTCGATTTCGGCTCGCATGCGCCAACTACGGCCGGCGATGGCCGGGGCGGCCTCGTTCGGTAGACGGGACAGAGGTGGCAGGAATCGGTAGCTGGTTTTGGCGTGGGCGGTACCGGGCCTGCGAGCCCGGAAGGCGATACCGCTCACGTCGTCATCGAGCGGCAAGACCCCGTGTTCGGTGGCCTCGGCCCACCACAGATCGATCAGTTCGGCCAGCTTCTCCGGGTGGGCATCGGCCAGGTTGTTGCACTCGGAGAAGTCCTCGTCGACGTGGTACAGCTCCCAGATGTCCCCGTCGAACGGTTTGCCGTTGATGTGGTAGGTAACCGCCTTCCAGCCATCGGACCAGATTCCACGATGGCCGAACATCTCGAAGTACTGGGCGCTGCGGTTGGTTGGCGCCGCCGCGTCGTCGAACGAGTACGCCAGCGACTTGCCTGCGATCGGCAACTGTGTGCGTCCTTTAAACTCGGCCGGCTGTTCGATACCCAGCTCGTCGAGAATGGTTGGTGTGATGTCGGTGATGTGGTGGAACTGGGTTCGGATGCCGCCGCCGTCGGCGATCCGCTCCGGCCAATGGACCACCAGCGGGTCTCGAACCCCGCCGCCGAAGGTGTTCTGCTTGTACCACTTCAGCGGCGTGTTACCGACCTGAGCCCAGCCCCACGGATAGTTGGTGTGCGACTTGGGGCCGCCGATGTCGTCGAGCCGATCCTGGGCCGCTTCGACATCTTCGGGGAATCCGTTGAAGAACCGCATCTCGTCTATGACCCCGGTGGCGAAACCTTCCTGGCTTGCGCCGTTATCCGAGGTGACGATGAAGATGGTGTTGTCTAGCTCATCGATCGATTCGAGGAAGTCGATCAGTCGGCCAATTTGGGCATCGGTGTGATCGAGGAAGGCGGCGAAGGCCTCCTGCAGCCTGGCGGCCAATCGCTGTTCGTTTGCATCGAGATCGTCCCACGGTCGCACTCCCCGATTGCGGGGTGCAAGTTCGGTGCCGGGAGGGATGATGCCCATCTCAAGCTGGCGCTCAAAGTACTCCTGGCGGGCCACATCCCAACCGCGGTCGTAGCGGCCCCGGTACTTCTCGAGGTACTCCGGAGGGGCTTGGTGGGGCGAGTGGGTCGCTCCCCAGGCCAGGTAACTGAAGAACGGCCGGTCGGGCCTTATCGACTTCGACTCGCGGATGAAGTCGATGGCTTTGTCTGTCAGATCCTCGGACAGGTGATAGTTGTCGCCTTCGGGGCCGGTTTCTGGGCTGCGAGGTTCGAGGTGATGATTGTCGTACGTCAGCTCGGGATGGAACTGATCGGTCTCCCCCTGAAGGAATCCGTAGAAACGATCGAAGCCTCGCTGCAGTGGCCAGTCGTCGAAGGGCCCGGCCATCGAGGTCTCGGTCATCGGGCAAAGGTGCCACTTGCCCAGGGCGAAGGTGGCGAACCCGGCGTCGTTCATTACCTCGGCGACGGTTGCCGCATCGTGACTGATCCTGCCTCGCATATTGGGATAGCCGGTATCAAAGTTGGAGATGCAGCGCATGCCGACGGCGTGATGGTTGCGACCGGTCAACAGCGAGGCTCGGGTCGGCGAGCAGAGTGCGGTGGTATGAAAGTTCGTGTAGCGCAGACCACCGGCGGCCAGCCGGTCGATGTTCGGGGTGTCGATGTCCGAGCCGTAGCAGCCGAAATGAGCGAAGCCGGTGTCATCGAACAGCACCAGCACCACGTTTGGCTTCCCCTCGACCGCCGGCGGATCTGGCCACCACGGCTCAGAGTCGGCGGCGGTACGCCCGATCACGCCCGCAAATTCTTCGCCGACAGGCCCTTGGCTCATAGAAGTCTCCGTTCCCAGCTGCTGGTCACAGGAGATTACCGGCGATGGCCTACCGGATCGAACCCAAGTACGCAGGCTTGACTATCCCCCTCTCGCAGGGAGCGGCCCGAGATTGGGGTCTGAGAGTAGGCCTGAGACGAAGATGCGCCGTCTAGGACGGTTCTGGACCGATCGTCAGCAACACGTCCCGCAGCGAATCGGCGTCGAGCGGGCCGAAGAATGCCTTGATGACAACCCCGGAGGCGTCGGCGAAGAGCGTGGTTGGCACACCATCGATCCGATATCGCTTGTGTAGTTCGGCTTGGTCCTGAACGTTGACCCGTTGCACCGCTACGAACGTCGTGCCAAGCGCTTCGATCGTGGCCCAAACCTCGGGGCAACTGTTGCAGGTGGTTGAGGCGAAAACCACGGCCAGGAAACTCTTGTCCGGCTCGCTGAAGTCGTCGCGGTCGAGCTGGGTCGGGGCCCGATAACTCGGAGCGGTTGGGGGGTCCGGCCTGCGGCGCTGTAACAACATGGCGATACCTACCGCGGCGCCAGCTAGAAGCACCAGAACGATAAGCCGGATCAACATCGCTGACCGTCTGCCCAGACCCGCACTGGCAATCGCATCTGGGACTCAGCCATCGACCGTCGGGACGGCGGGCACAACATCGAGCGATCGGTCGGGCAGTACAACGACCGCTTCAACCGAGATCGGCGTGTTGGAAACCACTCGCACCGCTCCCCCGCCCTCAACCGAAGTAACAGGGATAATGGCTCGGCCGCCCTTTGGCACCGTGGCTCGGAACGGACCGGTGAACTCGCCACCGCTCAAGACTTCGACCTCGACCGCAGCTTCTTCGATCGATGCCACCGCGATAAGTGTGGAGTCGCCTTCCATGGTCACCCACGGAACAACCCAGCTGGTTGAAAACAGTTCGTTGCCGCGGCTGGTGGAAATACCCTTGTTTGGAATCGGTTGTGGCAGGCCTGAGTCGACCGGTTCCGGAGGCTGGAGCTCCAGCGGCTCGTCGCCCTCGGCCGGTTCTTCGCCCTCAGCAGGCTCTTCCTCGGCCGGGTCGGGGGCGACGGTACCGATGCCGGCACTTAGCGAATCGACCTGCAGCCTTTCGGAGAACTGCCAGCGTTCGGCCACGATGGGCAAACCCTCGATTGAGGTGACGTTGACCCCAAGCTCATAGGGCAAGGGGAACTCGAACCGTTCGGCTTGCGCTCGCAGGTCGATGGTCACGAACGTCCCCGGTCGAACCTCGCGCTCGATGGTGACAACGCTGTAGCTCGATAGATCGGTCGGGTTGCTTGGCCAAAGGTTGACCGCCACCGTGAGAAACCCTTCACGTTCACCCTCGGCGCTGGCCGATGGATCATCGGCGGTGGACTCGTATGGGTTGAAGATCGTCAGCAGGTCGTCGCCAGATTCGTGGATCCTGCCTGCGGTGAAGATCCAGCTTGGAGCCGGTGTTGGCACGCCGAGCTGGAGGGCCGCGCCGGATGGGCCCAGTTCGCCGTTCAGCAGCTGTAGCCGTTCGACGACCAGCCGCCCTCGATTGGTGGTGATCTTGGTCGCCAGGTCTTCTTCTCGAGAGACGAAATCGCCAACCTCGATGATACGCACCGACCTCGCCTCGACGAACGCTCCCTGCAACGGCCCCGGCTCACGGCTGCGGCCAACAGCTTGAAACTCGACGTCGAAGACCGCGGTCTCGGGGAACGGATTCATCAGCGCCAGGTACTGAGTCGAGTCGCGGGTGGTTCGGCCAGCGGCGAAATACCAGGTGCTCGATGCACCGGTGGCACAGGGCCCTTCGGCGATGCCTTGGGCGGTGCTGACGGAGTGTCCGACAACGCCACGACCCCCGGTTATCTCAACGACCGCTCCAGCCAGCTGGGCCGACAACGTTTCCGACAGCTTCACCCGTTCGGTGGACTTTGGGGCCAGGACGATCCGGCGACCGGGCCCGGGGCCGTCTTCGGTAACCAGGCTGATGTTGGCCACTGCTTGCTCATCGCTGAGGTTGGAGATGTTGACCTGGTGATCGGCGAACCCACCGAGCTCGCTTGAACCGACCGGGCAGTACCAGGCGCCATCGAGCCGGGGCGGATCGGTCAGCGATGGGCTGACGATCACCTGTTCGGTGGCCACGGTTGTACCACCGAGTGGCATCTCAACCGCCCGGTCGTAGGCCAAACCAGCGGCGACCAGTCCGACGAGGACAAAGAGAATCGGCCAGCGGTTCATCGCACGCCCTCACGTCTGGTCTGGGCCAGGATCGCCCCGACCGCTACCAACAACAGTTGGGCCAGAAGGGCCAACTGACGGCGGAGCCGGGGAGCGTATTCGAGGTAGATTTCGCCTGCGGGCCCGGCGGGCAGAACCGCGAGGTCGTCGAACCCGGTTCTAATCTCGGTCCTGGCTCCGGTTGCCACCAGACCGTTGCTGTCGAGCGACACCAGCACTTGAGCTTCATCCGGAGTGTTGAGTATCCACTTACCTGGACGGTGATTGATGATCGAGGCCGAGCCGCGAGCCAGATCGATGTCGAGCTGCTCAAGCGGGGTTTCGGCTTCGGCGGCCGCTGGGGTTGGCAGAATCGGGGCGATGCCACCGGAGGAGATGTTCCGGAAAACGATCAGGTTCGGCACGCCAGGAACCCGTTCGAGGTCGAGCTGCTGCGACAACGCTCGCTGGACGCCAGCTCCTGGGTCGATCTGCGGGCCGATGTAAGGAGCGGGGGCCAGTTGACGGACGACAACCACGTTGTCGATTCCGTACGGGGCGAGCAGGCGACCGAGTCGAACCACCTCGCCCTCTCGGGCCAGGTCGAGCTGAGCGCCGATGCCATCGGTGGCGCCGACCGGTCCGGCCAACCACCGGCCTCGCACTTCGGCCCTGCCGCCGTCGGAAACGGCGTACTGAATGCCGGACTCGGAGACTGCGACGTCGAGCGGGAGCACGCTGGCATCACCGATCCACAGCACCCGACCCGGGCTGTCGGCGCCGCTTTCCTCCTGCTGCTGACGAACCAGGAACTGGGTCGACTCGCTGAAGGTCTGGATCGGTGCGTCCCACAGGCCGCTGAGACTGGACAGCAGACCACCGAAGAAGACCGCCACAATCGCGGCCCCACCCAACATGCCGACAAGGCGGTCGCGGCGCGGCGGAGCGTCGGCACTGACGAAGTTGAGTTCGAGCGCTCGAACCCCGGCGATTACCGCCAGCGTCAAGCCAGCAACTGCGGGAGCCAGCATGGCTTCGGCGGTCGGCAGCGAGATCGATATCCAGCCGCGGCGACCAGCCCAGACCGTAAAAAGGAACACGATGGCCAGCAGGCAGCCGGTGGCCGCCAGATGGAAGTGCTCGGACTTGGCGATGACCAACGCCAAGCCTGCGGCTATAACCAGACCGAGAGCGACCCAGCGGGCCGGTGGGGCGCCGGGAGCGAACTGCAGCAGTTCCAGCAGCGAATCGAAGCTGGCCTCGGGCGAATTCGGACCGACAATCCAACGCCAAGACAGATTCTGCAGGAAATCGAAACTCCATGGCCCATGCAGAGCGACTGGGCCGACCACGCCGACCACCGAGGCCAGCAGTAGATCTTGAGGGCGGCCACCGGCACCGAGGACCAGAGCGCCGAAGGCGAAGACCAAACACATGACAAAGGCGATCGGCACGATGGCCGGAGCGAAGGCGGCCAGCACGGCCACCAGGAAGGCGTAGCGGATCAGTCGCACCGGGAGATTACGGTCGGCCACCGACGGGCCGGGCAGGCCGCCGAGGCTACCGAACGGGCTGTAGCCCCCGACCCTCAGCAGAGCGGCAACGAGGAACGGAGCGGCAGCCAGGATGACCAGCGCTTCCCACCTGCCAGCGGAAATCGCTGACACGGTGACCGGGTTGCAGGCATAGACCAGCGCCCCGACAGCGCCGGCTCTGGCGCTGGAAAGCGGACGAGCTAGGCGATATGCGCCGATCGGCCCTAGGAATACCGGTCCAACGACGAGCAACGTGTCGAACAGGCCGGGGGCCCAGAAAAACAGCATCCGACCAATGCCGAGCAGGAATAGGGCCGAGGGGGCGTTGCCCGAGCCGCCGGTGCCGACCGTTCTCCAGCCGCCAAGCCATTCCCGCATCAGCGTGAATCCCTCGGGGACGTCGGGGATTTGGCCTACCGGCGCCACTCCCCTGGTCAGCATGTGGCGGCTGCCGAAGATCAACAGCACAGCCAATACGGTGCCGATAACGGTGGCGTCGCGAACGTTGCCTGCGTCCTCGCCTCTGAGCGACGAGCGCATCGTGCCCAACATGCCGGAGAAGCGGTCCTGGCCAGCGGTGAACTGCCCCCGGGAGAAGGCGGAGATCCGAGCCGAGCCACCCATTTGGCGCTTGGCGATGTCTTGGTCCGACACCGTGCGTACCCGCCGCAGCTGGCGGCGCTTGCGGCGCAGATCATCGAGCCTGGTGAGATTCCAAGTAATGGCGGCCAGAACATCACGAGCCTGGCCCCGCCGACCGGCCAGCAGCGAATAGAAGCTCTCGAGCAGAATCAGGACAAAGGCCCCGATAACCATCAGCAGCGAACGTCGAGTGGCGGTGGCCAGCACCGTTCGCAGGCGGTGCCTGGTCAATAGTCGGCGTCGTTCCCGGATGGTGATCCGGTCCTTCATCGACTCCATATGGCGAGCCTTGGCCGACGGCACAACCAGCACCCGAGCACCAGCGGCATGCGCCCGCCAGCAGAGATCGAGGTCTTCGCCCATCGTCTTGATGGCCGGGTCGAAACCACCGAGGGCGGCAAACAGGTCGGCGCGGATCAGCTGAACGCCACCGGGGATCACGAACACGTCGCGCACCGAGTCGTACTGGTCCTGGTCGAATTCGCCACGCTCGACCTGGTCGACCATGACCCCGAATCGGTCTGAGCCCATACCGAGCTGCAGCAGTCGTCGCTCATCGGCCCAGCGCACCAGCTTGGGGCCAGCTATGCCGCCGTTGCTGCGATAGAGCTCGCCCATCAGCTGGGTTACGCAGTCGGGAGCTAGGGCGACGTCGTCGTGGCAGAACAGCAGGAACGGCGAACCGGAGACCAACTCGATCGACTGGTTGGCTGCAACGCTCCAGCCGGGATCGCCGGCCAAACGGTGCAGGTATGCCTCCGGCAGAACCTCGGCAACCCGGTCGGCGATGGGTTCATCGCTTCCTGCATCGACCACCAAAACAGAGAGGTTTTCGTAGTCCTGGTCGCCCAGTGAGGCGAGGGTCTCGACAAAGTGGTCGCCAGGATTGCAGGCGACGACGACAGCCACAACAGCAGGCACATCCAGGAGGTCGTCACTGGTATCACCAACTATCGGTGAGACCGACACCGCATCCTCCGTCGTCGCTTGGTAGATCTCACTCACGAGCACCGAATGCTACTCGGCGAATGGGCGCATAGCGCCTCACCTCCGATCGGTAGCGTTATCATCCACTTCTGTGATTACCCATCGAGGTTGTCGATCGACTACCGGACGCACCGCCGGTTCCGTCAGCGGGTGAACCTCCAGTGAGAGCCTTGATCACCGGTGTCCGCGGTTTTGTCGGCCCCCATCTGCATGCCCACCTCAGCGAATGCGGCGATGAGGTTGTTGGCCTTGACTTGAATTCTGGACCTGATCTACGCGATGGCGATGGCTGGGCCAAGGTCGTCGCCGACGCGAAACCCGATGTGATTTACCATCTGGCCGGCTGGAGCGATGTCGGCAAGTCATGGGCCGATCCGACCACCACGTTCGCGGTGAACGCCCTGGGCACGGTGTCGGTACTGGAAGCAGCGCGGCTCGCTGACACCGGTCGCGTTGTGATGATCAGCAGTGCCGACGTGTACGGCACGGTGACCCCGGACGTGCTACCACTGACCGAACTGCACCCAGCCCAACCCCGCTCCCCCTACGGAGCGAGCAAACAGGCAGCAGAAGCCGCCGCGCTGCAGTACTGGCGAGGTCACGGCGTCGACACCGTGATCGCCAGGCCGTTCAACCACTTGGGCCCGGGACAAAGCCTGCAGTTCGTCGCTTCGGCGTTCGCCGCTCAGATCGTCAGCGTTGAGAGCGGTGGAGACAGCAAGCTCCGCCATGGCGACCTCAGCCCTCACCGCGATATCACCGATGTGCGAGATGTCGTCCGGGCCTACCGTTTGCTAGGCACCGATGGCGAACCGGGCGAGATCTACAATGTCTGCTCCGGCCAAACCGTCAGCATGCAGCATCTACTCGATGCCCTGCTAGCGCTCAGCAACGCACCGGTTGAAACCGAGCTCGACCCCGACCTGATCCGTCCCATCGATTTGCCGGTGCTGCGTGGCTCGTACGCCAAGCTACGAGCGGCCACCGGTTGGGAACCAGAGATACACCTCGACGAGACGCTGACTTTGGTGCTTGACGACGCGCGTCAACGCCACCAGGTAGGTTTGACCCGGAACTAATCGGGGATTTCGGGCGACAAACCCGATTCGGGCGATAACTCTTAGGAGCAAGATGACCAAGCGAGCTTTGATAACCGGCCTCACCGGCCAAGATGGCTCTTACCTAGCCGAGTTGCTGCTTGAGAAGGGCTACGACGTCACCGGAATGGTGCGGCGTTCTAGCACCATCAATTTTGAGCGCATCGCCCATATCCAAGACGATCTCAACATCGTGCAGGGTGACCTGCTCGATGAGAGTTCACTGACCGACGTCATCAAACGAAGCAAGCCGGACGAGGTTTACAACCTGGCGGCGCAGTCGTTCGTCCAGACCTCGTTTCAACAGGCGGTCCTGACCGGCGAGACCACGGCGCTCGGTGTAACCAGGATCCTCAATGCGGTTCGAGCGGCCGACAGCGATATTCGCTTCTATCAGGCTTCTTCGTCTGAGATGTTCGGCAAGGTAGTGGAGGTTCCGCAGACGGAAACGACGCCGTTCTACCCCCGTAGCCCCTACGGGGTGGCCAAACTGTATGGCCACTGGATCACCGTCAACTACCGCGAGAGCTTCAACATCCACGCCACGAGCGGGATCCTGTTCAACCACGAGAGCCCTCGCCG
>JBOEHD010000231.1:0-26017 GCA_050633745.1 Acidimicrobiales bacterium
GGCGTTGGCGCAGACGATGAAGAAGCGGTCGGTGTCGAGGGCTAGACCGGGCCCGATCAGGCCGTTCCACCAGCCTTCGGTGCGTTGGCCTTCTCCTGAGGGTCCGTAGGCGTGAGAATCACCGGTGAGCGCGTGACAGACCAGAATGGCGTTCGAGGCCGTGGCGTCGAGCGTGCCCCACGTCTCATAGGCGACGGTTATCTCGTCGAGAATGCCACCGCCTTCTAGAGCGAAGCAGCGGTTCTCGCATACCTTCATGAACTTGCGCCAGCCCGGCGCGTCGCCGGGTCGCCAGCCGCCAGAAGCCGGAATATCCTGTTCGGATTCCGGTATTGGACGACGCAATGGGAACACGTCACCGATCTTACCCAGCGTGACGGGCGGCCACGCTTTGATTTGCCTCGGAATAAGCGACCACTAGTTCACCGCGGTAGGAACACCGAGCTAGTCTCGACGCCCGGCACGACCAAGCCACCAGTGCAGAACAGCGTCATCAGCGCCATATGCCCGGTTCATCAGGGCGGCAACCTCACATGCCAGCGACCATCCCTCGGCCACCGATGCCGGTTCGGTCTCATCGATCATTGCCGCCGCGGACTGCCAGAGGTCGGTGTCGATTGGGAGCGGCAATTCAAGCACCTGACGAGCTGCCAGCTTCAGCGCATCCACTGCCAGAGCGGCACCGAACCACCGTTGCCAAGCCCAGGCCACCACCGGCGGAGCGAGCAAAACCGCGGCGATAAGCGACAGATCGTCCGGGTCGCCATGCACTGCGATCAACGGCGTTGCTGGCACCAGCGTTCCGGTGCGGTCGATGAGCGGCTCCAAAATCTTCGACTGGGTGGCCAAAACCACCTTCGGAAGCAGCTGTCGATCGGTCCACGACCGAACCTTTTGATCAAGCGCCGCCACATCGATGCACGGCCGGATCCAGCGCTGACGGCCAAACCGACACTCATCAACGCCCCACTTGGTGGCCAACGGCTCGACGGAACCAACGGTGAGCAAGCGATTCGGCTCCTGACCCACCTGGGCCTGCCATTCCGAGCAGGCGGCGACCAAGCCGTAGTATTCGTCGCGGAAACCAGCGGTTGCGGTGGCCAGCGAGCCGAGCCGGGGTCCGGTCAACTCGTTCGGCTGTAGTTCGAGCAGCGACGCTGGCAGGGTCGGCGCCCCAAGCGCTCGGGCCGCATAGCCAGACCATGACGACACCCGATATCGCTCCTCGCCCAGCGGGTTCACGTCTGGCCCCGAAGCCAAAACGACCGATGAAGGTGGGTTCGATCTCGGTCGTAGCACCGCGGCGCAAGCCCGAACCCCTGCGTCGAATACCGGCTCCCTGGCGGCCCACATGCCGTGGATCGGCGCCGCTTGGTCACAGTACTCCCGCAGCGCCCGGGTGTCTCGGCTCGACAACATCGACTGGGGCTGCACCAGCGCCACCACCGAACCAGGGCCCCGGTTCTCGACTGCGGCCAGCAGGTGCATGGCGGCAAGGTCGGTATACGGACCCAGCAACTCTTCTCTGCCCTGGCGAAAGCGTTCAACCTCAACCGGAACCGCACCCTTTCGTAACGGGGTGGCAAATGGTGGGTTCCCAACGATCAGACCGGCATCCGGCCAGTGCGCCGGATAGCCAACTAGGGCATCGCCGACCGTGACATCAACCTCATCTACCGATATCGCAACACCCGCTCGCGCCGCCCAGAGCACAACAGACCAGCGGCTGACCGTGGTGGCGCCGGCATCGATGTCGAGGCCGGCGACACGACCGACGGCGTCGGCCGGGGTAATCCCGAGGGCCACCAGTCGGTCGAGTACCGCTAGCAGGAACGCCCCTCCCCCACAGGTGGGGTCTGCGGCAAACTCCGGCGCACGGTCGTCATCGGTGGCTAGCGCAACCAGACCGCGTACCACAGACTCGGGCGTGTACCAGGCCCCTCTGGCGCTGCGGGCCTCGTTCGATACCGCCTGCTCGTGCACCGCCCCCGGTAGCCAAGGGTTGGCCCAGCCCCCGGGCGGGGTGCTCGCAGCGGTCAGCGGGGCAGGTACCTCGCTAGAGAACAGACGCTTCACCAGCGGCGATCCGGCTCGGCCGCCCTCGTCTGGCAACGAGCCGTCTACGGCTTCGGCTACCGATAAGACGACGGAGCCGACCAGCTGGAGCGGATCGTCGAGCGTACTCAGTTCGACAAGCTCTCGGGCCCAGGCCCGGGTAGCTAGTGCCTCGGCGTGGCGGCTGCTACTCACGTTCGATGGATGCTCACTCGACGTTCGATGAGCACCAACGTCAGTCGGCCGTTGGATCCCAGCCCGCGAGATCGGAGAGGCGGGCGTCGTTCGAGAACATTTCGACGATCGGCAGATCGAGTGCAAGGCGCTTCTGCATGCGCTTCACCTCAAGCTCCTGATTCCACAGCACCAGCGTCACTGCAACGCCTGAGCCGCCGGCCCTGGCGGTACGGCCCGAGCGGTGGAGGTAGGTCTTGTGATCGTCTGGTGGATCGAAGTGGATCACGATATCGACATCGTCGACGTGAATGCCGCGGGCGGCCACGTCGGTGGCCACCAGGGCTTGTAGCTCACCGTCGGTGAACTGCTTGAGTGCCTTCTCTCGCTGCCGCTGGCGCAGGTCGCCGTGGATCGGTTGCGAGGCAACACCCAACTTTTCGAGTTCCTCAGACAAACGGTCGCAGGCCCGTTTGGTGTTACAAAACACCATGGTCCGATTGGCCGAACCGACGATGGTTGCCACAACCTTTTTGCGGTCCATCTCGTGCACGTTGACGAAACGGTGAGACATCTGTTCGACGGTCACCTCATCAGCCTCGACCTCGTGGCGCACCGGGTCGTTCTGGTAGCGAGCGACCAGCGAGTCGACGGCCCCATCGAGAGTCGCCGAGAACAGCAGCGTCTGGTGTTCGCCTTCGATCCGACGCAGAATCCACTCGACCTGAGGCAGGAACCCCATGTCGGCCATACGGTCGGCTTCGTCGACAACGACGTGGCTGACGCTAGAAACCGACGCCACTTTCCGCTCGAGCAGGTCGATCATACGGCCGGGGGTGGCGACGATCAGTTGCACCCCACGTTCAAGAGCGGCAATCTGCTTTTCGATATCGGCGCCGCCGTAAACGGCAAGCGCCTTTAGGCCCTTCACCGCGGCCAACGGCTGCAGTTCTTCGAAAACCTGGGTTGCCAGCTCACGGGTGGGCACCAGGATGAGCCCATCGACGTGATTGGGCTTGGTAGCACCGATGCTCT
Organism: Acidimicrobiales bacterium; assembly: GCA_050633745.1. Classification (GTDB taxonomy): domain Bacteria; phylum Actinomycetota; class Acidimicrobiia; order Acidimicrobiales; family SZUA-35; genus JAHELU01. The sequence goes on from JBOEHD010000231.1 coordinate 3,265, forward strand.
GCACGGTTGGGATTCCGAAGGCCAGTGTTTTACCGGACCCGGTCTGTGCCTTGCCGCAAACATCGCGGCCCTTGAGCGCATCTGCGATGGTGAGTTCTTGAATGGGGAATGCTTCGACGATGCCCTTCCCACTCAGGACATCAACCAGATCCTGGTCAACGCCCAACTCAGCGAATGTATTTGTCAACGTACGGCCTGCTGTCTCTTGTATCTCTTGATCGCTGCCAACTGAGTTGGATGCGTGAGGGTTGGACATGTATCTCGTCCGATGCGAATCGTTTTCAGGGTACCCACCCGTAGGCGGTCCTACGAGCATGGTTTCAACCGGGTTACGACTACGGTGACGCCATGAGTGCGCTGGATGCGATCGAGTCCTGGCCTGTTACCACCGTAGCTGCCGGATGGCGCCGAGCCGACGATGCACCAACAAGCAGGGGCGACACCAGCCAGCCGTTCCCTCTTGCTTCGGTGACAAAACCCCTCGTCGCTTTGGCGGTTTTAGTGGCGGTTGAAGAGGGTTCGTTGAGCCTCGATCAACCGGCCGGACCACCCGGTTCGACGGTCGCGCACCTACTGTCGCACAGTTCAGGGCTACCCCCGGAGAACCAAGAAAACCCGACGATCAGCCGCTTAGCCACCCGCCGGATCTACTCCAACTATGGCTACGAGGTGCTGGGCGATCTGGTGCACGAAGCAACCGATTTCACCATCGCCGAATACCTCAGTGAAGCGATCCTTGCGCCGCTGGAAATGCACAATACAGCGCTGAACGGCTCGCCGGGCCACGGAGCGGTCAGCACAGTCGATGATCTGTTCAAACTGGGAGCAGAGTTGGCCTCCCCCACGCTGCTATCGGCGCAAACGCTGGCATTGGCCACAGCGCCCTACCTGCCGGACCTCGACGGGGTTCTTCCCGGTTATGGCCGCCAGGTCCCGAACGAATGGGGTCTCGGCTTCGAGATCAAAGGCACAAAGCAGCCTCACTGGACCGGTTCAGACAACTCGGCTCAGACATTCGGCCATTTCGGCCGAGCCGGAACCTTTATATGGTTCGATCCACAAGCCCAGGTGTTCTGCGTTGCGCTCACCGATCGCCAGTTCGGGCCCTGGGCTTCCGAGCAGTGGCCGGTCTTCAGCGACGCAGTCCTCGCCGAAGCCGAAGCCAAAGCTAGCGCCGACCCCGGAGCGATATAGGGTCCAGGCCCCAGCTATGAGGGGGATGATCGGCAAACGGTCTTCACCCAAACTAGATTGAACCGGTGACCAAGCCAGAGACTCAAGCAGCGACGCAGACCGAATCGTGGGTGGTTAACCCGTCGGGTCCACTCGTCGGCGATGTTGCAGTTCGGGGTTCGAAGAACGCGGTCACCAAACACCTGGTGGCGGCGATGCTCGGCAACTCACCGTCGACCATCTCCAACAGCCCCGACGTCGGTGATGTCGATATCACCGTGCAGATGCTAGAAGCGCTTGGCTGTGAGATCGAGCGGAGCAACGGTGACGCCACCGTCGACCCTCGCCCTCTCTCGAGCAGCACCGTGCCGGTCACCTTCAGTGGCATGAACCGCATTCCGATTCTTATGGTCGGCCCGCTCCTCCACCGGGTCGGCGAAGCGTTTGTGCCTCTCGTTGGTGGCGATGACATCGGTTCTCGCCCACTCGACTTCCACGTCGATGCCCTGGAGAAGATGGGGGCCAACATCGAGATCACCTCTGAGGGCCTGCACGCCAAGGCAGGACGGCTAAAGGGCGCCCACATCCAACTGCCGTACCCCTCGGTCGGTGCCACCGAAACTGTCTTGCTCACCGCCACGATGGCCGAAGGCCGGACCGTGCTCGACGGTGCGGCTCTCGAACCAGAAGTGATCGAGCTGGCGTTGTTCCTCCAGCGGATGGGCGCCCGAATCGAAATGCAGCCCAACCGTCGGTTTGTGATCGACGGCGTTCCTGAACTTTCCGGGGCCGAACTGTGCCTCAAAGGCGACCGCATCGAGGCTTTCTCCTATCTGGTCGCCGGTCTGATCACCGGTGGTGAAGTGACCGTGCACGGCTGCAGCCAAGACCGGCTGGTGACGGCCATCTCGACCCTGTCCCGCATGGGCGCCGAGTTCAAAATCACCGATACCACCGTGTCGGCCAGAGCCAAGCGGCTCAGCCCAGCCACCGTCGAGACAGACACCCACCCCGGTTTCATGACCGACTGGCAGTCACCGATGGTTGCGCTCTTCACTCAATGCGAAGGCCTTTCGGTGATGTACGAGACCGTCTACGAGAACCGGTTCACCTACGTGCCAGCCCTCAACCAGATGGGGGCGCAAATCCAGGCCTACAACACCCCGCTTGGCAGCATCAAGGGCCGCTTCCTCGGGTCGTCCACCCCCTGTTCGGTGGTCGTTCGAGGCCGAACCCAGCTGCAGGGCACCCAGGTCGTCGTGCCCGACATCCGGGGCGGGTTCGCCTACGTGCTAGCGGCGGCAGCGGCCGAAGGCACCACAACGATCACCGGCACCCACCATCTCGACCGGGGCTATAACCGCCCGATCGAGAACTTCACCGAACTCGGTCTCGATATCAAACGAGCGGTCGTCGATTCTCCGCCGCTCTAGCCGACGCTTCGGCCATATAACTGGCTCTCGGCCTCTATAGAGCGGTGTCGACCGACTCGGACTCATCTGAATCGGACTCACCAAGATCGCTCTCCGACGTGCCGTCGGAGTCCTTGGCCCAGAACGATGGCGCCCCGTTCCTGGCGAGGTACAGCAGCGCCAAGGCCGACAGGATCACTGCGGTACCGCTGACCCAGTGGTTTACCCGAATCCCGAGGATCAGGGTGGCAGGATCGATCCGCACCCCTTCGACGACAAAGCGGCCGATGCCGTAGCCGCCGATGAACAGCGGCAGGATCATGCCCTTTTTCAACTTGCCGGTCCGGTCGATGCGTACCAGGAAGAACGCCAGGCCTAGATTCCACAGCGCTTCATAGAGAAACGCGGGATGGAACGTCGGTGAATCAACAAACTCGGCGGGACGATAGCGCTCGTCGATTTCCACCGCCCAAGGAACATCGGTCGGACGGCCAAAGATCTCCTGGTTGAACCAGTTGCCCAGCCTGCCGATGGCCTGGGCAATGGGGATGCCGGGAATAACCGCATCGATCACGTTGCCGATATCGAGGCCGCGACGTTTGGCGGCCCAGTAGCCTGCCAGCGTTCCCAGGATCAATCCTCCGGGGATGCCGAGGCCACCCTCCCAGATTTTCAGCCACACCTCTGGCGGACGCCAGTCGGTGATCAGGTGATAGATCCGGGCTCCGATCAGACCGGCGGGAACGACCCAGGTAGCCATCGAACCAACATCATCGGGGTTTCCGCCTCGGGCCGCCCAACGCTTCTGGGCCATGAACACCGCCACAATGACGCCGACACCTATGCACATCCCGTAGTAGTTGAGGGTCAGCGGACCGATCTCCAACTGGTTAGACGACGGGCTTGGGATGGAGGCGACTACCTGTGAAAGTGACACTCTTTACCTAACCGAGTTGGGACGGAGCCAAGGCGAAAAGATCGCCGGCTCCTGCAGTTGCGGGGCCCTCTAGCGCGATGGCGCTGGGGAGCAATTGTTCGCCAAAGAACTTGGCCGAGACAATCTTCGCAGCATAGAACCCGTTTGGGTCGTCGGTTTGTTCCCCGGCGGCCAAAGCAGCTTTAGCCATCAACCCGCCGCAGACCACCGTTCCAAGCATGCGCAGGTACGGCGACGAGCCGGCCAGAACGTCGGCCGGGCTGGTGGCCCCCCGCTCAAGCAGCCAGTCGGTGGCCCTGCGGGTAGCGGCCACAGCCTCACCGAGGTGTTCGCCGAACTTGGCCAGATTTGGGTCGGCCGAAAGCACTTTGGCCCGTTCGCCGATCACATCGAGTTGGTCGGTGACGACCGCTCCGCCCCGCATCGGCAGTTTCCGGCCAACCAGATCGGCAGCCTGGATGCCATTTGTGCCCTCGTAAATCGGGGCGATCCGCACGTCCCGGTAGTGCTGGGCGACACCGGTCTCTTCGATGTAGCCCATGCCACCGTGGATTTGCACGGCCATCGACGTCATCTCGCTGCCAAGATCGGTGCAGAGGCTCTTCGACAGAGGGATCAGCAGCTCAGCCCACTCCCGACTGGAGTCGGCCGAATCGCCGCCGCTCTTGGCTCGATCGAGCGCTCCGGCGTTCTCGTAGATCAGGCAGCGCATGGCATCGATCCAGGCCCGCTGGGTCATCAGAAGACGACGGACGTCGGGGTGCTCGATGATGGGGCTCGAGGTGCCCGGAGCGGCACCGATGGCGGTGCCCTGGGTGCGATCCTGGGCGTACTGCAGAGACTGCTGGTATGCCCGCTCTGACAGAGCGAGGCCCTGCAGGCCTACCGACAGGCGGGCGTTGTTCATCATGGTGAACATGTTGCGCATTCCTGCGCCTTCGCCGCCGACAAGCCAGCCGATGGCCCCTTCCTCGTCACCGAAGCTGAGCACACAGGTTGGGCTGCCGTGGATCCCAAGCTTGTGTTCAACCGAAACGCACGACACGTCGTTGCGATCGCCGAGCGACCCGTCGGCGTTGACGAAGAACTTGGGCACCAAGAACATCGAGATGCCTTTGGTTCCCGGAGGCGAGCCCGGGGTACGGGCCAGCACGAGGTGAACGATGTTTTCGGCCAGGTCGTGGTCGCCGTAGGTGATGAAGATCTTCTGTCCGCTGATCCGGAACGAACCGTCGCCGACCGGCTCAGCCTTGCTGGTGAGCGCGCCCACATCTGACCCAGCCTGAGGCTCGGTCAGGTTCATAGTGCCGGTCCACTCGCCGGTGAGCATCTTCGGCAGGTACATCGCCTGCTGCTCGGCCGTTCCATGGTGGTCGATGGCCTCGATCGCTCCCTGGGTCAGCAGCGGGCAAAGGGCCAACGCCATATTGGCGCTGCACATGAACTCTTGAATGGCGATGGCCACGGTCCAGGGGAAGCCGCCGCCGCCAAATTCAGCGTCGAACGGAACCGCGCCGAAGCCAGAGGCGACGTATTGCTCGTAGGCGGGACCGAAGCTCGGTGGGGTCTTCACCTGGCCATCGCCGTTTCGCTTTGAGCCGATTTCGTCGCCGTCTCGGTTGGTCGGAGCCACAACCTCGGCCATGAATCGACCGACCTCAGCCACGACCATCGATACGGTCTCGGCGTCGATCCCCTCAAAACGGTCAGCTGCGAGCAGATCGTCTATTCCCACGATGTGATCGAGGACGAACTGGATGTCGCCGATAGGCGGAGAATAGTCACTCACTCGCATTACCTTCTTTTCTGCTAGCAGCGCCGGCTCTCAAGTAGCAGCGCTGGCTTCTCTGGTAGACGCTGGCTTTTCTAGTAACAACGCAGATATCGCTGCACCGCGCCGCCAAACAATCCTGAGGGGTGTAGTCCGGCTAGAGTTTACTCGAATCACAGCCAACCTCTTTAGTCGGCAGGTCCAGCTCGGCACCGAGATGTCAAACGAGTCGCCTTGATGCAAAACCAGAGCAAGAACCTGAACCTCGTTGAGCTCGACCGAGGTATCTTCGCCTACGTCGATCCCACGCTTCGTTTTGGCTACTCAAACGTTGGACTGGTGATCGATGCCGATGGGTTGACCATTTTCGACACCACGGCCACCCCCGAGCGTGGCTATCGGGTACGGCAAGACATCCTGGGGCTAACAGCCGAACTCGAACTGCCGATCCGGCGTGTTGTCCTCAGCTCAAGCAGGATCCCGTTCATCGGCGGCGGCCAACCGTTTTGGGCCGCGGCGTTCTTCGGCTCGGATGTAACGAGCGAACAGCTCGATGCCCCACCGAACCCGCTGGCCTTTCGTCGGCTGTTGCCAGACTTCACCGACTCATACTTCGACGAGTTCACCACAAGACCGATCACCCACACGGTGTCCGAAGCGGCGTGGCTGACCGATGCTGCCCACGTCATACCGTTCGAGGGTGAATCGAAAGGCAACCTGGTGTTGCAGCTCGAAGCGGCGGGCGTCGTCTTTGCCGGGGCAATCGCCAGCTTCGGCGTTACGCCTTTGGCCTTCGACGCCAACCCTGTTGCCTGGATCGAGAGCCTGCAGCAGGTTCTGGAGCTCGGCTCAACCATCGTCCCCGGGCATGGCCCTCCAGGGGGCGCAGCCGACGTAAACGACCTCATCGGCTACCTATCGGCCTGCATAGAGGCCGATGGCCGCCCGGAGCGAATCCCGCCCGGGGCCTGGGACACCTGGTCAGACCGCCGATTCGACGCGGTAAACGTCGAGCGGGCAGCCATGCTGGCCAGAGGGGTCGACGAAGTGCCGCAGTCGATGTTTGCCCTCTTGGGTTTTAGCTAGAGCGCGCTAGCAGCATTGCGTTAGACACCCAGCGCTAGCGAACCGTCCTAGACCAGTTGCTCTTCGACCCGGTCCATGGCGTCATCTTCGCTGACGTTCAGAGCGAACGAAAGCTCGGAAACCAAGACCTTGCGAGCCTTGTTGTACATCGTCTTTTCGCCTGCTGAGAGACCCTTTGTCTTCTCGCGGAGGCGTAGATTCCGCACAACCTCAGCCACCTGGTAAACGTCGCCGGAGCGAAGCTTCTCCTGGTGGTTCTTGAAGCGGCGACTCCAGTTGGCCGGTTCGCGAACATCACGCTTGCTGAGTAGCACGAAGAGGTCTTCGACATCCTCGTGGCTGATCGGCAACCGCATACCAACCTCGTCGGCCATTTCGACCGGAACGCGGACGGTCAGATTGTCGTGGACAGCCTGAAGCACGAAGTACTTCGTTTTCTCGCCATTGTGCTCTCTTGTCTCGGTGCGCTGGATCACCGCGGCCCCGTGATGGGGGTAGACAACTCGATCACCGGATTTAAAACTCATTCATCTCCTCGACACCCAACCCTCGCCGAACCGAATGGGCACGACAAGCTCCAACCCCATGATGGCGTATAAACGCCGCGAACGCACAGATTCAGAGAATTGCGCTTAGAAAGGAGGCAATGGTGCTCAGCACCATCGCCGCAACGGCCACGATGACCGTCCAAAACATAAATGGCCGACGCTGCCGCATGCTAGGCAGCGAGGGCCCAGTGGGGTCGTAGGAGCCGGTTGAGGCGTTCGCTTGACGATCCGCCACCCGACTTGTGCCCTTCCGACGAGCCATGGCTAGTTATTCTCCACGACGAGGGTCTTGCCGACCTTGTCCCAGGGGGTTTGACGCTTGGCGTCGGTGAACAGCAAGACAAGCCCGGCTACGGCTATTCCGAGGAACAGTAGCGAGCCCAGAATGGGGATCAGACCGACGAAGATCATGGCGATGTACAGCACCATGCGCTGTACGCCTGTCATGTAGTCGGCGGCTGAGCCGTCTTCGTTGACCACTTTGAGGCCGAGGGCCATTTTGCCAAGTGTGGCGCCCAGGTTGCCGACCATGACTACCTCGTAGACCACAACCAGGGCTCCGGTAACGATCGAGAGCAGGAGGCCGCTAAGAAAGCCGACGTTGTCGCTGAGTGGACCTGCTCCGAACAAACTCGGAACGAGAATTGAGATTATTGCCCAGATCACACCATCGATCAGCCGAGCGACGATTCGCTTTACCGGCTCGGCCAGGTTGCTGCCACCAGCAACGGTGTCGGCGACTGTGTCGGCTCCGACGCCGGGAACCGGCTGAGGGCCGCCCTGCCAGCTTGAACCGTCCCAGTAGCGCTGTGTGCCGGGCGGATCGCCCTGGGCGTAATACCAGCCTGGAGGTTGGGTTTGGGGTGCATCGGACATCAGACAACTACCTCGCAATAGCCAACTGCAGCAATACCCGCCGCAGCTACGCCCGGAAACGGCGCCAGTTCGTATTTCTTCCACCCAACGATGGGTGTCAACTCAGCAATTGTAGCGGAGCGCTCATCAAGACAGCGTTCATCAGAGCACCGGTCTAGCCACCGTCAAACGGTGTCCAGCGCCCAGAGGCCTGACGATGCGCTCCGCGTATCCAAGTGCCTGCTAAGTCGTAGCTGTGTGCGACTACGCCTTGACGACGCTCATGTTGAGGATTTTGTCGGTCAGACGCTTCTTGTCCTGATCCCACAGCGGCCAGAGAATGTCGAGGAATCCGCCGATTCCGCAGGTGAACGTGCTGAGTAGCCAAGCCACTAGAACACGTACGAAGGCCATGCCGGCACCGACTGGCTGACCGGTGTCATCGCTGACCAGCTTGATGTTCTGCTGGGCTTTACCGATGCTCTGGCCGGTCTGGCCCATCCGGATGATCTCGTTCCAGATGTAGAAGCCGAGATAGGCCAAGCCACCAAGGATCGTGACCGCTGCGCCAAGACCGTCGTTGATCGCTCCAGCGATGGCCGCCAGGATCGCGACAACCACGACCAAGGCAATGACGATGCCGAAGTTGATGAGCACCGCTATAACCCGCTGACCGTACTCCGCCGGCACTCCGGCGCCGGTTGCGGTTGCCAGGCTGTCCTGGGCCTGTCCGACCATCTGTGGGTCACCGACCCACTGGGTACCGTCCCAATATCGCTGGGTGCCTGGAGCATCCCCTTGCGCGTAATACCAACCCGGCTGCATCTGACTCTCGCTCACCCTACGTTCCTCCCTCTCGCAGCACATTCGCTGTCGAGACGCCGCGAGCCTAGTCGCCCGGTCGATTCTTTACGACCACATCCACCCGCACCAAGCAGGAACCTTTCTAGCAGAGAACGACTACCCGAACCAGAAGTTCCGCCCCCGCAGCGACATTGGCCGACCACAGGCCTACTGTTGAAGTTAATGCTGTTCAAAAACAGCCCGATACGCCGATAGGGAACCCATGCAAGAAACGATCCTCGTCACCGGTGGCGCCGGCTATATAGGCAGCCATACCGCCATCGCTTTGGCCGAGCGAGGCCACCAGGTGGTCATCGCCGACAACCTTTCAAATAGCTCTCGCGCCGCGGTCGATCGCATCGAAGAGCTGGCAAACGTCGACGTCGCGTTTCACGAGGTCGACCTGCTCGACGCCGACGCCCTCGGCGATGTGTTCCGCCAGCACTCCATCAGCTCGGTGATCCACTTTGCTGGACTAAAAGCCGTTGGCGAGTCGGTGGCCGAACCGCTGAGCTACTACCAAACCAACCTTGTCTCCACCATCAACCTGCTGGAACAAATGAAACAAAACGACGTATGGGACCTAGTCTTTTCGTCGTCGGCAACCGTGTATGGAGACCCTGAGGTCTTGCCGATACCCGAAGGGGCCAAGCTAGACCCGACCAACCCATACGGTCGAACAAAGCTGATCATCGAAGACATCTGCCGCGATGTGGCGGCCTCCGATCCTCGCTGGAGGATCAGCCTGTTGCGCTATTTCAACCCCGTTGGCGCCCACCCCAGCGGCGATATTGGCGAGGACCCAACCGGTATCCCCAACAATCTGGTGCCCTATGTGATGCAGGTGGCGGTCGGACGCCGCGACCACGTGCAGGTCTTTGGCAGCGACTGGGACACCCCGGACGGCACCGGCGTTCGCGACTACATCCATGTGGTCGATCTAGCCATGGGCCACCTGGCCGCACTCGATCACATCGAGCCCGGTTGCGACGTATTCAACCTGGGCACCGGGACCGGCGCTTCGGTATTCGACGTCATCAAGACCACTGAGAACGTGAGCGGCCAATCGATCCCGTTTGAGGTGATCGGTCGTCGCGGTGGCGACATCGCCACATCCCTGGCCGACCCATCCAAGGCCAACGAAAAACTCGAATGGCGAGCCGATCGCAGCATCGAAGTGATGTTGACCGATTCCTGGCACTGGCAGTCGAAGAATCCAAACGGATTCAGCGACCCAGATACAGAGACGGGTACTAACGCGGATAGCTAGACCAGCACGTCGCTTCGATAGGGCAACGAACTCTGGGCACCTCGCCTGGTGACCGCGGCCGCAGCCACCCGGCTGGCCCACTTTGCCGCTTCGGCGATATCGGCTCCAAGGCATAGGGCATCGGCAAGCCCGCCACAGAACGCATCGCCAGCGGCGGTGGTGTCGACAGCTTCGACCGGAACCGGTTCGATCGTTTGCACCGTGACCTCGCCGGAGCGAAGGCCATCGATTACCAGCGCGCCATCACCGCCGAGGGTGACCACGACGGCTTCCAACCCGGTGTCGATGCTGCGGGCCTGATCGACCAGGCCATCGGTGGTCGGCGCCAGCTCAGCACCGGCCAGCAACCCCAGTTCCCCACGGTTGGGAACCAGAATGTCTACTCCGGCTAGCTGTAGATGCGGCTGGGCGGGAGCCGGGTTGAGGATGAGTCGTCCGCTGCGAGGCACCAGGGCCAGCGCTTCGACAACCGGAGCGGGGATCTCGAGCTGAGTTAGTACCACCGACGAATTGGCGATCACTTCGGCCAGCCGCTCGACGTGAGACACCTCGATGGCGCCGTTTGCGCCGGAGATGACCACGATCCGGTTCTCGCCCGCCGCATCGACCTCGATAACCGCCAGGCCGGTCGGACTGCCTTCGATGATGTCGATGCGATCGATATCGATGCCCTCGGACCGAAGTTGGCGTAGTAGCAACGCCCCGGAGTCGTCATTGCCGATCGCCCCGACCATGGCCACCCGGCGACCGAGTCTGGCAGCGGCAACGGCCTGATTGGCCCCCTTGCCACCCCCGCCGCGCAGCAGGTCGGTGCCGATGACCGTCTCTCCGGGGTCGGGGAAACGATCTACGGTCAGAGAAAGATCGAGATTGATGCTGCCGATGACCAGAACCTCGGGCCACTGCTCGTCCGGCTGAGCGGACGCAGGCATTCCCGGATCACTCACTGGGATTCATTCCTTTGATGGACTCGATAACCAAACGACGAGCTTCGCCGTGGTTGAGCGTGTGACCGTGGAACACGTTTGGCTCAGCGGTTCCGGCTCGACGCTGGTCGACCACGGTCATACCGCGGGTGACCGTTCCGGTCAGCTCCACTGCAACGTGGCGAGCCTCGTTCTGGACCACCTCGGGATTGGTGACCGCCAGCACCGCGCAGGGGTCGTGCAGCCCGCCAAGTCGCCCACCGGCGATCGTCTCCATCTGATCGAGATAGCTCGACATCAGACCGCTCAGCACTGCGGCGCCGGGAGTGTCGATGGCGGCAACATCGGACACAAGCGCGTCGTCGACCGGGAACTGATGGGTCAGGTCGAGACCTGCCATATGAATGCGAGCTCCGGAGCCCAACACCACGGCGGCGGCTTCGGGGTCGACCAGGACGTTGAATTCGGCGACCGCTGAATGGTTGCCAAAGGTGGCCGAGCCTCCCATGAAACTCACGCCAGCCAGGCGATCGGGCAGGTCGGGGGCTTGGCGGAACGCCAGGGCGACATTGGTCAGCGGCCCGATGGGGACAAGCCACAGCCCCTCTTCACCGCGGATGGTTTCGATCAGATAATCGATGGCGTCATTGGATGCCACGGTCCGGGTCAGTTCCGGCAGCGAGGTGCCAGCGAAGCCGCTGACCCCATGGACCTCGGGAGCATGACGGGGCTCGGCCACCAGCGGCCGGGCCGCCCCGGCATGGACCTCAACATCGATGCCAAACAGTTGGCAGGTCAGCAGGGCGTTGGTGGTGACGTCGGCCAGCGGGGCGTTGCCCCCGACGGTCGTTATGCCGACGAGATCTCCGTGGTACGCCGCGGCAACGAGGGCCACGGCGTCATCGTGGCCGGGGTCGCAATCGACCAGTAGGCGAACCACCTACTTTTTACCGTCGCGCAGGTTCTCGTAGATGTCTTTGCAGGTCGGGCAGATCGGGAACTTCTGGGGGTCACGGCTAGGCACCCACTTCTTCCCGCAGAGGGCCCGGAGCGCCGTGCCTTCGATGGCGCTGGGGAGAATCTTCTTCTTCTTGACGTAGTGGGAGAACCGGTCGTGGTCTCCCTCGTCGAGCATCGGATCATCAAGGTCAGGATCGACGATCGGATCGATAACCGGCAGCGTTTCCAAATCGGACATGTCACCATCTTCGCCGGATAATCGATGGCGTCCAACCTCTCGGCGCACGACTAGTCTTCTGGGGTCGGTAGAGCCGCAGCCCAGAACAGGTCTCCAGAACAGGTTTGTAGGGCGGAAATCAAAGAGCGAGGTTGGCAATGCTTGAAGTAGGAACCAAGGCCCCGGACTTCACCGTCCTGGATCAAGACGAGCAGTCATTCACCCTGTCGTCACGACAGGGAGCATGGACCCTCGTCTGGTGGTACCCCAAGGCCAGCACCCCCGGTTGAACGCTGCAAGGACAGAGCCTGCGTGATCAGGCTCAGCAGTTCACCGATGCCGGTTGTGAGGTCTTCGGAATGTCGTTCGACGTCCCGGCCGACAACAAGAAGTTCCAAGAGGAGAACGCGTTCCCGTTCCGCCTTCTGAGCGACCCGGACAAAGCGGTCGGCACCCAATACCAGGTGCTACGAGACCCGGGTGAGAAGTTTGCCGACTATCCGATGCGGATCGCCTACCTCGTCGACCCCGACGGCAACATCGCCGCCGCCGACGAAGTCACCGACCCGGCAGGCTACGGAGCGCAAGCCCTCTCAACCCTCGCCGCAGCACAGCGCTAAGGCGCCCGGTTCACAGCGCTAAGGCGCCCGGTCCACAGCGCTAAGGCGCCCGGTTCACAGCGCTAAGGCGCCCGGTCCACAGCGCTAAGGCGCCCGGTTCACAGCGCTAACAAACTAGAGGAACGGGCCCGGTACACAGCTGTGTGCCGGGCCCGTGATCTGGTCCGGGCATTGCGGTTTGTCGTAGTGTCGGATCATGCCTCAATTTGGAGTCGTCTCAGTTGAAGTCGGCCAGGACCACGTCGCCCTGGTCGAGATCCAAACACCGCCCCACAACTTCTTTAGTTTGTCGATGTTGGGCTCGTTGGCCGATGCCTTCGAGTCGGTCGCGGCCGATCCTGAAGCCCGCTGCATTCTGTTGGCCACCCAGGGTAAGAACTTCTGCGCCGGAGCCTCGCTAAGCGCCGAGGATCCACGGCTGACCTCCGAGTTACCGAACGATGATGGCCCCAAGCGCCACATCTACGACGAAGCGGTTCGTATCTTCGCCGCCAACACCCCGGTTGTGGCTGCGGTCCAGGGCACAGCGGCCGGCGGCGGCCTTGGCCTGGCCTGCGCGGCCGACCTCCGGGTCGGCGGGCCGAGTACCAGGATGACCTGCAATTTTGCTCGGCTCGGCTTCCACCAGGGGTTCGGTTTGAGCATCACCTTGCCCGCCATCGTCGGCCAGCAGGCGGCCCTCGATCTGATGTACACCGGTAGACGATTCAAGGGCGACGAGGCAGCCAAGCTTGGCCTGCTCGACCGGTTCGTCGACGATGATCAGATCCGCGCCGAAGCCCACGCCTGGGCGGCCGACATCGCCGGGTCGGCGCCGCTGGCGGTGGAGTCGATCCGCACCACGATGCGGGGCCATCTTCCGGACGCGATCCGGGAGGCCACCAATCGAGAACGTGTCGAGCAGGAACGGCTGCGAGAAACCGATGACTGGAAAGAGGGCGTGGCGGCGATGGCCGAGCGCCGAACACCAAACTTCAAGCGGCGCTGAGCTCCTAGTTAGGATGGGCGGAGCGACGTCGCTGCAGTAAGACAAAGGCGAGGGCTGTCGCCACTACGACAGCGACGCTGCCGCCAATCGCTATCAGCAACGGGAACCTATCGGCCACAACACCCAGCGGCGCATCGAGCGATGCATCGCCGTCGGCCGTTGACTTCGTCTGAACGACTGGCCTCAAGACGATGCCCGATCGTTCGCTTGGCTCAACGTCGATGGGCTGGCCCAGTAGCAACATCGGACCGACCTGCTGCGAGGGCAGGGTTTCCACCTGCTCAGACGAGCCGTCGAACGAGCCCAGCCAGACCTCGGCGGACTGTGTGCCAAACAGCGCGTCGCCGAATAGCACAGGATCGAAGGCCGAGAAGTTGTCGATGGTGGTGATCGTCTCGAGAGTTGCGGCATCGATTATCTCAGAAGCTCCCCGCTCCCCCGACGCGACCGACAACACGACCCGGTCTGTGTCGAGCCAGCGCAGCTGCCATGCCTCGGCGGCGAAGTTCCTGCTGGCTAGTTCCTTGCCGGTGGCTGGATCGAGCAACCACAGGCGGCTGCGAGCGAAGTCGGTGTACTCGATTTCGAGCACGGCAACGACCGCACCATCGCCGGGCCGAGCTTGTATATCGCTATAGCCGCGATACGAGTCAACCCCGGAGCGGAGCAAGTTAGCGACCGTACGTTGTGTGCCATCGAGGTCGATGACCTCCAACCTCTCGCCGGGGTCGAGGTAGGTCTGCACAACGATGTGCTCCCCTGCCACTATCAACAGTCCGCCCGTGGCCCCCTGGCCGATCGTTCTGCCGGGCCGACCTACTTTTTCCAGGCGGCGCAGATCGCTTGCCCGGTTCCCTTCCACCAACATCTGGATCGAGGTGCCTTCTGGATCGGCGCAGTCGACGGCCCGAACGCCAACGGTCTGCTGCAACCCCTCCAGGTCGACGGCTTTGACTATCGATAGATCGTCGAGGTCGACCAACAGGGCTTGGTCGGCTCCAACCAGCAGAGCTCGTCGTCCTTCGGGGCACCGCAAGACCTGCGGTGACCACTCGAAATCGAAGCGAGCGTCGTAGCCGATCAGCAGGCCAGACTCATCGAGCAGGGCCATGCCTCCGCCGGGGAAGACCCCGGGCACTGCGAACCGAGCCTGCCCGCCGGGTAGTGGCTCGGGTGCCAACGCAGCCCGGACCACACCCTCGTCAACCGTCGAGCACAGACTGCTGGTGAACTTGTTGCCTCGACGGTCGAGAAAGATCGCCGCGGTTTGCCCAACCCGGAGTTCCAAACCGCATGCGCCGCCGCCCTGTGGGGCCCACACGTCGATCTCGGCATCGTCGAGGTCGCCATGGATCCAGGCCTCGACGCTGAACCGGTTGGCCACGCTGGCCCAGTCATCGCCAGCGAATCTTTCTTCACGGGTTCCCTCCAGTGTCCCGATGAAGCCAGCTTCGGTGTTCTCGATGAACCAGAAGACATCGGCGCCAGCACAGCTGCAGGCCGCGGCGGGCCGAACCCCGACAAGAACAACAAGCGACGTCGACAGCGTGACCGCTACAACGAACATCCCGAGGAACGGTCCGAGGAACCTTCTGAGTGCAGCAGTCATCACCACTGCTTTCGTACCTGTTCGGCCGCTTCCAGCCCAACCAGGGGAACCGGGAACACCCCAGCAGCGGTGGCGAGGTGGGTCATCGATACGTCGAAGGATTCGGCTGGCAGGCGCTCGACGACGTAGCCCCCGGTGACGCCGACCAACGGCACCGAGCCGCCAAGCGGCGCCAGCAGCCGGTCGTAGTAACCCCTGCCTCGACCAAGCCGAACGCCGTCACGATCGAAGGCCAGCCCCGGCACAAGCACCGCACCGATTCGTTCGACGGCTAAGACCGGGGCCTGAGCGGTTGGCTGCTGGTAGCCGTAGCGATGCCGTTCCATCTCACAACCGTAGGCGTGAACGGTAAGCACAAAGCCTTCGTCCGGGGTTCTGGTGATGGCGAAGCGATCCTCGGGGTTGGGTTCGTCGGCGATCAGACTGCTGAGGTCAACCTCGCCTGGCATCGCATCGAAGGTGAGCACAAAACGATCGGCGGCCACGGTGGACGCAAGGAAAGCGGCGATCGCTTGGCAGTGGCCGTAGGAGTCGATCTGCAGATCGGCCCGGGCGGCGATGGCTCGTGCCCTGCATTCCCCTTTGTCCATGACTCAGTTTCTAGCAGAGCCGCTGCAGCTTCCCCTGGCACCGCCAAAGCCGACTGCAAGCAACCGAGTTTGTGTCTGCTAGCGCCCGTAGGACTTTCTCCAACACCCTCCCGGATCTACTGTTGGCATATGTCGACCCCTTCATCCAGTGCGTCCACTCAAAGGCGGGTTGAGCTGCTGTCCGAGCTCGTCGCCATCAACAGTGTCAATCCCGGCCACGCCGGAGACCGATCCGGGCCGGGGGGCGAAGAGGCGCAGGCCAACTGGTTAGCCGAGCGAACCGAAGCTCTGGGAGCGACGGTGACCATGGACGAAGTCGAGCCGGGCCGGCCCAATGTCTACGCTCACTTTCAGGGTAAGACCGATCGCACAATCGTCGTAGACGTTCACCTCGACACCGTCGGCGTCGAACACATGGAGGGCGACCCGTTCGACGGGCGACAGGCCGACGGTCGGGTTTATGGCCGCGGCAGCGTCGACACAAAAGCCACGCTGGCGGTCCTGCTTCCTCTGCTGGAAGATGTGGCCCGGTCCGAATTCACCCTTAGCCCTTCTCTGTTGCTGGTCGGCACGGTAAGTGAAGAGTTCGGCGGTTTGCTCGGTGCCTACGGGTTCCAAGAGTGGCTGAACGGATCCAACAGCCGAGTCGATTCGTTGGTGGTGGCCGAGCCAACCCTCTGCGCTCCGGTTCATGGACACAAGGGCGGCCTCGGCATGGAGATCACCGTCCATGGCCACGCCGCTCACTCGTCGAAGCCTCACCTCGGTGCCAACGCAATCGCCGGGGCGGCCAGGATCGTCGTTGCGTTGCATGCCGAGCACGATCGCCTGGTTGCCGAAGAAGCATTGACGGCGATGGGCACCGGCACGCTCAGTGTGACCGAGATCGGCGGCGGACGAGCCCGCAACATCATCCCCGACCTCTGCCAGGTCTACGCCGGGCGACGAGTAGCCCCCGGCGAGGATCCCTACAAGATCTTTGAAGAGCTTTCGGCGGTGGCCAAGGCCGCAGCCGAACCGCTAGAGGCGACGGTTGAGATGGCAAACGGTCGGGCCAGTGCGGCGTTTTATCAGGACCCAGACTCGCCACTCATCCAGCGCTTAGCGAACATCGCCAACTCGACTCCCGAGGTGGCGACGTACGGCAGCAACGCTCTGGTCTACGGCGACGTCACCGACAATCTGGTGGTGTTCGGCCCGGGCTCAATCGACCAAGCCCACCAGGCCGTGGAATGGATTGACATCGCCGAATTGGACCGGGCCGACGACGTCTATCGGACCTGGCTCTCGGCCTTGGATTGATCGCAATCAGTCGGCGCTCTACCGGACAGTGTAAGTTCGAACCGCCTAGAGTGACCGAGCGTCCCGTTAAGTGAAACCCCTCTACCCGAGCGGGTTTCTGGCAGCGAACGGTGGATTTACCCACCACCGTGCGATCAATCCAGTAAGAATCTGGACCAGTTCATCAACCTGACTGGCATTGATGTTGGGTTATCTATCCCGCAGCTGCTTATTGGGGCAATAATTGGGCTAGAAACTGTTTAAACCGCAATCCGCGATTGTTTAGCCCTCAGGTCGGATTCGTATGTATTTGGAGCGCCCAAGAGATACCACCGGCCGTGGCCGGTTCTTACTTGCGCTGTCCCTCTCAACAGTGACAGCAGCAGCTGTTGCCGCGCCGTTGGCCCTCAAGGCCGTGAGCGTGCAGGTAAGCGAGCCGCCAGCGACTGGAATCCCCGCGGTCGGCTTCTACGAGGACGACCCGAGCTCGCCGACCACGCCGCAGCGCGACATCGGCACCGAGACCCGCGACGGTCGCGGCAACATCGTGCGGGCACCGGCAACCGCCGCCGGAGATGACGAAAACGACGGCAGCTCGACCTCTGGCTCACCGTCGGAGATCCGCCAGTCCACAACGTCGAGCACCGAAGCTTCGACCACAACCACTACCGAAGATCCGGAAACATCGAGCACGGAAACAACCGTCGAAACAACATCGACGACCGAAGAGGGCTCGACAACCTCGTCGACCACCGAGCCCACGACTAGCTCTACGACCGACACCACGGACAAGCCGACGACCACCACCGAATCGACCACCAGCACAACCACTGATGAGTCGACCACCACCGAGACTTCGGATGGCTCCTCTACTACGGACTCAACCGGCTCCGGCTCAGAGTCAGGCCCCGACTCTGGTACCGAATCGGGTACTGAATCCGAGTCGACCACGGTCACAACCGCGGCGCCCGTTAACGGCGGCGCCCTCGAACAAGCTGCTGCTGTAAATCAGTAGCGCACTCGGCTCGAAGCCCGAGCGGCCAAGTGGGTAGAGTAGAAATTCGATGACCGCGACCGCCAGCACCCTCACCGCCTCGATGGCCTCAAGCGGCTTGGCGCGGCGCTGGGGCGGACCACGGCTCGTCCTCGCTATCGCAGCGGCCTTCGCCGCTCTGGCAGCCTTAGCGACCGATGACGGCCCTGTGCTCTGCCCCATCAGGCGCTGCAGCGGCGGTTACTGCCCGGCATGCGGTATGACTCGATCCGGCGGACGGCTCCTTCGTGGCGACCTGGCAGGCAGCTGGGAGCAACATCCCTTCGTGCTGATCGCTCTACCTCAGGTGCTGCTGGCTGCCGCTGTGTGGCGCTTTGGTGCCCGATCGCTGAATGGCCGTGCCGGATCGGCCCTCAAGCTGGTGTTGGCTCTGAACGTCGCTGTGATGGCCACCATCTGGCTGCTTCGCATGTTCAACGGGACGATTCCCGTCCCGTTCTTCAACTAGCGCCTCGCAGCGCTCACTCCACCGGGAACAGGCCGAGGTCGTACTTCAGCCGCAGCACTCGGGAGACCGCGGCGTTGAGCGTGTCTTCGTCGAGTCGGCCAGACTCGACTGCGGTGGTCAGAGCGGCGCTTGCTTCGGTGAGGCTTGGCGGGATCAAGATCACGTCGACGCCGGCAAGCACCGAGGCGACGATCAGGTCATCGGAAGCGATACCAGCGACGGCTCCCATGTTCAGCGCGTCGCTCATCACCACACCATCGAAGCCCAGTTCGTTGCGAAGCAGTTCGTTGATCAACACCGGCGACACGGTGGCTGGCAGCGCGCTGGGGTCGAGCTGTGGCATAGCGAGGTGGCCGACCAGCACAATGGCCACACCCTCGTCGACCGCGGCGGCGAACGGCACCCGCTCTCGACTTTCCCATAGCGCCCGGTCGACGTTGACGGTCGGCAGCCGGCTGTGGCTATCGACCGATGTGGCGCCATGACCCGGCCAGTGCTTTACCGCCGCCGCGACCCCTGACTGCTGCAGCCCATCGACAGCGGCCACAACCATGGAGGCCACAACGTTTGGGTCAGCACCGAAGGAACGGTTGCCGATAAAGGCCGCCGCGCCCGGTTCGACCACATCGGCCACCGGAGCGAGCACGATGTTTATCCCCTGCTGCTGCACCTGTTGACCGGTGACAAAGCTCGACTCTCGAACCCGGCGAGGATCGCCGGCCATATCCGACGCAGGCGGGAACAACGTCACCTCATCGCTGATACGGCTGACCCTGCCCCCTTCCTGATCGATAGCCACCATCAAGCCCATGCCCGTACTGGCCAGAGCGGCGTCCTGAAGCTGGCGAGAAAACTGTTTCAGCTGGGGAGCGGAATCGATGTTGCCCTCGAGGTAGATGACCCCACCCAGCTTGTACGCGGCCACGATTTCCTCCGGGGTGGCGTAGCCGTGAGCATTGAGGTTCAACCGTCGCTGGGACTCGGTCAGGTCGGAGCCATTGCCGAAGAGGGTCGGCATCAGCAGTTGGCCGATCTTTTGTTCCGTGGTCATGTTGGCCACGATCTGGGCCACAACCTCGGCCGAGTCTGGCGCAACAAACCCGGCAGCGACCGGATCGGCATCGGATTCGGAGTCGCCCGGCGACTCGTCATCGATACGATTCGCCGCTTCCTCAGCGACCGGATCGACGTTTTCTGCGCTCGCTGCGTTGCCTGAGGGCCCCGAGCAGGCGGCGGCGATCACCAATAAAGCTGCTAGCAGCGCGCTCCAACGCACAGCCCTCGCGGCCTGTCGCCACATTCTCGGCTTGGCCCGCCGTCCAAGGTGATCCCGATCCACTACCCGAGCGTAGGATCTGTTTCAACCGAGCGGAGGTCATCTCGGCCAGAAAGTTGCCCTAATATCGGTCACACTGTGGCCACCACCGACTGGAACCCAATCCTTCGCACGGAGTTCGAGAAGCCCTACTGGGCCGAACTGCAGCAGTTTGTTCACGCCGAACGGGCGTCGCACCCGGTCTACCCGCCCCACGACGAGGTGTTCGCCGCCCTGCACCTCACGCCATTCGAAGCGGTGAAGGTGCTACTGCTCGGGCAAGATCCGTACCACGGCCCCGGCCAGGCTCATGGTCTGTGCTTTTCAGTGCAGCCTGGTGTGGCGACTCCCCCGTCGCTTGTGAACATCTTCAAGGAACTGCAGTCGGACCTTGGGATCGAGCCACCGAATCACGGGCATCTCTCGCACTGGGCCCAGCAGGGGGTGCTGATGCTCAACACCACGCTCACGGTGCGAGCCCATCAGGCCGCTTCCCATCAGAAGCACGGATGGGAGACCTTCACCGATGAGGTGATTCGAGCGGTGTCAGCCAAACAGGAGACCGTGGTCTTCGTGTTGTGGGGCGCTGCCGCGGGGCGCAAGCGAGAGTTGATCGACACCGACCGGCATCACATCATCGCCGCCCCACACCCTTCGCCACTCTCGGCCCACCGAGGCTTCTTCGGCTCAAAACCGTTCTCGGAGATAAACACCGTTCTGAGTGAGGCGGGGCGGGGCCCAATCGACTGGGCCCTCCCCCCGCTCACCTAGAACGTCCGCTGCACTAGTACTAGAGACCCGCCTAGTACAGCGAACCGCCTAGTACATTGAGCCGCCGCCGGCACCCTCCGCTTCGCCACGGGCGACCTTGAGGGCGTTGCGAGCGCCTGCGTTGACCGCTCCCAGGTCTGAGGTGGCGGTCACCATCTTGAAGCCCTGCTCCACTCTCATCGGCACCATCTCCGGCACGCTGTGAATCCCCGGCGCGATGCCGTTCGCCTTGCATGCAGCCAGGATGTGTTTGATGGCATCTTGGAACGATGGATCGGCGTTGTCACTACCCGGGCCGAGCCCGAGACTGATACCGAGATCGGCCGGGCCGACATAGATGGCATCGATACCTTCGACCTTGACGATGTCGTCGAGGTTCTCAAGCGCAGTGACCGTTTCGATCATCGGGATGCAGGCCACCTGGTTGTTGGCGTCCTGGTAGTAGTCAGGGCCGAGCGCCGACGCGGCCCGGGTGGGACCGAAGCTACGGGAACCCTGCGGGGCGTAGCGGCATGCGGCAACCGCGGCCTCCGCCTCGGCCACGGTGTTGACCATCGGAATGATCACGCCCATCACGCCAGCGTCGAGCAGTTTGCCAATGATGCCGGGTTCGTTCCACGGGGCCCTTGCGATCGGGGTGGACTGCGACTGTTGTTGGGCCTGGAGGGCTGGGACCACGTTGCCGTAGTCGATCAGGCCATGCTGCAGGTCGAGACAGATGTAGTCGAATCCAACGCCCCCAAGCTGTTCGACAGCCACCGGATCGGCGTTGGCCAACCAGAGACCAATCGTTGCTTGATCGGCAGCCCATGCGGTCTTCAATGCGTTCTCTCTCATCGTGCAAAGCTACCCGCTCACCGGGTGCTGGTCACGGCCGCTGGGATGAAACCGCCTGGCCGATCCGGCTGGAGATACGGGCCATCGTCGGCCGCAGCCGCGGGATGGGCAACTTCACGAGCGCCAGCAGAATCGGATAGATCTCCAACCGGCCGAGCAGCATGTTGACGATGGCCACCACTCGCCCAAAGGCCGGGATGGCCAGGAAGTCGCCGCCGATTTCGCCAAGGCCAGGACCGACGTTTCCAAAACTGGTGGCCGATGCCGAGAAGGCGGTCACGAGGTCTGTCCCGGTGAGGGCGATCAGAATACTGCCGCCACCAAACGCGGCAAGCGACAGGATCAGGTGGCCGACCACCTGATTGGCGATCTGATCGTCGAGCACCGTCTGGCCGATCCGAACAGGCCTCACCAGATTCTGATGGAGCTGACGCAGAGATGCCCGGTGAGCAAAGCTGGCGACGGCAACCACCCTGATCATCTTTACGCCACCAGCGGTCGAGCCTGCCATCGCACCAAGCGGCATCAGCACCAGCAAGATGGCGTGGGCGGCGTCGGTCCACTGACCGACAAAGTCGACGGTGGCGTAGCCGGTGGTCGAGATCACCGAGAGCACCATGAAGGTCGAATCGCGGAACCCGTCCATGTCGCGGGCGTTGGGGTCGGCGGTCATGAAGATGAACAGCGTTGAGGCCGCCACCACTGCGCAGTAGGTGCGGAACTCGACTGAGCGGAGCATCTGCCCCGGTTTACCTCGCAGCACGCGATACAGCATGGTGAAGCTAGTCCCGGCCACGAACATGGCGACGACGACTATCCACTCGATGACCTGAGAATCGAAGTGGGCGATCGAGCCGGTGTATGGCGAGAATCCGCCGGTGGAAACCGTGGTGAAGCTGTGGGTCACCGCGGCATAGAGGTTCATGCCGGCGAACAGGTAGGCGATCGCCAGGATGACGGTGAACCCCAGGTATACGCCCCAGAGTCGGCGGGCGGTTGATTTCACCCTTGGGGTAAGCCGCTCCCCTGTGGGGCCTGGCGCTTCGGCGGCCATCATGCCCATGCCCCAGCTGCCGACGGTCGGCAGGACGGCGATCACCAGAGCGATAACTCCCATGCCTCCGATCCATTGCGAGATGGCCCTCCAAAACAGGATGCCGTCCGACGCGTCGTAGCGGGTGGGGTCGGCACCGGCCGCGAGCACCGTTGCGCCGGTCGTTGTGAAGCCCGAGACCGATTCGA
>JBOEHD010000232.1:0-3469 GCA_050633745.1 Acidimicrobiales bacterium
TGTAGTCCTCGCAGTACTCGAGAACCGGGTCGCCCATGGATTCCCCGAACTCCCGCATTTGCGTGAACACGTCGATAGCCAGGCCTTCCAGCGCCCGGTTAACGCCAGCCAGACGGAAGACTGCATCGTCGTGGCAAGCGGCCTCGAACAGTGTGGTGAACTCGGCGTACTCGCCGAGCTCGCCGCCCATGTGNNTCGGCCAGCTTGACCGAGATCTCACAATGTCGGGCTTCGTCCCAGCACTGGCGGGCCATGTCGAGCTTCAGCTCGTACGGGACCTCTTCGGTCGTGAAGTCGTAGGCGGTGCGGCCAGCACCTTCAAGCGCTTGGATCTCGCCAACAAAGATTCCGTGCATACGACGACGAGCGCGATCGGCAACGTCTTCAGCGTCGGGGTCTACATAGCCGACGACCATGGTGTCTCGAAGGTCAGATAGACGGTCTTCGGTGTCGAGACGGTTGAACCTGCTGTCCCTGGCAAGAGCGGATGGCGGAATATTCTTTCGCATTGGAATCCTCCGAGTGCTCCGGAGCCTTAGACGGGCAACGTGGTGCCTTTTTGTTGGCACCTGTTGCTCAGGGATCCGAAAACGGCGAGCTTTGTAGGTGTACAGAGTGTACTACGTCACATCTGGGCGTGCTATTTACCTTTAACCTGCATCAACAAGATTGAGAAGCTAGTGCGGCACCAGGCGAGGGTCGGCGATAGCCCGAAGTCGGCTGGCCCGCTCCGGCCCATCGACACCTTTCAGCTCGGCAATACCGAACTCGGTAACGATCCGGTCTGCCAGATAGTGAGGCACCGTCACCAGGTGGGTGGAATCGATGGCTGGCACAATGCGTGATTGTTCGCCCCGACGCGCCGTCGCAGGCAGGGCAACGATACTGACCCCGTCGGCGGCGATAGCAGCTGCGGCGGCGAAGTCCGGTTGACCGCCGGGGCCGGAGACCACTCGCCCGCCTGCCACTTCGGCGTTGATCGAGCCGTCGAACGCCACTTCCACCGCTGAGTTGATGGCGGTGAAACGATCCTGCCGAGACAACGCCGGCACCCCGTGGCTGTAATTCGAAGCCACTATGACCAGGTCGTCGCGCCCATTGGCCCAATCGGCGACCCGCTTTGTTCCGACCAGGGCGCTGGTGACCAAGAACCCGGCGTCGACCGACTTTGCTGCGCCGTTCATGATCCCGGCCTCCACCAGATCGATCACCGCATCGCCGAGCATGCCGCTGTGTAACCCAAGATCGGTGTGACCCACCAGCGCAGCCAACGCAGCGTCGGGGATGGCGCCGATGCCGTATTCGATCGAGGCACCATCGATCACGAGCGACGCGACATAGGCGCCGATCTTGTCGGTGGTATCACTTCGGGGAGCGATCGGCAGTTCGATCAACGGGTGGCTCTCGACCTCTACCAGGGCGTCGAAGTCGCTGCGGTGGCACTCGACCACGCCACGGGTATAGGGCATCGCCGGATTGATCTCGGCGATGACCAGCGGTGCTGAGCGCACCAGCTCCGGCGTCGTGCCGCCGTTTGTCCCGAGGCTGAAGCGGCCGTCAGATCCCGGTGGGCTGACCTGAACCAGAACAACATCGACGGCCAGAGGTCCGCCCGGCCCGTAGAAGCCGCCGAACTGCGATGAACAACCGGACACGACCCGTAGCGCTCCGGCCGCGGCCATGGGCTCCAGAACTCGCGACGGTTGAACACTCAAGTGTCGAAACGGGGCGTTGGGATAGTCGAAGACCGCCAGCGGTTCGGCCAGATAGTCGCAGGTGGTTTCGATATCGGTCCAGCGGTCGTGCTGGGCCGCCATCGCTTCCAGCAACGCCGTCGGCGGGCCCATCAGCGGCGGCAGGTAGACCCGAGACCCATCGGGGATCAGCGCCATCGCCTCATCCATGGAGAGCGAGCGGCCCTCACGATGCCTTGGCCGCGGAAGCTGTGAGGTCTGGTCGAATGCGTCGGTTGGACTCATGTGCTGCTGCTCGGGGTCAGTGGCGGTTGGCCTGGCCGATCACTGGGTGATCAGCCGATGGATGGACTCGTGCACCGTTTCGATCGATGCCCGGTCGAGGAACTCGCCAGCGCTGTGAGCCACGGTCGGGTCGCCAGGACCGAAGTTTGTGGCCGGAACGCCGAGCTGGTCAAAGCGGGCGACGTCGGTCCAACCCAGTTTGGCCCGGACCTCTAGGCCGTTCTCTTCCACCAACCGGGACAGCAACGGGTAGACCAAAGACGGGGCGCACGGCGGCGACTGGTCGACCACGATCAGCTCGTCACCATCGTCGATGTCCGGAGCGAGCAACTCTCGCACCCACGCCTCGGCTTCGGCCGGTGTGCGATCGGGGGCGTAACGATGGTGGATACGCAGCACCGCCGCATCGGGTACAACATTTCCGGCGACGCCACCCTCGACTGAAACGGCCTGGATCGCTTCTCGGTAGGTGCAACCGTCGATGGTCGGGGTGCGAGCTTCGTAAGCGGCCAACCGGGTCAGAATGGGAGCCAAACGATGCACCGCGTTGCGGCCCATCCATGGTCGTGCGGTGTGGGCCCTCGCTCCAGCCAACGTCAGCTGGAATCGCATCGCCCCCTGGCAGCCGGCCTCGATAGCTCCGGCGGTCGGTTCGCCGAGAATGGCGCAGTCGCCTTCCAACAGATCGGGGCGCTCGGCGCTCAGCTCGTTCAATCCGTTGTGCTCCTGAGCGACCTCTTCGCGGGCGTAGAACACGTAGCTCAGATCGACCGTCGGCTCCGCAACGGTTCGAGCCAGGTGGAGAAATACCGCCAACCCGCCCTTCATGTCGGCCGAGCCCACGCCCCACAGCGTGTCGCCCTCGATACGAGGTTCTGCGTTGCCGTTCACCGGAACCGTGTCGGTGTGTCCGGCCAGGATTAGACGTTTATCGCGCCCAAGATCGGTTCTGGCTACCAGGTTGTCGCCGACCCGAGTGACCTCGAGATGATCGAGATTCTCAAGCTGAGACTCCAACCAATCGACGAACGGGGCCTCTTCGAATGAGACCGATGGCATACCAACTAGTTGGGCTGTTAGGGCGAGCAGATCGGCCATGGCCTAACGGTAGCGGGTACGCTTGATATCGATGGCTGCGACGGACACCACAGATAATCCGAACCCCGGGGGCGAGCGCCCAGCAAATCAAGCCGCCGCCGGGTCGACAACGCTGGCCGACACTCCGCCTGGCGGCAGCGGTCAAGCCGAGTCAGGCTTCAGCCGCTCCATCATCATCTCCGGGATTCGTTGCACGCTTACCTACGTGCTCTTGCCGTTCGTCGCCCCGTGGATTGGTCTAGCCCCTGGCGTCGGGCCGGTAGTCGGCTTGGTCATCGGAACCATCGCCATCGTGGCCAACCTGTTCAGCATTCGCCGCTTCTGGCGAGCCGATCACAAGTGGAAGATTCACGCCACCGTCCTGCACGTTGCGGTGCTGATCCTGCTCACCA